>NZ_JBEXUX010000024.1:0-135108 GCF_040629175.1 Embleya sp. NPDC005971 | reverse complement strand
TGCCGTCTCAAAGGCGACGGCGTCCACCACGCCATGCTCGGCATCGCCCGCTTGCACAACCTCGCTCTCGCCGGATAGCCGACGAGTTCGCGCAGCTGCCGACCGCATCCGCAACTCGAAGATCACTTGTGGGACAACCTTTAGTCTTGCTGTCGAGCGGCGACCGCAGGCGACGGGCGCCGGGTAGGTCGCCGCCCGCGGCCACGCGAGCGGGCCACAAGACCGTCCGACGATTCCGCACAGCGGTACCGACCACGAAACGTCGCCGAAGAGGCCGCCTCCACTGCCCGTCCGCGAAGTGGTCCGTTGAATCATCGACCGAACGGCAACGTGAAGCCGCTCGACAGCAGTCGAGGGAACCGTGCGGGCGCTGCCCCCGCTTCGCCGAGATCAACCGACTCACCCGCCGCGGCTTCGCGATGCTTCCGCGGACACGGCACCGCCACCACCTCCGGCCCGACGCTCCTCCGGAGCGCGGGGGCACGGTCGAAGGGCTCGCGAACAGGACAAAGGCGAAACGTCGCCCCGCGACCGCGCGAGCCTGCAACTTCTGCGACGCCGCGTGCTCCTCGCGAATTGACCGGCTTCACGGCCTGGCGCGTGGTGGGTCGCGTCCCGGACTCGACCCACCACGCTTGCGGACTTGCGATCGGCCATCTGACCTGTCTGGCTGCTCGCAGGTTCGGTTGTCGACTGAGCCGTCGGCGACGAGAACACGTCGGCGGTCGACAGCCGGCCCGCCGCCGAACCTCCGGGAAGTCCGCGCGGTGCGGGTTCAGGCGAGGACGGTGACGAGCACTGTGAGGACGAGCAGTTCGAGAGTGAGCGCGGAGCCGAACGCTCCGGCGGCCCTGATGAGCGTCGCCGGCATGGGGTCACCCGCACGGCGGGCCAGGTAGGCCGTCGCAGCGGCCGCAGCCATGGCGAACAGGACTGCCACCGCGAGGCTCATCACGGTGGCGATGACGCGGATCGAATGTGTGGACACGGGTCCTCCCGAGCAGAGGGTGCGCGCACCCTGGCGGTGCGAGACGGGCTCGGATCGACTTTCACGGAACCGCCGTTCAACGGCGTTCGCCGCGAACACAATGAACAACGAGGGGGTGGAAGACCGCGTGAGCGAGCCCGTCGAACACGAGGACGCCTTGGCCGAGCTGACCCGGGCACTGCAGCGCGGGCGCGTGCGGCAGGGTTTCGCGGCGGGTCAACTCCCCACAAAAACGGGCCTGAGTCGTACCGTGGTCAGCCAAGCCCTGAACGGCGCGCGGATACCCAGCGCCGCCACGATCACGGCCCTCGCCCGCGTCCTGAAACTCGATACGAAACCGCTGCTGCTCCTTCGGGATCGCGCAACGCGAGCCGCCGGTGGAGGGAAGTGCCCCTATCCGGGGATGGCGGCGTTCAGCACCGAGCGATCATCGGTGTTCGTCGGCCGGGCCTCGCTGGTGACGGACCTGGTCGAGCATCTGGACCGCCGCACGCGCGACGGAGGAATCCAAATGGTCGTCGGGGCCTCCGGCGCAGGCAAGTCCTCGCTGCTGCGCGCCGGGCTCGTCCCGCGGCTGGCAGCAGGTGCGCTGGATCACCCGTGGTCCTCGCCCACGATGGTGGTCCTGACACCGTCCGGCGACCCGCCGGCGGCACTCGCCCGTGCTCTCGCCGACGCCGGCATCGAAGACATCACCCGCGTGCCGGCCGATGCCGGGGCATCCGAGGCCGATGACAGTGCCGGCGGTGTGATCGTGGTGGTCGATCAGTTCGAGGAGATCTTCACCGAGTGTTCCGACGCGAAGGCAAGACGTGCGTTCGTCGCGTCCCTGACCACGTTGGCGGCGGCCGGTCCGGGGGGCGCGTTGCCGAGGGCGCTCGTCGTGGTGGGCGTGCGCGACGACTTCTACCCGGCGTGCCAGCGACATCGCGAACTCGGCGACGCGCTGGCCGATCGTCCGGTCAGGTCGGCCCATTGACCCGGGACGGCCTGTGTGAAGCGATCACCGGGCCGGCCCGGGCAGCCCAACTGACGGTGCAACCCGCCTTGGTCGAACGCCTGCTCGCGGATTTCGGCGTCCGTCCCCCCGTTCGGAGGCCCGACGCGAATCCCGCCGACGAGTACGCGGCGGGCCGGCTCCCCTTGCTCGCCCACGCGTTGCGGGCGACCTGGCGTGAGCGTGTGCCCGCCACGACCGACGAGGGTCGCGGCAAGGGCGGTACCCTCACCCTCCAAGGCTACGAGGACACCGGTGGTATCGCCGGTGCCGTTCAGCGCTCCGCCGATCACGTGTGGGACACCCTCGACGATGTCGGGCGTCGCGAGACCCGCGCGTTGTTCCTACGTTTGGTGCGCCTCGGCGAGAGTCCCGCCGAGGACACCCGCAGGCGCGCCGTCCGCTCCGACCTTGCCGCCGCGAGCCACCACCCGGACGTCCTGGTCGCCGTGGCCAACGCCTTCACCGACGAACGCCTGCTCACGCAATACCGCGACAGCGTGGAGATCACGCACGAGTCCCTGCTGCAGGCCTGGCCCCGCCTGCGCGATTGGATCGGCACGGATCGCGACGCGCACCTGGTCCGACAGCGCCTCGAGGAGGACGCCGCGGAATGGGACAGGCCCGTCGCGCGCGCCACGACCGGCACCGGCACCGATCCCGTCGTCGTGCCACGGCGCGAGGCGGCCAGGCTCTACAGCGGCAGTCGGCTTCGCCAGGCCCGCGACCATGCCGAGGCACACGAGGTCAGCCGCACCGCCCGGGCGTTCCTCGACGCGTGCGACGCGGCGGTGGAGGAGACGCGGCGAACACACGACGCGGAGCGGCTCCGAAAACACCGCAACCGGCGCCGCTGGCGTATCGCGACCGGCGTGATCGGGGTACTGGCCGTGCTGGCCGCCACCACGACCGTGGTCGCCGTCCGATTCGCCGTCGAATCCGATCGGCGCGGGGACAGGCTCCGCAACGAACTCGACGCCGCTCTGTCCCGCGAACTGAGCATCGAGGCCGAGCGGCTGCGCGGCATCGACGTCTCCCTCGCCGCCCAGGCCGACATCGCCGCCTATCGCAAGGACCCGTCGCCCACCACGCTGGGCAACCTCCTCGACTCCGCCGCCCGCCCGTTGGCCGCAGTCCTGCCCGACTCCCCCAGCAACCGGGTTCTCTTCAGTCCCGACCGCCACACCCTGGCCACCGCAACCTTCGGGCGAACCGGAACGAGCGGTGACACGACACACGACGCAAGCATCACGCTGTGGGGCGTCGGAGACCCCGAACGTCCACTGCGTCTCGCGGACTTCCCGATCCGAGGAAGTACGGAGATCGGGCTCGCGTTCTCCCCGGACGGTCGTACCCTCGCCGTCGCCGGCAAGGGGTTCATCGAGTTCCGGAACACCGCCGATCCCCACCAGCCCACCCTGCGCGCGAGCAACGGGTCGACGGCGAGGGGAGCCCTGTCCTTCTCCCCGGACGGCCGCAGCCTCGCGGTCACCGCGAACGACGGCATCGACCTGTGGAACACCTCGAACCCCGACCATCCCGAGCCACAGGGCGTCCACTTCAAGGTGTCCGCCGACCCCTCGGTCTCGGACATCGCGTTCTCTCCCACCGGTCACACCCTGGCCACCACCGACGGAAACAGTGTCCGCCTCTGGGACACCACCGTGACCGAACGACCGAGCCCGCGGCCACGAACGCTCGACGGCCACACGGCACCGATCGACACCCTCGCCTTCTCACCCGACGGGCACACCATCCCAACCGGCGGCCAGGACGCCGCCGTACGCCTGTGGAACCTCACCGACATCGACAACCCCACCCCCTGGCGCCTGCCCCTCGCCGGAGGTTCGGCGTCCGTCACGTCGATCGCGTTCTCTCCCGACGGGCACACCCTCGCCACCGCGGATCGCGATGCCACCGCACGGCTGTGGAACATCTCGGATCCGGATCGCACCATCCCGCGAACAGACCCCCTGTTCGCCCACGATCGAGACCAGAACGGCCGCGGACTGCCCAGCACCGGCGCAAACCTGAGCTTCTCGGCCGACGGCCGGATACTCGCGTCGTCCGGACCGACGCGACTGTGGACCCTGCCGACCTACGTCACCGCGACCCGCACCGGCGAGGACGGCAACCCCGCGACGTTCCGATACAGCCCCGACGGTCACACGCTCGCCGTCGCCGCCAGGGGCGAGATCCGCCTGTGGGACTTCGTCCGGCCCGGCCACCCCACGCCGCGGACACGCACCCTGGCCACGGACCGCGAAACGGCCACGGCTCTGTCGTTCTCACCCGACGGCCGCACCCTCGCCGCCGTCACCTCCGACACCAACCCTCGCATCATCAAGCTCGGCCCCGACGGCCGTCCCCCTGCGGACAGCACCGACGACGAGCCGACAGCGACGATCCGCTTCTGGAACCTCACGGACCCCGACCGCCCCACGCCCAGACCCCACGCCCTCACCGGATTCCCAGCCGCAAGGACGACGGTTCTGTATTCCCCCGACGGCCGTACCCTCGTCGCAGTGGGCCAAGGCCACGGCTGGCAGACATGGGACGTCTCCGACCCCGACCGGCCTGCGCTCCGCACGGCCATCGGAACCGATACCGAACTCGCCGCCGCCCTCTCGCCCGACGGGCGCACGCTCGCCGTGTCGATATTCGACCCGGACACCGATGTCGTGTTGTGGGACGTCACCGATCCCACCCGGCCCAAGCGCCGGCCAGGATCCATCACCCTCGACAGTGACGTGGTCTCCGCCGTCGCATTCGGAGCGAACAGCAGGACCCTGGTGACCGCCGGTTCCCGCTCCACGCGACTGTGGGACACCTCGGACCCCGACCATCCCACACCACGCCCGAACTCCCTCGACACCAACGGAGACTCGGTCGACTCCCTCTCTCTGACAACCGATGGAGACATGCTCACCACATCGGGCATTTCCGGCCCCGTGCGGCTGTGGGACCTCACCGACCCGGACCACCCCGCACCCCACACGACACCCATCGCCGCGTCCGGATACAGACCTCTCGACTTCTCACCCGACGGCCACACCCTGGCCTTCATGGAGGAGACCGACGCCGTATCCCTTCGACTCGTACGAGCCCAGGACGCCATCCGACACATCTGCGCGGCCACCACGGGCAGCTTCGAACAAGCAGGCCAGGCGCTCCGACACACACTCACACCCCCGTGTCCGACCCCTCCGAACGGCTGAACCCGGCACCGCACCTGCGAAAGACACACGCGAGAGTCATCTGGAGGTGCCCCGTACCCACGTCGAGACTGTGACTGCGGCCGGGTCGGACGAGGAGGTCCAAGTGAGGTTGGGGAAATGGATCAACAACCAACGCACCAGACGGCATTCGCTGAGCGAGGAGCGAGAACGGCTGCTGACGGAGTTGGGTATGCGCTGGTGACGACGTGGGAGCCAACCCGGTCCGAGTGGGGGGATTCGGTGGGGCGGCGAGGGACGGGGAGACCATTTGCGGCCCGCGACGAGGCGATCCTGGTCGCGCATCGCGAGCCCGGCGGGCCAGCCCTGTCCGATTCCGATGGTGTCCGTGAAGACACGCTCGTCGTCAGCCGTCGACCGACACCGGGGCGGAAGATCGGCCGCCGTCGAATGCATGCGCCGATACCGATCTGTACCGTGCGGGCGGGAGTGGGGGCGCGGGCGCGGCGGCTGTCAGCATCCACCCAGATGGGGACCCAGTTGCGCTGACTCGACGCACGGGCCGCTGGCGGGTCGTCGGGTATTCGCGACGTCGACTCGGGGTCGGGGAACCCGCAGCGTGTCAGGCCCCGTCCGGAATCCCAACGAACGGAGGCTGATTGGCAACCTCAGCGAATCGCGCCTCGGCCGACGCCAGCGCGGGCAGCCATACGTCGCTGGGAGTGGCTGCGGGCACTTTGAAGCCTTGGATCAACAACCGGAGCACCTGCTCCAAGGACGTTCTACCGGTGGGAAAATGGATTCGTTCGAGCGGCTGCGGACCGGCGGCGTCGAACGATCCGTGGATGTTGACGTGCGCGGCCGGATGCACGTGAATGCTGGCGCGCGAGTAGTCGTAGCGAAAGACCGCGGACGATCGATCCTCTTCCCATTGGTACTGGAACTTGGACTGACCGACTGCCAGGCGGTTCTTCTTGGTGAGGGACAAATGCATGCCGATCGACAACCAGTGGTTGTCGCGAAGGCGCACCAAGCCTGTGTCCGTTGGCGCGTAGGCGCTCCTGTGGGCCCCTTCCAGGGCGCGGACCGCGTCCTTCGGTCCGGACCTGAGGATCACTTGCTGGCCCTCGGCCATCACGGTGATCACCAGGAGCTTTTGGAACAGGTCGCGGCAGGCGCAGAACGATTTCCTCCCGCCGTCGTGGACCTCTTGCGACAGCCTCTGAATGTCAGCGAGGGTGTTCTCGGTGCTGGTCATCAACGTGCCTCGATACGAGGGGATCCCCGGGCGGGAGCAGGTCCAGCAGGATCAACACGTCCGTGACGGCGCCCGGATCCTCAAGGCCGACCGTGTAGTACTGGTCGAGCATGTCGTCCAATGCAAGGCCGCACGATTTGGCGGCCCAGGCCAGCCTGTCGACGATTTCGCCACGTGTGATCGGTACGACCGACGAGTTGTACGCTGTCGCGGCCATGGTGCCTCCACGTCGAGGGCATGCTTACGCCTTTCTCTCAGAGTGCACACGCGGTGCGGCCAACGGGGACACAGGGCGGTAACGAAAAGAGGCTGCGGTGGTCATACCGCCCGGGGCGTTCGGTAGAGGTGGGGCCGGGCACGGCGACATCACGGCGCCTTGCAGACTGGGTACCTGACCTCGACCTCCGCGTGGTGCACGATGGGGTCGACCGCGTATCGATCGGAAGAAGTCTCGTGGTTGATGCCGAGCTCAAGCACGCCTTGCGTCATCTCCGCTCTGTGAAATCGCAGCGGCCCTCCGATGCGAATTCCGTCGAGTTCGCCGACTGGCGGGAGAGAATCGCCGTGGCGCTGGACACATTGGCCTGCCTCTTGCCTCTCGAGGAGGACCGGCTCAGGGCCACATCGGAGGCGGCTGCGGCACGAGAACAGGCGGCAGACGCCCGACGAGGTCCGGATGCGCCTGGGCACCCGAATCAACAACCGGCGCACCGGGGGTAACTCGCCGAGTGAGGAAAGCGAATGGCTGCCCACGCTCTCAACCGCGCTGGTGAGAACGCACACGAGCCGGGCCCGGTCGGGGTGGCCCGGTGTGTCGTCAACGCGTGGGGTATGGGACGAAGACGTGGATCCGTCGTCGACCATGAGGATGTCGCCCCGGGGATCGAGGGGTTCGGGTTCGGCGGGTGGGTCGGCGAAGGGGTCGAGGCGGGTCATCGTGTCGACGGCGTCGGCGGCCGCGGCCCGACGCCGCTTGCGCATCGCGCGCGGATGGCGGCGTACTCGGGTCGACGTAGGCCAGGACCAGGTCCCGAAACGGCGCCCCGAGCAGCCCGTGGTCCTTGCGCAACGCCCGGCGGACGTGTTCACCTCGTTCAGCGAGGAATGGGAGCTTTGGCCAAGCAGACGAACGGTTGAGTCGACGGGCGGCGCACTACCCGGCCGAGGGCACGAACGACTTCTTGAGCCCGAGGCCCCGAATCGTCCGCGCGTTCGGGCCGCGAAGGGTGGGAGCCAAGTCCGACAGCGCTCGGATGCGGGGCAATGTCCTACCGCTCGGGGGCTGCGGATCCTGTGGGTTCGTGACTGTGCGTGGTCTCCGTGGTGTTGTCGTCTCCCGCAACAAGGGCGTATTCGGGGCCTGTGGGTGTGGTGCGGTGTTCCACGCGCGCGCTGCGCAGGAGGGTTCGTTCGTATCCCAGGTCCAGATATGCGCCGTTGATGACGAGGCTCAAGGGTTGTTCGAGCCTCCAGGACGAGGGCTCGCTGCCGACGTGCGGCGCAAACGTCTCCGAATCGGGAATATCGAGTTCGATGTCCGTCCATCGGCCAGTAAGGGTCTCCCCACGCAGCAGGCGGGCGGCGCGAATGACGTGCCGTGCCTGCGCGACCGTGAATGTGGTCAAATCCGGGATGGCGACCTGGGTCGTGGTGTGTTCCTGGATGTGCGCGAGGGAATCGATCAACTCGATCAGGAGTGAGGGGGCGAGTTCGCCTTCGTGCTCTCGTGCGGGGATGGGGATGGACGGGAACTCGACGGGCCCGTGCGCAGCGGCGATTCGGAAGCGGTGGGGCGCTCGCAGTCCGGCTGCGGCGCGCAGGCCGGGCAAGACACGTGCAGGGGTCTTGCCGGAGAGATCGCATGTGGAGAAGTTGAAGCGGGCAGCGAGGGTCGGCACGTCGGTGAGGATCTCCACCTCGAAGGCTCCGTGTTCCTCGCGTCCGATCGCGCGCACGCCGCGGCCTCCGAGCCCGAACGTGGCGGGTTGCATGTCCAAGCGGACGGTTTCCGTCAATGTGTCGTTGGCATCGAGAATCTGCAGCCGCAGCTCGTAGGGCTGGGCGTCGTCGCCGGGCAGCGGTACCAGCGATAGGACGCCGGCGTTCATCTCGCCTCCGAGACCTCCCGGGAGGTCCACCACGGCGTGGAAGGCACGGGTGTCGGTGCTGTCCAGACGCAGGGGTACGCCGTAGGTGAGGGTGGCATCCAGCGCACGGGCCGTGTCGCTGTCGGGTTCGACGTTGATCGCGATGTTGAACGTGAGCGGTTGGTCGTCGACGGCTTGGGGGTAGCGGGCGTAGATCTTGAAGGTGATCCACGATCCGTCGACAGTGTTTTGCTGTGTGGCCGCCACCAGTCGCGGGTCCTGGGCGATGGCCGGACGCTCGGGGTCGATGGCGAAGGCGTACGTGTAGTGCGGGTCGTGTGCGTTGAGGGCCTGGTACAGGTCCTGGAGTCCGGTGGCGACGTCTCCGGGCACCACCACGGCTCCAGCGCCGGCGACACACTGGAGACCCATGATGTTCACGACACGTTCGTAGAGGCCCTGGAGTCGCTCGCGGCCCTCGTGCAGGTAGTAGTCAACGATGTCGGGGAACTGGGCGGCGAGGCCTTCAAGGTGGGTCAGGCCGTGCCAGTGGCACGGATGGCCGGCGCCCTTGGTGAAGTCCTCGAACCAGGCCCGGTTTTCGTTGGTCGGGTTCAAGGGCAGGACCAGGCGCCACTGCGCGATCACCGCGCCTTTCGCAGCGGCGAAGCTTCGCAACTCCGCGAGGGAGTCGACGATCTGCTTCTTCTGCCCTGCGGTGAGGTTCGTCGCGAAGTACTTGATCTGGTCGACGATCCAACCGGCAGGCGTAACCTCGATCACGTCGATGCCGCCGTCGCCTCGGGAGGGCCGTACGTGCTGGCGGGACGGATTCTCGCGGCAGAGCATGATCGCGACGATCTTCTCGGTCTGCTCCGGTACCAGGGTCGTCCAGGCCACTCGCGTCGTCATCGGCTTCCTCCGGCTGTCGGGGCGCGCTCGATCCCCGTGTCGTGTGGGTGATCGTCTCAGGCAATCCCAGACTCCTGAACGCCGAGACCGGGTTCGCCGTTCCCCCCGCCGTCGCCGGTCGGGGGTGGCTGGCCGATCCACTGGGCTGCGGAGGCGAGATCCCCATGCGTGAAGACATGGTGCAGGTTGCCGTCGGACTCGATCGTGACATCCGTCGTCAAGCCCCGAACCCTACGAGACGGATGCCCTCGGGGTTGGGAGGCGGGGCGATTTTCCGGGCCGCGACCGGGCCCGGTGGGCGCTGGCGCTCCAGAGGGATGTGGAGAGGGGTCTGTGGCGCGTCGCGATGATGTTGTAGGGGATCGCGTCGCGGCCGCGGAGGGGTTTTCGGTGCTGCGGCTTCCGGTTCGCGCCGACCGCCTCGGATACCGTGCCGTATCCGAGACGGTCACGGGCTCGGACGATCACCGTTGCGGTCCGGGAGTAAAACCCACCGATGTCCACGCCCACGCCCGAGGAGCGACGCGCCGCGCTGCGCGCCGCGATCGAGAACGCCCGCGACACCCGATCAGCGGCCCGCTCGCGCTCCACCCGCGACGTCGGCATCTCGACCGAGCGCCTGCGCCGGGAACTCGACGACCTCGACCGCGTCCTGGAGCAACTGCCCTTGGCCGCCGCGCCGTTCGCCGACGTCGACCCGTCTGAGGGGCAGGGTCGTCGGTGTTTTGGGTGGGTCCCTACCGCATCGACGCGTAGTCCTGCGGCGCCTTGCGAAGGATCTCGAGCATCTGGCCCTCGGTCAGCTTCCGGAAGGCCGGCGCGGACGCGTTCGCGATCTTCCGGAACAGGATGTCGGCGGGGACCGGCGGCAGGTCTGCGAAGAGAGGGTGCTCGTCCGCACCGGCGCCTTCGCTGAACTCTCGGTGCAGCAGCCACACCGTCTCGGCAAACATGGGGTAGTTGGTCTCGTGCTTGCCCCACAGGCACCGCAGTGTGTCGCCGCCGAAGTCCCGATTGATGAAGCCCCAGACGTACGCCATCTCGGCCGTCTTGTCCGGGTGCCTGTCGTCGTTCAGGTACCGGACCCAATCGTTCAAGAGGTCCCAGCGCAGCGCGTTGACGATCACCCCGGTTGGTGCCTCGCTCGGTCGTAAGTCGGTGGCGAGCTCATCATCGAAGGTCATCCGGCGACCCTAGCGACAGGCGCCGCCGTCCCGCCACAGCGCCCGACCGCAGTGCCGGGTCGTCTGTCCGCCCGACGCGCACGGAGGGTGCAGTGGGTTCGTCCCGGTTGGTTCGGTACGAACCCGACCGGACCCTATTGCTCTTGAGGGACTGCACGGCGCAAGTCGGCCGGAAGTCTCAACACGCTGACTTGACAGGGAAGTGGAGTTCGGCCTCGACGCCCCGAGCGGCCGTGCCGTCCTCGGCTGCCCGCCCGACTGTCCCGATCCGGAGAGGAATCGGTACCTGATCCATGTCGCGGGCCGCTACGGCGTTGCCGGTGCACACGACCCTGGCGGCGCGGCCGGTGGTCGGGTCGAACGCCGTAGCGCGGCGCCCGCGACCGGGTGGCCCCGAAACGATGCCGGCCCCGTAGCTCGTTCACAGGGTCCAGGCGTACGTGTGCCCGTCGGGGGCGGCGAGGCGGATGTGTTGGCCGGCCGGCGCCACCTCGATGGTGAACCACTCGCGGCGCGGCCGATTCAGGTCCAGCCACAACCGGCGCGCTCGCTCGATCGGCGCCCACAGGTCACGCCCGCCGCTCCACGCGACCTCGGCTCCGCGCTCGGTCTCGGTCACGGTGGTCGCGTGGCTGTCGGGGGTGCGCAGGATGGTGGTGTGGCGGCCGTCGGTGTGGGTGAAGGTGCGGGTGGTGTGGGGTTCGAGGTGGAGTTGGGCGAAGAAGGAGAACGTCCAGTCGTCCAGGACCCTGGGGGTCAGCGCCGAGGTGCGGGTCTCGTCCGCGGCATGGCCGGCCACCGGGCGGGCGGGCCGGGGGCGGCCTTCGGTGACGTCGGTGTCGGGGAGGAGGGGCATGAAGGCGGCGGGGGTGTGCATGAGGCGGCCCGCGGCGGTGCCGTCGGGGAGTTTCTTCAGCCAGGCGATCGACCCGCCCGCGAGGGTGCCCTTGAGCGGGACCACCAACACCGCGCCCGGCGCGCATTGTTCGAGCCACGCGTCGGGGACGTGCGGGACCGAGGCGGTCGCGATCAGCCGGTCGTACGGGGCGTTCGGGGCCCAGCCCCGGACGCCGTCGGTCAAGGCGACGTCGGGAGCGAAGCCGGCGGTCCTCAGGCGTTCGCGGGCGGTGTCGACCAGGTGCGGGGTGTGGTCGACCGTGGTCACGTTTTCGGCCCCGACGAGCCGGGAGAGCAGGGCGGTGTTGTAGCCGCTGCCGGTACCGATCTCCAGCACACGGGCGCCCGGAGCGGGGTCGAGGGCGTCGAGCATGTCGGCCATCAGATCCGGCGCCGTCGAAGACGACGTCGGCACCCCGAACACGCCGCCGGGCGGGGCGTGTTCCGCGTGGACGCCGTCGACCTCGGTGATCAACGACTCCCCCGAATACACCGCGTCCCACCAGGTCCCGTCGGCGCCGTCGGCGCTGTCGACGTCATCGGCGCGCCACGGGACGAAGCGGTCGCCGCTCTCGCGGCGATAGAACACCGGGGTGAACACATGCCGGGGGACGTTGAGGAACGCCTCGGCGATCCGCGACGACAGCACCACGTCACCGGCGGCGATCCGCTCCACCAGACGCACCCGCGCGCCGATCAGCGCCTGCTCGTCGCCGAGGACCTTCACGTGACTCCTTCGAGGTAGTCGGCGATCGCCGCCTTGATCGGCAAGCCGGTGGCCTGTTCCACGAACCCGTATTGTCCCGACGGATTCACCTCCAGCATCACCCACTCGCCGACCGGGGTGATCACGAAGTCGAACGCGCCGTAGGGCAGGCCGAGGGTGTCGAGCATCGCCAGGACGCCGCGGGTCACGGGCGGGGGCGGGTCGCAGATCTTGTAGGTGAGGCTGTCGTAGTCGCGCCGCCAGTCCACCCGGGCCGCGTCGGAGCCCGCGTGGATCTCGGCCGCGAACACCCTGCCCGCCACCACCGTGAGCCGACACTCGTACGCCTTGGGGACCGCTTCCTGGAACAGGTGCGCGGTGGTGGTGATCGCCGGGTCGTCCAACTCGGTGGGGTCGACGACGCTTGCGTACACCGCCACCGACTCGCCGTCCAGGACGCCTCGGACCGGACCAAAGGGCTTGTACACCACCGGGCCCGCGACGTCGGCCGCGAACGCCCGCGCCGCGGCGAGGTCGTTCGTGATCAGCGTGCGCGGGACCGCAAGGCCGCACTCGGCCGCCACGCGCAGCTGGAGCGGCTTGTACTCGGCATCCGCCGCCGGGCCCGGAGGTGGCAACCACCGGCACGGCAACGCGGCCAGGAGCCCGCCGAAGCCCAGGCGGGCCTCGCGCTCCGCGACCCGCCGCGCCGGAGGCGACATGCCGGCGGGGAAACGCGGCCGAGTCGGACGACGGTAGTACACCGAACGCACCGCGCCGAGATCCAGCTCCCGACGGTCGCTGCGCAACGACCCCGTCCAGGCCACGCCGTCGAACGAAGCAGCCAAGGACAACTCCACCGGGAACTCGGCAAGATCCGCCCGGAAGACCGGCACCGCGCGCCGGTTCAACTCCTCCACCACCAGGTCCGCCGTCGGATCGAAACGACCCGACAGGACCAGCACATGGCCCTCACGGCGCAGCGGCGGAGGCGGGGGCGGCGCCGTGGGTGGCGGTGGGGGTGTGGGTGGGTTGCCGGGTTCAATCGTCACTGGTGCCGGGGTCGTCGGGGGCGTCCATCTGGCCCGACGGCTGGGTGGGGCCGTAGGTCTTGGGCGGGTTCTTCGTCATGTAGACGCCGGGCGGGAGGTCCTCGTACACGCCGGTCTGCGCGTCCTCGTCGTAGCCGACGTCGGCGGGCAGGATGCCGCCGGTGCCGGTGACCGGGACGAGGAACCGGAACGCGAACGGCACGGGGCCTTCGCGGTCGGACAGGTCCGGCAACGGCTCCACCCCGGACGGGTTCAAGGGCAGACGCGACTCGGGCGCGTCCAACGCCAGGCCCACGGTCGACTGTTCGCGTGCCTCGGTATCGGCCACGGCCGCCCCCTCCCCGCACGGTGATGACGCCACGAGCATGCCCATCCACACACCGCCACCACAAGAGGAGCGAGGCAATGATGCGGACGGCCACCGAAACCGGCCCCGATCAACGAACACACCACCCACCACAGGGAATTCTCAATCACGCCGCGCGGCCTTCTCAAAACCTGCCGCACTGCAGGTCAACCGCCCTCCACCGAGGAACACGCCCGGCACCAGACGCCGAAGCGCCAGGTCGCACGACACAGGCCACCATCCCCGAACCGTGCCGCACCCCAGGTCGGAGCACCACACCCGGACAACCCAGCCGAGACGACGCAAGCGGTCGCGCCGGTCGTCCGCGACGTGTACGTTCTCGTGCCCGAACTCGCCTCCCGATATGGGCGTGTTACCGACAAACGCGTGCCGCCTCGTTCCGGTGGCGCTACGGTCAGAGTGCCGGCACGCACCCATGTGCGGCCGGGCGACGGATCGACCTGGGGGTGGGCATGTTGGAGGAGACGATCACCGTGCTGGCTGCGGCGGGTGGCACCGCTGTCGTGCAGGCCGCCGGTACCGATGCGTGGACTTCGTTTCGACAGGCCGTAGCCAGCTGGTTCGGACGCGGCGACGCAGGCCGCGAGCAGGACGTGCTGGAACGGCTCGTGCGGACCGATACGGCGCTCGCGGCCACTAGCGACACCAACGGCACCGAACGGTTGCGTCAGGAAGCGCTGTGGCAGGGTCGCTTCGAAGCCCGTTTCGAGGCGATGGACGAGGCGGACCGCCAGGCGGCTCTCGCCGACTTGCGGACGCTGTTGAGCACCCTGACGATCTCCCCCGGCGTAGTCGTCGGGCCTGTCGCGGGTGCCGGCGGCGTGGCGGTCACCGGCGGCATTCACGCCAAGGACCAGGCAATCGCGGCGGGCGTGTTCCACGGCGAGGTGCACCACACCGTGAACCCTCCGCCGCCGGCTCCGACCCAGGGCTGATCGGACCGGCGCGCCCCAGCCCGTCCCTCGACGCACCGACCGAAGGGTCGGTCGAGGGGTTCCGGCCCGGCGGGCCGACCCTGTCGGCCAGCGGCGGAAGCGTCGTCGCGTGGCACGCCGACACGCTCAACGTCAACGCCCGGTCCGTCGACCTCACCGTTCGGCAACTCGACCGGCTTTCGGAGCAGCGGGAATTCCTCGGACCGGCACTCGGAGGCGCGCCCACCGCCGACCGCGACCCCTACCCCGGGATGCCCGCCTTCACCACCGACGACGTGGAACTCTTCCACGGCCGCGCGGCATTGGTCGGCGACCTGCTCGCCCGGCTGCGCGAGCGTACGCGCGGAGGCGGTCTCCATGCCCGGCCACATGGGTCACACCGTAGCGGTCCCGCCGGTCGAGGCCTGCGACCGCGACAAGGCCCGGCAGTCCGGCGTCGAGTCCGCCCCACCGGTCGAGGAACGCCGTCGCGAGTCGTTCGTGCAAGGCGGGCCGGCGCCCGCGGACCCTGTCCCGTGTGTAGTCCTGCAGCAGGTCGTGCAGGACGAACGTTTCCGTCTCGGCTCGAAACGTCAACAGGCATCGGCGTGCGAGCAGTTCGACCGTGGTCGCGGTGTCGACGTCGCCCAGACCGCGATGCCGCCACATCAGTTCCGCGACCTCGACCGGGACCGGGCCACGGTCGGCGAACACCGCCAGATCCTCGTAGCAGGCGCGGGTCGCCTCGGTCAGCGCTCCGGTGCTCGCCGCTATCGCCGCCGGAACGGACGGATGTTCGTAGTCCGGCAGTTGCTTCACCAACGCCGCAGGACGGGGCCGGGCCCGGGCCCGCAGGAGCCGGTCCCATCCGTAGCCCTCACCGGCCAGCGCACCGCAGATCGCCAGCGCCAACGGAAGCCCACCGCAGTGCTCGGCCACCTCGCCCGCCTCCGGCGACAACTCCCCTGGCGGCACCCGCGCGTACGAGCCCAACACCTCCCGCGCCGCCCGCGAGTCCAGCGGGTCGACCCGAATCGGGACCTGGCCGTGCGCGACGACCTGCAGGTCCCGCGTGGTGATCAGCATGGCGCAGGCCGGGCCGAACACGTCCATCGCCCGCACCTGGGCACTCGCAGTGACGTTGTCGACGACGACCAGACCGTTGAGGGATCGCAGTCTGCCGCGTATCGCTGCGATTCCCGCCTCCGAATCGGTGCCCGCGGTCGGTGATCCCATCGCGGTCGACAGCGCCGTGCGGCAGGCGTCCGCGGACCGGTCGCCGGCCGAGAACCACAACACTCCGTCCCGGAACCGCTGCTCGATCCGCGGGTCACCGGCGACCGCGCGGGCCAGCGTCGATTTGCCCGCTCCACCCATCCCGACCAGCACCACCGGCCCCGCGCCGATCCCGGTCCCCTGTCTGCGCCGGCCGCGCCGAGGGCCGCCACGATGCGCTCGTGGACCCCGGGCCGAGCGACGAACTCCTCGGGTACCGGCTCCACTCCGGCCCGCGGAACCGTGACGGGCAGAGGCTGCTGCCCGTCACAGTTCGAGCGGCGTTCCTCGTCGGCCGCCTCCCAGAGCCTCCGCCAGACACCGAGAGGCTTGGCCCGGTAATCCCGACGGGTTCGCTTCATGTGAAGCTGAATCACCGCGATCGCACGGCCGACGTCGTCGAAAGACTTCGGGAAGTCCCGCCCCGTCGCCACTCCGACCACCATTGCTTGGGAACACGGGCATGCCTGAGCAGCATCGTCTTGTCCGGGCAGTCCTTCCACAGCTCGTCCAGTTCCCGGACCCATCGTGAGAGCGCGCTTCTCGATTCCCCGGTCATCAGGTGCCCGCATCCCCTCGAGTCGTCCGGTCCGGATCGGACCGACCCGGACCGACCGGACCATCGACATCGCGGCCGGTCGTCGGCCGTCGTTCCCGCCGCCCAGGTCCGCCCGCGTCCCGGACCGATTCCTCCTCCGGCCTGATGGGAGCCGAGAAGCCCCGCAACAGGGCGGGGCGTCCCACGATCGGAGAGGCACGATGCAGCGGAAGAACCTCTCGCGCGTGCGCGAATTCCTGCGGCGCCCGGTGCGGCTCGCGGTCCGAAGCCTCGTCTGCGGCGCACACCTGGGCGGTCGCGTCGGGATCGCTGTCCGCGAAGCCGTACTTCGCGCGCCGCAACGGCCGTGACTGCCTGTCGTGGGGCGGTCCGGTCAACCACCTCGACGTGCGGCATCTCTCCCACGCGCAGTGGCGGTTGCTGCACCTGGTCGGGTTGGGTGGGTCGTTGCCGGACGGTGGCCCGGATCCCGCGTTTCGCGGGCGGAACCGGTTGCGGGACATGGCGGCAGGCGAGCTCGCGGTCACCACGGGGATGCGGTTGCGCGAGTTCACCTGCCTGCTCGACGTCGAGGTCGGCCCTCCACGTCCGGACGCCTGCGGTGCGCGGGTGCGCTTGCAGGCCGTCGCGAAATACGGCATCGCCCGCGACGTGGTCGTCCGCCACGAGGTGCTGCGGGCGATCGATCTGTACCGGCGGACCGAGCGCGCGAGGGCCGTGGCGGCCTCGGCCCGGCTGCTGGCGCGTCGGGTCGGCGAGTTGTTCGTGGTCGACACCGTCGACGAGGCCCGGATGCGACTGGGTGGTCGATTCCTCGGCCGGCGGCGGGCGTTCGCGATCGAGGCGATGCCCGCGCCGTTGCGCCGGTTGACGGTGATCGACCGCGGTCGAGGCCTGGAGCCGATGGCGTTGTTCGTCGGCGCGCGGGGCGTGATGCCCGGCAAGTCCCGCTGGGAGCAGGTCTTCACGGCCGCCGCCTGTCGGGCGCGATCGTTCGCGGATCGGGCGGGTGTGGTGATGCCCGTCAGGCTTCGGATCCACGATCTGCGCCACACGTACGCGGTGTTCATGCTCGCGATCCTCACCCGGCTCGTGGTCCGGGAGGAGAACGAGCGCCGCGCGGGAGGCTCGGCCTATGCGGCCGGACATGTGGCGCGCAACCCGTTGTTGATCGTGCAGCGACTGCTGGGACATCGCAGCCCGGCGACGACCTACCGGTACCTGTACTACCTCGAGCAGACGGAGGCGATCGTGGCGCGGGCGTTGGAGGAATGGGCGGACGCGGGCACACCGTGGGCCGACCAGGCGCGATTCACGCTCGACGTGGCGGCCGGCTGATGCCGCGCCGGGGGCAACGCGTGCGCGCCGCGCCGCAGCCCGCGCCGGTGCCGCCCGTGGAGCGGTCGTCGCGGGTGGGGGTGCGGGTGGTCTCGTACACGGTCCGCGACGTGCGGCGGCACAGTCGCCTCGATCCCGCGGCGTATCGCTGTGGTGTGCTGGCGGCCCAGCTCGCGGACGAGGTGGTGGCGTACGCGGACGGTGCGCCGACGTCGGTTCCGGTGTCGATGATGCGGGCGGTGCGCGACTTCCTGCGTTTCGTCGACGCGCGTGTGGTGCTGGAGGGCGGCGACGCGGCGTCGGTGCGATTGGACGGCGGCCCGGTGGATGTGACGGAGTTGCTGTTCGCGTGGGAGTCGGACCTGCGGGCGCGGTATCGGCCCTCGTCGGACCAGCCGGCCGTCAAGGCGAACGGTGTGTTGACGCTGCTGGGGCGGCGGGCGCTGTGGGACGCGGCGATGCCGGAGAAGTTGGTGGCGCGCACCCGCGCCCCGGCGTTGTTCGCCCGGGTGCGGGCGACGCCGTTGGACGAGTTCACGAACGCGGAGCGCCTGGCGCTGCAGGACGCCGCCCGGGCGGGCGTGCGGGCCGCGGAGGCGCGTCTGGCGGCGGCGCGACCCGCGGGCGAGGGTGGGCGGGATCCGTACCGTCACGGGTGGGGCGATTTCGCGAACCTGCTGTGGGCCGCGCGCGAGGGCACGCTGTCGGTCGACGCGTTGTGCGAGGGTCTGGGGTCGGGGGCGCAGGCGCGATGGCCGGAGTCCTTGCGGATCGCCCTCGACCCGTCCGGGGGGCCCTACGCGCGTCCCCGGCGTGCGGCGGCGGCCACGCTTGTGCGGGCGGCGTCGGACGCGGTCTTCGCCCGGGACGAGGAACTGCAGGCGTTTCGGGTCCTGTTGCTGTTGACGACGGGATGCGCCCCGGAGGAGCTCCTCGATCTGCGGGTGTCGGATGTGGAGTTCGGTGACGGCGGGGTGCGGGTGAGCGCGACCAAGGCCCGTGCCGGGCGGGTGCGGGTGCGGTGGCATCCGAGCCGGGGGCGGTGGGACACGGCCGGGTTGCTGCGCCGGTTGGTGGACCTCACCGAACCCGTGCGTGCCGCGCACCCCGACTGTCGGTGGCTGTTCGCCGTCGCCCACCTCCCCCGAGGACGGCCCGATGCGGTCCGTGCGGGCCCGGCCCGGTTCGGCGATCGCCGCAGGACGTTCGGGGCGTGGATCGCCGGCGGCCGCGACGCCGACGGCGGGCCGCTGAACGTGTCGTTGCCGCACGACATCCGCCGCCTGCGCAAGACGGCCAAGACCGCGAAGGTCGTCGCCCTGGGCGGCACCCTCACCGACCTGGCCGGGGACGATCATCACGTGGAGGTCTTCCGCGGCCACTACGCGCACGGCACCACCGCGCACGTCCTGGCCGGTCGCGCGATCACCACCGCGCAGGAACGCATGTTCGCCCGCGCCGTGCGCGCCCCGACGTTCCTGGACGGCGACGCCGTCGATCATCTCGCCGACGCGCGGGTGTCCGCCGCGCTGGGGATGAGCCCCGCCCAGGCGACGACGATGCGCGTCGGGGACCTGGACATGGGCCTGACCCACTGCCGCGACCCCTACGACTCCCCGTTCGCGCCGGGGCGGAGCCTGTGCCACGTGGCGCCGGCGATGTGTCTGCTGTGCCGCAACGCCGTCGTGTTCACCGCACAGCTGCCGCGGCTGGTCCTGATGGCCGACCACATCGAACGCATGCGCGCCGTGCTGGCACCCGCGCACTGGCAGGCGGTGTGGGGTGCCCAGGCCGCGGCCCTGGAGGAGCTGTTCCGGGAGTGCGCGGACCTGCTGCCCGCCGCCCGCGAGGAGGCCGCCGCAGCGGGAACGCGCCTGGACCTGCCGCTGGGCATGCGCACGGAGTACGACCGATGACCACCGCCCCCGACGGGGCGAGGGCCGTGTCGGCGCGCTTTCGCGACGACGAGCCGGTGTTCGGTCCCGGCCACGACTTCCTTCCCGGCGTCGCCGCGCCCGTGTTCGGCACGGTCGAGGCGTGGCGCGGCCATGCCTGCGCCGCCCGAGCAACCGCGTGCGGGCGAGCTGGCGGATCGACTTCCCCACCACGGACGCGGTGTGGAACCTGCGCGCCCGCGAGGTGGTGTTCTGCCTGCTCAACCCCACCCACCGTGTCCTGCGCGACGCGGGCGTGTTCCGGCCGGCGCGCCCCGCCACCCTCACCACCGCCCGACAGCGCGCCCTGCACCTGGCCGTGCTCGCGCGCTGGGCCGCCGCCCGCGCACTGCCTCCGGATCTGCGCGCGTGGGAAAGCGGGTTGTGGGAGACGTATCTGGCCGGGCTGCGCCCCGGTCTGGGGGCCACCACCGTGGCCAATCACGTCTCCACGATCCGCGAACTCCACGTCCTGGCTCCGGTGTTGAGCCAGGGCGGTCTCGGGGAGGACCCGTGGCCGGGGCGGTGCGCGCTCGAGGTGGCCGAGGGGACGCGGACCGCCGGGGTGTCCACGTCGGCGATCGCCCCGGCCACCTGGTGGCCGCTGGTGCGCGCCGCCTGGACGTGGATCGACGTGTTCTCCGACGACCTGCTCGACCTGCGCGACGCCCTGGCCCCCGACGCCCCGTCCCTCGGGGGCGGGCCCGCCGGCGCCGCGGGGACGGACGCCGCGTTGCGCGCGTGGCTGGCCGACCCCGAAACCGTCATCCCCGTCCGCGCCGGGGTCGCTCCCGACCGGGCCCCGGTGTGGCATCGCATCAGCCTCGCGGTGACCGACGGTCGCGGTGCCGGCCTGTTCATGGGCGCGAGACCCGCCGTCGCGCGCCGCAGGCGCATGGTCCTCGACGCCGTCGCCGCCGGAGGCCGCACCGAGGCGCCCCACCTCAACAGAGCGGCCGTCGGCGCACGCACGCCATCGGACGAATCGCTGCGGGCCTGGCTCGCGGATCCCGCGCACCGCGTGCCGGTCCGGGACGCCGACAACCACCTGGGAGCGGCCGGGACACCCGCGTGGAAGGCGTTGAGCGCCCTGATCTGGGGCGAGGGCGCCCACGGCTTCCCGACATCCCCCGAGCGCAGACACCGTCGCACGATGGTGGAAAAGGTCGTCGCGACCGGCCGCACCGTCGGCATCGACGCCCGGGGCACCGCCCGCGATCTCCCCCTCGACAGCGGCCACTTCACCCCCGTCGACCGGCCCGACGGCACCTGCGACCCCTGGCACACCACGCTCACCGCCCGCCGCCTCGACGACGAACTGCGGATACTGCCCGCCGCCGCATGGATCTTCACCGCCGCGACGACACTGATACGCGACAGCGAACTCCAGGAGATCGAACGCGACGCCATGACCGTCCACCACGGCTCCCCGGCGGTGCGCTCGCGTCGCCTCAAGAACGACCCGGACCACCACCGGGACACCTGGTGGGTGATCGAACCCGTCGCCCGCGCGATCGCCGTGGCCGAGCGCCTGTCCTGGCACCCCACCCACATCTTCGCCACCCTCGAACCACCCACCTGCGAGCAGGCGCGCAACGGCCGCCGCGGCATCAACGCCCAACAGGCGCTCGACACCTTCATCGCCCACGTCAACGCCACCGCCCACCGCACCGGCCTCCAACCCGTCCCGGTCTCGACGGTGCGGCCGCACATGTTCCGCCGCACCATGAGCATGCTCGCCGCCCGCGAACCCGACGCCGAGATCGCCCTGGGCCTGCAACTCAAACACGCCGCCCGCCGCGCCCTGGCCAACCGCACCACCGACGGATACGCCCAACCGGACCCGGCGTGGGCCCGCGAGTTCGACGACGACCTCGCCGACGCCGCGGCCGCCCACCTGACCGAACTCCTCACCGCCCGCACCGGTGGTGTCCCCGTCGCGGTCGGCCCCGGAGCCGACCGCCTCCACCAGGGCCTGGACCGTGTCGACGCCCTCCTCGACGCCCCGCCCGCCCCACCCGGCGGGGCCCTGCGCGGCCACGTCGCGGACCAGCACACCGTCGCCCGGCTGTTGCGCGCCGAGTTCCCGAACCTGCACTGGGGCACCCTCAACCACTGCCTCTTCGACCCCGAACAGGCCGAATGCCACAAACCCCTGCCCGAAACCGAACGCGGCACCGGCCCGGTGATCGGCGCCTGCCACCCCGCGCGCTGCCGCAACTCCGCCGTCACCACCGCGCACGCGCCCGTGTGGCTCTCCGAACGCGACGACCTGGCCGCCATGCTCCGCACCACACGCCTCGCCCCACCGCGGCGCGCGGCACTGCGCGCCCGCCCGGCGGACGTCGAACAGGTCACCGACGCCCTCACCCGCATCGACGAGAACGGCGACAACCCCTGATGCCCGTGTCCGCGACCACCGAGACCCGCCTGCGCGCCGCCATGCAACGCCTGCTCGCCGGCACCCCCGAACACACCGACGGCGCGCTCACCAAGGAGAACCTCGCCCGCGAGGCCGGGGTGAGCCACGCCACCGTCCACCGCGCCGCGACCGTCCTGGCCGACTGGGACGCCGCCGTCGCCCGCCCCGTCCTGCGCACCCCGGGCGAGGTCCGCCGCGACGAGGAGATCGCCACGCTCAAGCGGGCGTTGCGCACCGCCCGGGCCGACGTCACCACCCTGCACGGCAAGTTGGACGCGCTCGCGTCGGTCACCGCGAACCTCTACCACGAGAACACGCTGCTGCGCCGCCGGCCGGGGCCGTCCCCGCTCGGGGCCCTGCCCGCCCCCGACACCCTCGGTGAGGGTTCCGACTGAGGCCGCGGATCCGCCAAGGGCGGACGGGTCGGTCGCGGGCGCCGGCCGCCGAGGCGGCCACTGATCCGCGACGCGCCGACCTGTCCTCTCCGGATGGGCAGGGGCTCCGGGAGGCACCCCTGCCCACCCTCCGCATCACGGACTTGCGCGAACTTTCGGATACATCCTTCGGTCCGCCCCGTCGACCGGCTATGCGGTGACGGTCATGGTGAAGGTGGCGACACCGCTGCCTGTGAGTGCGGTGACGCGGACGCTGAAGCCGCCCGCCTCGGGGCCTGCGGCGAGAGGGGCGGCGGTCGCCTTCCCCTGGGCGTCGGTGACGCCGTCACACGAGGAAACGCCGCCCTTGAAGGTGGGGCGGGTCGTGCCGGTGTCCTGGATCGTGAAGCGGATGGTCGCTCCTTGAACGGCGTTGCCGTCCTTGTCTCGGGCGACGACGGTGAGGGGGTCGGCGAAGTCGGTGTTCCTCCTGGCCGAGAAGTGATCGCCTCCGACCGAGCCGATCGAGTTGACCGGTTTGTGCGCGCCGGTGACTTCCAGGTGGAAGGTGTTGGAGGCCGTGCCGCCCGGCGTGGTGACCTGGACGGTGAAGGGGGCGGCGGTTTTCCCGGCCGTCAGGGCCGGGGCGGTGGCGACGCCGTCGGGGCCCGTGGTCGCGTCGCAGGTCCGGCCGTCGGGGAAGGCGGAGTCGCCGGTGCCGGTGACCGCGAAGTGGACGACCACGCCCGGCACGGGTTCACCGGCCGCGTCGCGGGCGGTGACCCGCAGGGTGGGAAAGGTTTGGCCGGCGGCGGCCTTGCCTCCGTCCCCGGCGGTCAGGACGAGGGTCGTGACCTGGGCGGCGGGATCCAGGACGGTCGCGGTGACGGGGAGGGCGGGGTGGCGGCCGACGACGGCTTTGCCGTCGGTGTGTGTTCCGGGCGGGGCCGAGGCGTCGGCCTTGACCGGGAGGGTGTAGACGAGGGGGCTCTTGTCGTCGGCACCGGTGTTGAGGTGCGGGTCGCCCGTCACGACCAGCGTCCTGTTGCCGTTGTCGAGCCGGAACGCGAGGTCGCCGTGGGTGGTGGGGTAGGCGTAGCGGGGTGTGGGGGTGAAGGTGAATCCGGTCGGGGCGGTGAACGTCTGGTCGATCCTGCCGGGGGAGACCTTGGTATCGGCGGGGGCGGTGAGTTCCAGGACCAGTTCGCCGGTCCGGCCGGGCAGGGCTCGGGTCTGGCCGCGTTGGGCAATGGTCAGCGCGGTCTCGTCCTTGCCGGCCGGATCCTCGGCGGTGAAGCGCACGTTCGCCCGCCCGAGCGATTGCGTCCCCGTATGGGCCACGATCCGGATCGTGTGCTCGCCCGCGGTCCATTGCGGGTCCGGTCGGAACGTCCAGGAGGTGCCGTTCAACTGCGCCGTGCCGATCGGTGTGCCGTTGTCGGTGACGGTGACCTTGTCCACTCCGGCCTGGACGGTGCCGCGGATCGGTTGGCGCAGGTCGGTCTTCGCCCCGTCGTGGGGTTCCTTGACGACCGGGGGCAGGAACTGGGGGGCGACCAGGAAGCGTGAGAGGGTGCCGGAGGTCTGGGCGACGTACAGGTACGCGCCGTCCGACGCGACGTCGCTGCCGCCCGTGAACCCGTTCGCGACGAGAACCTGCCCTCCGATTTTCACGTCCGTGATCTTGATGACGTCCCCGGTGTCGGTGATCAGGTAGACGGTTTCGTGCCCGTCGAGGGCCAGCCCGAGGTTCTTCCAGGTAAGCGTTTCCCCATTGATCTTGCTGCCCGTTTCGATGTCGACCTTCCTGACGCTGTTGAGAATCGCGAGGTACGCGTATTTCTGGCCCACTGCCAGGCCGAAACAGAAACCGTCGCCCGCAAGAATCAATTTCTTCTGTTCGTCCCCGCCGGCGTCGAGTTTGTACACCAGGTTTTCATCGGATCCTTTTGTCGCGTGCCTCTGCACAAACAATGCGTCCTTTTGTGGACTCATCGCCGTGTTCCATGTGTATGCTTCCTGCCAGCGGGTTTTCGCGTGACTTCCACGGAGGAGGTCGACCTTGCGGAGCGTGTGATTCCAGAGCGACGACTCGCGGGCGGTGGTCACGAAGGCGCCGCTTCCCGCGTCCAGTGTGATGCTGCGGACCTCCTCGGGCAGGCGGGCTGCGACCTTGGGGACGGATCCGCCGCGAAGGTCGACCTCCCAGATGACTCCCTCCTGGGACGACTGGTCCAACGCCGTTACGTAGGCGACCGTCCCGTCGTCCCTCACGGCGACACGCCCGGTTTTGCCGAGCCCCTTGGCGACGACCTCGATATCGGGATTCTTGAAACTGCCCACGGGGTGACCTCCGGTCGGGAATCGGATCGAAGTCGATCCTGGCGACACGCACGGACCTCGCCGTCTCGTCGGCGCCGCGCGTTCTTCCCCGCCGGTTCCACGACCACGACAGAACCAACCCTTCGGATGGAAGAGGTCGCGCGTCCGGCCACGCCGTGGCACGGCGCCCGCCCCGCGAACACACCTCGTTGCCGCATTCCTTCACCCCACCCGTGCGCCCCAGTCCACGGACGCGTCACCCGGCCCGGCAGCGGTGCGGAACCCGAGCCGATGAACCGGCTCTCGCGACGGGTACCCGAGGGAGGAACCCGGGAGTAATCCCGCCGCCCCCGGGAGAAGCCTGCCGACCTCGGACGCGCGTCCCGCCCGGTCGACTCGGCCGAGACGTTCACCAGTCGCCACCGGTGTGTTCGCCAGGCTCGCGCCCGGGACGGTCGCCGGGGATCCGGGGGTTGAGGAACATCCGAACGAAGACTGGCGCTAACCCCTCGACCGGGCTGGTGGCGGGTTCGAGCGCAGGCGAGCCGGACGGTCCGTGAAGTCTTGCCGCAGATAACGCCCCATTATCTATGGGAAGTGGATTCGCCACCTGCGGTAACGAGTTCGGGTCGCTACATGAAGCGACCCCGTTATCTGTGACAAAGGGGAACCGGTGCCCAACGTCGTGCTGCTGCCGACCGGGAAGGTGCTCGCGGTCCGGGTGTCGGCCGACGCCTTCCTCGACTCGATCGCCAACCCGAACACGGCCCGCAACTACGGGATCGGGGTGGGCAAGACCGTGGAGCGGCTCGGTGAGGGCCGGCCGCTCGTGTCGGTCGCGGACGACGAGGTCGGCGAAGCCCTCGAACTGCTGTGGGGCACCGCTGCGGTGAACACCTGGAACGCTCGGCGGGCGTCGGTGTTGTCGTGGTTGGGCTGGTGCCGCGAGCGCGGGCACGAGGTCCCGGCGGTCCCGGCCTGGGCGAAGCGGTTGACGGTGCCGGACTCCGAGACCCCGGCCCGTTCGCGGATGGCCGTCGACCGGTTGATCGCCCGCCGGGAGGTGCACCTGCGGGAGAAGACGCTGTACCGGATGCTCTACGAGACGGCGGGGCGGTCGGAGGAGATCCTGAGCCTGAACATCGAGGACCTGGACCTCGCCGGGCGCCGGTGCCTGGTCAAGGCCAAGGGCGCCCGAGCCAAGGCCCGTCGCCGGGGACAGGCCCGCGAGGACTTCGTGCTGGAGACCGTCTACTGGGACGCCGGCACCGCCCGCCTGCTGCCACGTCTGCTGAAGGGCCGGACGCGGGGGCCGGTGTTCGTCGCCCATCGCCGCCCCGGTCCGGGGAAGGTCGTCGGGCCGCGCGACGTGTGGCCGGACACGGGGTTGGCCCGGCTGTCGTACGGCCAGGCGCGTGCGGTCCTGGACGCGCACACCGCGGTGCGCGGGCCGGGTACGGGGTGGGACCTGCACGAGTATCGTCATTCGAGCCTGACGCATCTGGGCGAGGCGGGGGCGAGTCTGCTGATGCTGATGGCCAAGTCCCGGCACAGGAAGCCGGAGAACGTGCGCCGCTACTTCAAACCGTCCCCGAAGGCCATCGCCGAACTCACGGGCCTGCTGGCTCCGGGCGACAGCCGGCGGTGACGGGGACGTCTCCGTCGCGGTGCCCCGGGCTCGGGCACCCGCCCCACACGGTCCGCTTCGGCGGCGGCCGGGAGGTGACGGTCCCGAGGTCGGACGACGTCGAGTCCCGTACGGGCGGGAACCGGAACACACCCGGCGATGCTGCGGGCCCCGGGCGTCACACCGCCTCGGGCCCGTGGTGCGGCGGGCGGGGTCAGGAGTCGAAGCGCACGCTCCCGTAGATCCCGAGACCTCCCACCGCTCCCGCGGCGATGTCGGTCGCGCCTCCCCGGCACCCGGCGGCGGGGAAGGTGTGCGCGACGGCGTCGGTGTCGTTGGTCGCGGTGGCGAACTCTCCCGGCGCCATGTCGTAACAGGTCCCGGGCTGCGGGTCCTCGACGGCTGGCCCGCCGCTGCCGAGGTTGCCGAGGGGTTGCACCGAGAACGTCCCGGCCGCGGCGTGGGCCGGGACGGGGAGGGCCAGGACCAACAGGGCCGCGCTCAGGGCGGCGCCGGCGAACGAGGTGGGGCGCATACGGGGCTCCGGGAGGACGGGGCGACGAGACGGACCACCCGATTACACCCCGGCTCGACCCGGGGCCGGGAGGATTGGCCCATCCACGGGCGTGGTGCCCGTCCGGGCCCCCGCGGCGTCCGCGACTTCCTGCTCCACCGGAATGTGACGCACGGCTACGCCTGGGTGGCCGTGTAGACGAGCTCCATTTTGGGGCCGCCGCTTGGGATGGTGTAGCGGCCTTCGGTGACCGGGCCGTTGTGGAACCATCCGAGTTCCTTGGGGCCGAGGGCGCAGTCGACCTTGATCGGCTTGGAGATGGCCATTTCGATTCTTGTGATCTTGAAGGGTTCCCCGGATCCGCCCTCGTCGAAGGACCGGCTCTTGGAGGCGGGCAGTTCGAGCCTCGTTCCGTCCAGGACGACGTACACGCCTTTCGTCGTGACGAACCCCGCGCCGGCGAATCCCGTCACCTCCAGGGTGACGTTCCCGGCGTCGCCCCAGACGACGGCGTCGTAGGTGGTGGTCTCGCTCATCTTGGCGGGGGTACCGTCGAGGGTCTGGAGGGTGTAGCCGATGCGTCCGTAGGTCTTGAGTTTCTGGTGGGTGGAGAAGTACTCCTTGAGGGTTCCCTCGCTAAGGAGTTCCTTGATCATCTCGGGTTCGACGGACACGCCGACGATGCTGATCTCGGAGTTCGTGAAGACCTCCTTGAAGTGGGCCTTGACGCTGGCGGACATGTTGGCGAAGCCGCTGTAGCTGGCGTTCAGGGCGGCGTTGATCTCGGTCTCGGACGACTTGGAGGTCATGCTGAACATCAGGATGCGGCCGTAGACGACGCTGTTGACCAGCAGCGGCGGGTTGTCGGGGCCCATGTGCCCGAGGTTGACCAGCCGGGTGATCTTGTCCTGAGTGAAGCCGTCCTTGAACAGGGCTTCGGGGGTGGACGTATCGCAGAAAGCGGTGAAGGCGACCTCGCGCAGGAACACCATGAAGGTGTTCTTGGTCTCCTTGCGTTTGGCGTCCACGTCCAGCGAGGCGGCGAATCCCCCGTAGGTGGCGGACACGCCCAGTTCCAGGGCGACCTCGGCGCTGGAGTACGCCGCCTTGGAGTTGTAGGTGATGTTCGGGGACGCCTCGGTCTCCCCGACGACTCTGGCGATGGCCGCGGTCACGTTGGACGCGGAGGGTGGTGAGACCGTCTCTTTCCTGCCCGTCATCCGGTCGACGGTGATCGCCAGGTCCGCCCGGTCGGCGTCCTCGATCTGTGCCGGGACCAGGTAGCCGTGCTCGATGGCGGGTCTGGCCTGGACGATGGCCCCGGGGAAACAGGTGCTCGCGTTCGGGTTGAACGTGATCGCCATGTCGGGGTTCTTGGTGAGGGTGTACGTCTGCTTGGTGCGTTTGACGCCCTTGACGGTGTCGACCTGCGGGGATCCGACCTTGGTCTTGGCGTCGGGCTTGTGCGGGCACAGGCTCGACCACTGACGCCACTTGCCCAACTGCGCGGCGATGTCGGCCTTGCCCGACCGGCTCCCGAAGCCCACCGCCGAGATACCGACGGGAAGGCCGTCCTGGTCCGCGAACGCCACGACGACGTACCGCCCGACGCCCGGCGTACCGTCCTCGGCGAAGGTCAGCCCTCCGGGGTCGGACGCCTCCGCCACCGTTCGCGTCCGTTCGCGATCCCGCTCGGGAGCGTCCTCCACCCGGTGGAGTTCGTAGCGCACGGCCCCGGGCACGTCCCACTCCACCGCCCATCGCCCCTCGCCCAGGTCCACCCCCCACGCCGGGGCGGGGATCTCTCCCGCCCCGACCGTCGTCGCCTCGTCCGGGTCCTGCCTCGTCGCCGTCATCTGGTTCTCCCTCGGATGGGCGTGTCGCGCCGGGGCCGAAGCGGCGGGACCGCTGGGCGAGGGCGCGGACACACGGGTGAGCCGCCGCGCGCGACGCGACGCCCGCGGTCGGGCGTGTGCTCCCCAACAGCGTGGAGGCATCCCACCGGAATCAACCATCCGGTCGGTCCGAATGGTCGGGGAATCACTCGAACGCCCCAACGCCGCGCGGGCGACCGCGGGATGGTCCGGGAAACCCCTGCTCGCCGCATTCGAGTGGAACCCCCCGTTCGGGCGCTCGATCCTCACGCAGGGGGTATTCCTCCGCTCGACCGCCCCGTCCCGGGCGTGAACCGGGGCGCGAGGCGGACGCGAACGACGGGAGCCCTCCACCATGCCCAAGGCCACTGCCTGGAACTTCGCCCCCCTGCCGGACATGGGGCAGCCCTACGGGGCCATCGCCGCCAAGGACCTGAAGGAGCAAAGGAATTACCCGATGATGTACCACCACGTCGTCTCCAAGACGACGTTGTCCAAGCTGTGGCGCGACACCGTCGCGAACACGACCATCTCCGAGACGGCCAGGTTCTACCTCAAACACATGCAGGCCCACGCCGCGCAGTACACGGCGATGATCAGACCCCCCGGAGACATCCATCCGACGGACGTCGCCAAGTGCGCCGAACTGGCCGAGGGCCTGTGGCGGGGCACCCTCGTCCACGCCCCGGACGGAAAGCGACTCGACGCCTTCGACGCCTTCTGGACGTTCTACATGTGGCTGCCCGGCAACCTCTTCGAAGGCCCCCGCAACCGCGCCGACGACCCCAAGGACGCCATCGACGCGAACGCGATCCGCATCGTCGGAACCACCCAATACACCCTCCTCGCCGACCTCCAGACCGCGATCGACGCCTACGGCCAAACCCCCAAGGACCAGACCCGGGCCAAGACGGCCTGGGAGGCCATGCGGAAGATGGCCGCCTCGGACTACAGGAAGCCCCGCCCCTTCAACGCCAAACACTGGACCTGGGTATCCGGGGAGAACGGCCCACGCATCGACCAGGGGTGAACGACACACCGCCCCGTCCGGCGACGTGTCGGGCGCCGGCGTCGACACCGGCGCAGGGACACCGTCCCGCAGGTGCCCCCACCGCCCGGGGCGGGCCGGAGGACGGGCCACGAGGCGGGTCGTCTCCTCGAAGACCTCCTCGGCGCGGCGACAGGACAGTCTGGCCCGCCCGGTGACGGGGCACACGTCGGGCGTCGGCGTCCCGGCGGGCCGTCATTCCCGGTCGACGTTCGGCTCGCGCAACGGCCGCAGCTCGTCGGGGAGTTCGGGCAGGGCGAACGAGTACCGCCCGAGCATGTTCACATGGTCACGCGCGAAGGGGGAAAGACGGGCCACGTCCGCGTCCCGGACGTCGAAGCCGTCGGCCCGCAATCGTTTGACGGCGGCGTCCATGTAGCGGGTGTTGAACAGCACCAAGGCGTTCAGGACCAGACCCAGCGCCCCCAACTGGTCCTCCATCCCGTCCTGGTAGTTCTGATAGAGCTGTCCGGCCCTGCCGTGGAAGATCTTCCGGGCGAGGGCGTGCCGGCCCTCCTGAAGGTTGGCCTGGGCCTTGATCTGTCGCCGGTAGCCGGGCTCGTCCGCGAGCCGCAGGATGTGCAGGGACTTGGAGATCCGGCCGTAGTGCGCGATCGCGTCGCCCAACGGGGTGGGCCAGCCGTCGCGCGAGAGCATCCGGATGACGTCGTGGGTGCGCACCGCGCCGGTGTGGATCGAGCCGACGATCCGCAGGATGTCGTCCCAGTGGCGCTCGATTCTCACCGGGTCCACCCGCCCCCGGGCTACCTGTTGGAACGGTCCGTTGTCCGCTCGCGCGTCGACGCGCCACATCCTCTGGTCGGGCAGGTCCGCCAGTTGCGGGGCGTACGCGTACCCCGCCAGGGTGAGGAGGCCGAAGACGATGTCGCTGTAAGAGGTCCTAACAAAGGCGTTTCACGTGTCGGTGGGTGATGAGGCAGACGGCGATGCCGAGGAAGGCTTCATGGATGTCGTCGCGTCGTTCCCAACGAATGCGAAGGCGACGGAAGCCGTGCAGCCACGAAATGGTTCGCTCCACGACCCAGCGCACGCGTCCGAGGCCGGATCCGTGGGGTTGTCCGCGTCGGGCGATCATTGGTTTGGTGCCCCGTGCCCACACGAGGCGGCGGTATTTGTCGTGGTCGTACCCGCGGTCGCCGTAGAGGGAGTCGGGCCGGTGGCGAGGCCGGCCGACGCGCCCTCGGACGTGGGGCACCATGGCGAGCAGGGGCAGAACCTGGGTGACGTCGTTGCGGTTTCCGCCGGTCGGGGACACCGCGAGTGGAATTCCCCGCCCCTCGACCAGGACGTGGTGCTTACTGCCCGGTCGCGCGCGATCGACCGGGCTCGGACCGCTTTTGGGCCCCTTCGGGCGGCCCGGACGTGGCTGGAGTCGATCACCGCCCGCGACCGGTCGAGCTGTTCGGCCGCGTGCAGTCTCGCGAGGAGAATCGCGTGCAGCCGATCCCACACGCCGGCCTCGTTCCAGGCCGCGAGACGACGCCAACACGTCATCCCCGACCCGAACCCCAACTCCTGCGGCAGGAACTCCCACTGGATTCCCGTGTGCAGGACGAACAGGATCCCGCACAACGCCTGCCGATCCGGCACCCGAGGTCGCCCACGCGTCGACTTCGGAGGAGGTGCGGGCAGCAACGACTCGATCAGGGACCACAGTTCGTCTGAAACGATCCACGGACGCGACTCACCTCTACGCACACCAGGCCCAACGACCGAACAAGCCGATAGTCACACCAAACTCATTATTTGTTAGGACCTCTAAGGAGATCGAGACGTTCACCCGCATCCGCGAGCTCGTCGCCGACGGCACCATCGCCGTCCTGATCACCCACCGCCTCGCCTCGGTCCAACACGCCGACCACATATACGTCCTCGACAAGGGCCGCATCGCTGAACACGGTACCCACGGACGGCTCGTGGCGCGGCGCGGAGGCTACGCGGACATGTTCACCCTCCAATCCGACCAATACGGACGCGAGCGGAATGGCACCGGGTGCAACGTCCCACCGGCGCGCCGATGATCCGGCGAGCGAGCGCCGTCCCAGGCGTCGGGTGTCGGTGTCGATCCTCGGCGGCGATTCCATCGGAGGCCGGGCGCGTGCGTGTGGTGCCCCGGTGTGCGCGCAGAAGGCGCGCCGCGCCACCTGTCGCGAATTCCCCTTTCGATGGTCACGCCACCGCCCACACCGGCCGTCGCTCACCGGCAGGAACGGCCGCAACCGCTCCCATTCAGCGTCCGACAGATCGCCGCGTTGTCCCCGTCCCATAACGGGAACAACGAGCAGAACAGGCGACGGTCACATGATCGGCCGGCCTGCGGTGAGCGTGAACCCGTACGTTCCCGAGACCGCCGGGTCCGGCTTCTCGACGACGATCGCGTAGAGCGTGCTTCCCGGGAGCGTGACCGCGCCGAGGTCCTGGCAGACCGAGACCGGTCCCAGCAGCGGCGGTACCGGGACAGGCTGCTCGGGGTTATAGAAGTCCTGGTAGAGCCGCCATTGGAGGCGACAGTCGCCGCCCGGCAGGTGGGTGAGCGTGACCGTCTGCCCGGCCTCGCCGACGAAGACCAGCTCGTGCATCGAGGAGCCGGTCGGCATGACGCCGGCGCAGGGAACGGCACCGCCTGCCCCGATCGTGTCCCCGATCTTCACGTCGAACAGGGCGCGGGAGACGTCGCCCTCGGCGGCGAGGCACTCGGGCGGAACCGGGGTCCCGTCGGTCGTGGTCTCGGTGCGCCGCACGGCCGTCCGGAACGCCTCCTGCGCCGCGGCCGCGGCGGCGAACTCGGGACGCCCGGTCAGTGCCACGTCGAGGACGCACTCCCCGACGACCAGCGGGTCCGTCACCCCCGAGGCCCGGCACGTCGCCTCGGCCTGGTCGCGTCCCGGCAGCGCCGTAACCGGCTTGGGGAAGGCGCGGTCGGTGAACGTCGCCGTCGACTCCCCCGGCCCGTAGTCGAACAACGACGCTTCCTGCGTGATACGCCACCGGTCGGCGTACGCGCCGTGCAGGTCGGCGGGTCCGGCGGGAACCGTCAGCGTCCGCCCGTCGCCGAGGTCGAGGTCGTTGCCGGGGTCGCCGTCGAAGTTCCCCAGCAGGCCCTCCATCCGGCCCTTCCGGGACGACGGCACGACCACGTCCGCCCTGAGGCCGAACGCGCCGACCGTCGAGACGTGCAGGCGTCTGCCGTCAGGCCACGTGACGCTGTACAGCGTCCCGGTGCCCTCGCCGAGTTTCGTCAGCACCCCGCCGTGCGGCAGCGGGGTGTCGCCGACGGGCGGGGTGATCACGGCACCGTTCAGGTGCGTCTCGATCACCTCCGGGTGCGGCGTCAGGTACAGCCCCACCCGGTCGCCCGCGACATCGGCAGCCAGCGCGCTGTTGACGCTCACCGTGGCAAGGCCCGGGTACGCCTTCTGCCGGGCCTGCACCAGCAGCCCGTCGTCCAGCGACCGCGCCAGCGTGAACTCACCGACGGACTGCAGGTCGTAGCGCAGATTGTCGAACGTCACCAGGTGCGGGTCGCCGTTGCTGCCACCGGTGCCGCAGCTCTCGCCCTCACGGAACGGAGCCGAAAACGGGGTCCACGGGGCAAGGGGAACCGCCCGCCCCCCGGTACCCGCAGGGGCCGGGCGGGACTGCGGCGGTGGCGGGCTCGGCCGCTGACAGCCCGGCGCGGGCGCGGGCGAGAACGGCCCATGACCGACGCCCGGGCCGCCGAAGGGCGGTGCCTCCTTCCGGGGACCGCAGAAGACGTCGAGGCGGGTACCGGTGTACCCGATGGAGTCGGCGGATTCACCCCCCGCGATGCCGAGGTAGGCGCGCCCCTTGGCGATGGACCGGAATCGGGTGCCCGCCCTCGCTGTGTCGTTGGGGCAGTTGCAGGCCGATCCGAGCGTGCAGAACACCTCCGTCAGGGCCTGGGGAAAAACGAAGTCGCCGGTGGTGCCCGGTCCGAACCGGCCGTACGGGGTGCCGCCCGCCCCCGGTGCGAACTCCAGGACCTCCGCCGTGACGTTCAATGCCGTCAAGGCGACACCGAGCGGCTGCGAGGTGATGCTGCCGGATTGCCCATTGCCGATCTCCCGCGGCGGGCCGAGATTCGCCTTGGCGTCGGTGATGTTCAGGCCTTTGGTGGTCCACGCGGCCCCGCGCGCGGCGTCGCGTGTGTAACTGATCGGCCAGCTCGTCCTGATGTCGTCGACATTGGCACCCACGGCCGCGCTGAAGGCCGCGGCGTCGTGCCTGGCGTCCGCGTCGGCCGAGGCCGATACGATTGGGATGAAGCGGTTGAACACGTCGATGCCGCGGTAGTCCAATTCCCACCAGAAGCCCATGGCTTGGTAGGACTGCTGGTCGAGCGCCGTGTTGGTGTCGCCGAGGTAGGCATTCCACAGCCGGGTGGAGCTGCCGTAGTGTCCGAGCGTCTTGACGGCCACCCAGACGGCGAGCCCCTCGGCCACCCAGTCCGGCATCCTGCGGTACGCCTCCGGGTTCGCGACTGTCACGCCCTCGGCGCAGTGGGTGAGTTCGTGGATCATCGTTTCGTCACGGTCGTTCCCGGACTTGAAGAACGACGGGAAGAAGGTGATCTGACACTGCGGAACGCCGTGGGAGACCCAGCCCGTAGCCCACGCGTTGGTATGGATCCCTTCTCTGGCCGAGACGCACGCCGCGAAGTTCGGCACAGCGGTCTTCAGCCCCATGGTCTGCGCGAGGACGTTCCACCAGTTGACGAGTTGGGTGCGCAGACCGGCGTCGCCCGGATTCGCCTTCGGGCAGGAGGCATCCACGGGAAAGACCCCCGGCGTCCCGAGAGGACGGGTCGAGCCCTTCGCGCCACCGGCGTCGGTGTCGCCCGGAAGCACGTCGAACCCGGTCGCCTCACGCACGGCCGCCCGCTGCTCCGGCGTGATCTCCTGCCAGTGGGCGGCGATCCAGCGCAACGCGGTCGACCCCGACCTCAACTCGTTGCGGTCCCCGGAGACCGGTGCGACCCCGGGCAGTGGACCGTACACCGTGGCGAACGCCGCCAGTGCCATCTCCTTGGAGATCTCGCCGTTGGGGCCGGTCATCGCCATGACCTTGCGCCAGGCACTCGGCGGCGGCGTGTGCTGCTGGTGAGCACCGCAGCCCGCCAGGGAGCCGGTCAGCGCGACCGCCGACGCCATGACGCCAACCCGCACCCGCACGCTCGAGAATACCCGTGACATCAATGCGGTCTCCCGGCCGGACGGGGCCGCTCTTCCCGTTCCGGCCGCGTTGCGCCCACCCTAGGCGCGATATACGACAAATACGGCGATTCTTTCGGTATGGCGCGGCGAAACCGCCCGTTCGGCGGTCCGGCACCACCCGCGCCACCCGGGAAAGTCGCGCCCGGCCAAGGTGCGGAGACGCTCGCAGAGGGGGCTCCGTCCGCCCGTGAGCGCTGCACGCCGGAGTTCCGGGGAGTCGCCCGAGCCGGTCATCGAACCGTCCGGAGGTGTTCCGTGATGACCGAGATCCGCCTGGCGGACGTGTTCGCGATCAACCGGGAGGGCTTGAACCTGCGCCGGGGCGCCTCCGTCCGGCTGGTGATGATGGTCCCCCTCATCGTGCTGGGCGCACTCGGCGAGGAGAAGTGCTTCGTCAGCGTCGCCCTCGGTGCGCTGTTCACCGGCCTGTGCGACCCCAACGGGCGATATAGCTACCGGGCGCCGCGACTGGCGCTCATCACCGTCGCGGGCGCGGTGCTCGCCGCGCATCACCCATGCCTTCGACGACGACGATCGCGTATGGGACCAGGCGGCGGCACAGTTCTCCGTCGGCTTTGCCAGGCAGCTCAGCGTCCTGCACCTGACCTCGGCTCTGGAGACACTGCTCGGCAGTACGAACACAGCGAAGGCCCTGGCCAAGCCCCTCAACGGAGCTCTCCTGACCGGCCTTTTCTAGGCAGTCCAGTCTGTGCCGCTCCTGGCGGCCGCGCGGCTGGAGGGAGCAGTCCGGCTCGCCGTTTCCAAGATGGTGAGCCCCATAAAGGTGTGGGGCACCCTCGAAGAACTGGACACGCACGGCCCGGAGGACTTCCTCGAGCGTCTTCCGCGCATTCTCGGTCTCGCCCCGGACTGCTGGTCCCAGGACGAACAGGTCATCACCGAGACCGCGCGCACTCTGCTCACGCAGCTCGCCGGCGACGAAGCCGGCGACGTGGATGCCTTCGTAGAACTCGGCTGCGACCACCTGCGATCTGCTCTGTCCGCGCGGTCGTTGGACAAGGTCGGTGAACACGTCACCACCGCCCGGCAACGGTTCAACGCGGCCGACGCTGCGGAGGAAGCCCGCCACGACACGCAGGCCTATGCCGCCTACTGCGACGCAGTCCTCGGCTTCACCGCCGGGGACGCGACGGCAGTCGCCGCGGTGGCGACACGGCTGGAAGCGGCGCTTCACCGCAGGGACGCAGGGCACTGCTACAGCACCGGAACGGCACCCCGGGACCGGCTTTAACCACTCCACTGCCGTGGCCCTGGTGTCCAACATTGATCGCCGTATTGCCTCCACGGCGGCGCAGGCTGGGCGCGAAGCCCATACACCTGCCGGGGACGACACGGATGAGAGCAGCCTCTCGGAGAACGACGTGGACCGCGCCTACCGGTTTGCGCCCACCACGGTCAGAAAGCTCGGAATCGACTTCACCTCCGCCCTTGCACGCAACATCAGCGATGAGGACCTTGTGACGGTCGACGGCCTCACTCACACCGAGGGCCTCGCCCCCCTCTCTGTCAGTGTGTGGCGAGACGCCCGATAGATCCGGGTTACTGAGGTTTTCTTCGTGGTGTCGTGGACGGTTGAAGATCCCTGCGGTATGCCGTGGAAATGCGGTATGCGCAGGGTGGTGGGCTGACTTCGAAGGAACGGGCGAAGCGGGAACGGTTGCGTCTGGATGCCGCGGAGCGGTTCGAGCGCGGTGATTCCAACGCGGTGATCGCGTCCGGGTTACGGGTGGCGCGTCGGTCGGTGGAGCGTTGGCGTCGGGCCTGGCGCGAGGCGGGGCCGGAGGGTCTGCGATCGGCGGGGCCCGCGTCGCTCCCCAAACTGGATCCGTCGCAGGTGGCGGCTCTGGAACGGGAGTTGGACAAGGGTCCCAGGGCCCACGGTTGGGAGGATCAACGCTGGACCCTGGTGCGGGTGAAGGCGGTGATCCGGCGGCGTTTCGGGGTGACGTACTCGATTCACGGGGTGTGGGACGTGTTGCGTCGGGCGGGCCGGTCGTGTCAACAGCCGGTCCGGCGGGCGGTGGAGCGGGACGAGGACGCCGTTCGGGGCTGGGTGAAGGAGACGTGGCCGTCGGTGGAAGCACCGCGGCGGCGCTCGACGCGTGGATCGTCTTCGAGGACGAGGCCGGGATGTCGATGACGCCGCCGCGAGCGCGCACCTGGGGACGACGCGGGGCAACACCGGTGGTGCGGGTGCGGGGAGCCTCGCGCGGTCGGGTCTCGATCGCCGCCCTGGCCTGCTACAAACCGGGCGAACGCCCCCGTCTGCTCTATCGATCCCGTCTGCACACGCGCCGCAAGGGGGAACGCAGGAGCTTCGCCTGGACGGACTACCGCGACCTGGCGGTCCGGGCCCATCGGCGGCTGGGAGGCCCGATCGTTCTGGTCTGGGACAACCTGAGCACCCATCTCGCGTCCGGGCTGCGGGAGTACACCGCCGACCACGACTGGCTGACGATCGTTCAACTGCCGAGTTACGCGCCGGATCTGAACCCGGTGGAGGGGATCTGGTCCCTGGTTCGTCGCGGTTTCACCGGGAACGTCGCGTTCACCGACTCCGACCACCTGGTCCGCACGATCAAACACGGCCTCCGCCACGTCCAACGACGCCCCCACCTCATCGACGGATGCCTCGCCGAAACCGGACTCGTCATCCGACCCAGGAAATGACATCCAACCAAGCGACACCACGAAGAAAACCTCAGTAGCCTGAGAGGCGACAGGAGCACCACCTTCATGACCAGCCGGAATCCCGGCGGCGACCCGGCTCCCAAGCCCAAGCGCCGCACCTTCTCCCCGGAGTACAAGCTCCGGATCGTCACCGAGTACGACGGCGCCCCGGATGCCGCCGGACGCGGCGCGATCCTGCGACGCGAGCGGCTGTATCACTCCCACATCCAGGAATGGCGGGCCGCGCGCGACACCGGCGCCCTGGCGAAGCTCACCGACCGACGCACGAGCCCCGCCCGACCGAAGAAGCCCGCGGCCGAAGCCGAGAACGAGAAGCTCCGGCGCAAGGTCGAGCGCCTGGAGAAGGAGGTGGCCAAGCGCGACGCCGCGCTGGAGATCCCGGGAAAAGGGGTCAAGCTCTTGGAGATGCTCTCCGAGAGCGAGGACCGAAACACGCCCCGAAAGAGCGTTTTATGCCTGAAAAGGTGTTTGGTTCCGGTCCTGAGGTTGGATGTCGCGCCAGTTCAGGGTGGATTCGCGGGTGAGGCGTCTGCTCATGAGGTCGATCATGGCGAGGTGGATCATGGCTTCGGAGCGGTGTGGGTGGGTTTCGTAGTCGCGGGCGAGGCGGCGGTGGTGCATGAACCATCCGAAGGTTCGCTCGACGATCCAACGTTTGGGGAGGATCTTGAATCCCTTGACGGTGGGGTCGCGTTGCACGACGTGAACGTCGATGTCGAGGGTCGCTCCGTGCTCGATGGCCTTGGTCCGGTAGCCGTTGTCGACCCGGGCCTTGGTGACGCGGGGATGGGCGGTGGCGATCGCGGCGAGCGGGTGGATGCCGCCGACGTTGTCGGAGACGCTCGCCGCGGTGACCCACACGGCGAGAAGGAGGCCGACGGTGTCGACCCGAGCCGATGTGGCGCTTCCGTCGATTTTCTTGCCGGCGTCGATGCCCTGGCCTGCGGTGGGGACGTTGGCGGAGGTCTTGACGCTCTGCGCGTCCAACACGCACGCGCTCGGCTCCGCGTCGCGGCCCTCCCGCTTCCGGACCAGGCGCCGCAGGACTCCGTTGAGCCTCTCGAAGACGCCGTCCTTCTGCCAACGGGCGAAGTAGCCGTAGGTGGTTTCCCATGGTGGGAAGTCGTGCGGGAGGTAGCGCCAGGGAATCCCGGTGCGGTCGACGTGGAGGATGGCTTCCATGATGCGACGCAGCTCGTGCTCGGGTGGGCGTCCGAAGTCCGGTCCGTTGCCCCGGCGTTCGGCTCGCCAGGCCGTCAACGTGGGTTCGAGCAATTTCCAACGGGCGTCGGACGGATCACTGGGATAGCGCCGAAGTCCGGTCATGTTTCGTTGGTAGCGCCGGGCGTCCCGTTCATCCAAGGCGTGAATGGGGGCGGACAGGTGCTTCCCGGGATCAGACAGGAGTTAACGTGGTGAAACGGGCAGGCTCGAATCACCTCAAGCCGCACCCGTCACACAAGACGTGCACTGACCCAATCACGTGGACCGCTCCAGCACTTCGAAAGCCGCAACACGCTTCTCTTGGGGCAAAACGCTCTTTGAAAGAGCGTTTTATCCCGGGATGAGTGTGATACGGCATTCACGGTGTTGGATTGATCCGCATGGTTGGGACCGTGGGTGCCTCCTGTGACATACGCGGCTCAAGACGCTTCGAGTCAGTCTGTTTCGCTACCTTCGCTCCTGTCTGATCCCGCGACGCCCCTGTTCACCCCCGTTCACGCCTTGGGCGGGCGGGCCGCCGAGCGCTACCAACAAAACATGACCGGACATCGTCCCTATCCGAGTGATCTGTCCGACGCCCGCTGGAAGTTGCTCGAACCCACCCTGTCGGCCTGGCGGACCAAACGCCGTGGCAGCGGACTGGATTTCGGACGTCCTCCCGAACACGAGCTGCGTCGGATCATGGAAGCGATCCTGTACGTGGATCGCACCGGGATCCCCTGGCGCTACCTCCCGCACGACTTCCCACCATGGGAAACCACCTACGGCTACTTCGCCCGTTGGCAGAAGGACGGCGTCTTCGAGAAGCTCAACGGAGTCCTGCGGCGCCTGGTCCGCGAACGGGAGGGTCGCGACGCGGAGCCGAGCGCGTGCGTGTCGGACGCGCAGGGCGTCAAGACCTCCGCCAACGTCCCCGCCGCAGGTCAGGGCATCGACGCGGGCAAGAGAATCGTGGGACGGAAACGCCACGTCGGCTTCGACACCGTCGGCCTTTTGCTCGCCGCGTGGGTCACCGCGGCGAGCGTCTCCGACAACGTCGGCGGCATCCACCTGCTCTCGGCGATCGCCGCCGCCCATCCCCGCGTCACCAAGGCCTGGGCCGACGCCGGCTACCGAACCAAGGCAATCGAGCACGCCGCGGCCCCGGGCATCGACGTCGAGGTGGTCCAACGCGACCCCACCGTCAAGGGATTCAAGGTCCTCCCCAGACGTTGGATCGTAGAGCGGACCCTTGGATGGCTCATGCACACCACCGCCGCCTCGCCCGCGACTACGAAACCCACCCACACCGCTCCGAAGCCATGATCCACCTCGCCATGATCGACCTCATGAGCAGACGACTCACCCACGAAAACACCCCGAACCGGCGCTACACCTGAAGCTGGAACCAAACACGTTTCACAAGACGAAACGCTCTTTTACTCCCCCGAACCCCACGACGCCGACGCCATGTGGGCCGATCTTTGCACGAAGGATTCATCGTTCGACACCCGTCGAGCGAACCCGACGACAAACCACTACGTCGTGCGGCATGGGAGGGGCATCCGACCGTGCCGCACAAGCACGTCGAGACCGTTGACGTCAATGGGGAGGTGCGCGCGGTGAAGCTGGTGTCGCGCTCGCCAATGCCCGCCAACGACGGGCCACATGCGCGGCGGAACGGCTGGAGGGCCTGACCGGGCTTGGGATGCGTCGGGGACAGCCGGGCATCGGTGGCGAGGGTCCGTTGCCGCACCGGGTGGGCTTGCCGGTGGTGTGGGTCGCGGTGCGGTGTGTCTTCCACGTCGATGTGGTGTTGCGTCATCATGGGGTCTCTCCGGGTGACCGAGGAGGAGGCGTTCATGGGACAACACGAGAAGCCGCCGCCGGATCCGTCGAAGGGCACTCCGCCGCCGAACAACTCCGACGGGCAGGTGCCCGCTCCCCCGCCGTCGAACGGCCAACACAAGAAGGACAAGTAGCCCGCCGTGGATCCTGTCGAGGCGCGGTCGCGGTTGGCGGCCGAGATGGAACGGCGTGGGGACTGGCCCGAGCGCGCGCCGTGGATCCGCGCCGCCGTGGAGGCCACGCCCCGGGACGAGTTCGCGCCGGACCGGCTGTGGCGCTGGGACGGCGAGGGTTATGTGCCGGTCGATCGGGTGGTCGACGAGGGTGCGTGGGTGTCGCTGGTGTACGCCGGGCCCGACGACGCGGCGGTGACGCAGGTCGTCGACGCGGTGCCCACGTCGAGCCTGTCCTGCCAGGCGGTGGTGGTGGACATGCTCGACTCCCTGCTCCTGGAACCCGGGCACCGGGTCCTGGAGTTGGGCACGGGGACGGGCTGGAACGCGGCGCTGGCCGCGCGACGCGCCGGGCCCGGCAACGTCGTCAGCGTCGAGGTCGATTCCGACCTGGCCGAGGGCGCCCGCAAGGCGCTCGCCGCGGCCGGGCTGGACGTGTGCGTCGAGGTCGGGGACGGCGCGGCCGGTCGCCCGTCGGAGCGGCCGTGGGATCGGGTGGTCTCGACCTACGCGGTGGAACGGGTGCCGTGGGCGTGGATCGCCCAGGCCCGCCCCGGAGGTCGCGTGGTCACGCCGTGGGGGTGGCTGGGGCATGTCGCGTTGACCGTCGCCGACGACGGGCTGTCCGCCTCCGGCTGGGTCCAGGGACTCGCCACGTTCATGCCCGCCCGCGGCACCCCGGCCGAGCGCCGATTCGCCGACATACGCGGCGACACGGCGGCCGGGGAGGAACGCGGCGTCGTCCGCGATCTCGCGCCGTTGTGCGACGACGCGCACCTGCTGTTCGCGTTGCGCGTCGCGCTGCCCCAGTTGCGGGTGCGCGCCGCGCGCGACGCCGACGGCGTGAACGCGTGGATCCACGACGGCGACACCTCCTGGGCCGTGTACTCCGCATCGGCCGGCGGCACAACCACGCTGCACCAGGGCGGCGTGCGCCGGCTGGGAGACGAGCTGGAAACGGCCTGGGACCGGTGGATCGCGCAGGGCGGCCCGGGGCTGTACGACCACGGCATGACCGTCACCCCCGACACCCAGTACGTGTGGGCCCACCACCCCGACACCGGGCCTCGGTGGCCCACGAACACGTAACCGCACACGGGCGCGCGGCCGTGGCCGCACACCGACTCGCCGCCGCGGACACGGGCACGCAGCGTGTGTCAGGAGGCGGGCCGTCGTGCGCCGGTACTCGTCGGGAAGTCCGATGCGAGGCGCGGGACATCCGCCACACCCCGCCCGACGGCTCCCCGGGGGCCGTTTGTTCGTCCCGTTCGGGTGGACCGCGCGCATCGGGGACCCGATCGGTGCGATGGTGTGCGGGTGCCCCGCGCGGGGTCCACACACTCGCCTCGCGGCGTTGTCGTGCGGGCTGTGCCCCGCGCGGGGCCAACAGCAACGATCCCGACCGCGGCAATGCGCGGTCGGAACCGTTCTCGCACACCCGGACCCCGACTCCCGAACCGACCGGCCGAGACCCGGGTCGGCACCGACACCGGAAGCCACCCGCCTACGTCCGCGTCGGGCCCGGACGGGAGGAGAAGCCGAGCCCGAAGGTCGTAAGGAAAACCGGGCAGGAAAATCAGCCCGGGAACCCCGAAGCCCACGGGCCGACAACCCTCCACCCGGCACAGCGGCCGGCGGGCCCATACAAAGACCCGACACGAGCAACTCCCGGACCACGCCACAGGCACCGGGCCGAGGCACGAGGTGTGGTGTGCCCTCGGACGACCTGACCGCGACCGAGCACGCCTGCAACTCGTCGACAACCGGGCCGGCCCCGGCACACGCCGCCGCACCGTCCAGTGAAACGCTCATCGAATAGGTCACGCTGCCCATCGGAAGCCTTGCTCGGCAACGGGTTCTGACCGAGTCACCTCTCGAGCTCATTTCGTTGAGAAGACTTCGGTAGCTCAGACGAGTAGGCCTTCGACGGCGACGGCGACCGCCCGCCGGAGGTGGTGCCATCGCTACCGCACCGCGCGTAGGCGGCGCTCGCCCTGGCTTGGGATCCGGTCACCGTTCCAACAGCGCGGCGACGAAGGCCGTGATGCGACCCACCGGGGAACCACGGGCGCCTCCGTGTCCATGTAGCGGTCGTACAGATCGGCAAAGCACTTGGCCGCAGCGGCGTTCTCTGCCGGCCGCGCGCCCTCCCACACGGCAAGGTCGTAGCTTCGATCGCACCTACTCGAGGACGCCCGTGATCGCGGTGGAGTCCGGTTTCGGAGGTTGCTCCCACGCGACGGTCCCGCTCGTTACGCCCGGTCCAAGTGGCGTCGACCGCACTCGTGTCGGCGTTGTCGCCGCTCGCGTGCACGCAGGCGTCCACGCCCGGTTCCCGGCCGCTCGCGGATCTTCCGCCGGTCCTCGCGGGGGCCACGCGGATCGTGGCCGACGGACGCGGCGCCGATTTCTCCCGACGCCTGGACGGCGACGGCGACGGACGACCCGTGACCGCGTCGAGGGAGTACTCGTAGTTCCTCGCGGCCACCGACATGCTCGACCGGCAGGGCGCCGACCACCCGTATCCGGCCCGGGACGACGGCTACGCCCAGGCCGGTCGCATCGTCGTGGTCACCGCCGAACGCGGGCCCACCTCGGCGCTGGACGTGTTCGCCGAACTCTCCGACAACATCGAAGAGATCCGGGCGGACGTGCCGCTCGGTCCCGGAGAACGGCACATCCTCGAACGCGCGAACGGCGGCCGGATCACCTGCGACTCCCACCCCGCACGACCCGCTCTCGACGCCCGATCCGCACCGCGACGCGCGCCTACGCGTCGTGCACCTGGGCCGACCGCGACCGCCTGGTGAGGATCGACTCCTCGGAGGCGGACATCCGCGCCGTCCGCGCCATGGTCGACACCATCCGCACCGCGCCCCCGGCTGCCACGCCCCGTTGACGCGCGCGAGTCCCTTACCCGCGCCCGATGTTCGCCCGCCCGGATTCACCCGCACCACTTCCGAGGCCCGGACGCACCCGCGCGAACCGCACCCGCCCGGCGTGCCGGGGGTCGGCTTCGGGCGCGACGCGCCTCGCCGAGGCGGCGCGGCGCGTGGGCGAGTTCGGCCCGGGCGTGGTCGAGCCACCTGGTGAGGATGTGGGTACGGGGCCGGGGGCGTTGTGGAGTGCGGTGTGGGTTCGTGGTGGAGTGGGGCGACCGCGACGGCCGTGGTGAACATCGACGCGAGGGGGTCGGGTCGTGGCTGTTGCGCCGTATCCGGAAGGGGTGTGGGGCGGGCGTGTTCCGCGGCACCTGGAACGGACCCTGTCGATCCTGGAGTCCGCGTATCCGCGGGGGATGCCGGACGAGGACTATCTGCCGGTGATGCGGGTCCTGGCCGAGGGGATGTCGATCCGGAACCTGGGGGACGTGATGTTCGCGTTCACCACCTTCACGGAGGCCCACCACGACGCGTACGGTATCGGCGGCGACCAGGAATCGACCGACCCGGACGTGCGACGCGTCCGGGAACTGCTCGTGGGGTGCGGATGGGACCCCGACTCCGACGAATAGGCACGGACGAGCATAACGCTTCCTCGGTCCACCAACGCTGCACGCTCGCGCACGAGGACGAGCCGTCGGGAGCATGTGTCCGCGTCCCGGCTTCGGCCGACGGTGCCGACGGCGCGGGGGCGCGTCCTCGGGTGAGGAGGGTCCGCCGAACTTCCCTGCCACCGTGCGTCGTTGCCACCGGTGACGAAATCGGCGTCGGGGCGTGCGGGTCGCCGGTGGTCGCGGTCGCGGGGTCTCGGTGGTGCGGTCGGGGCACGCCGGCCGGCGGCAGGTTGGGGGTGGTGGGGGCTTCGGCCATCGTCTCCTCCTGGATCCACCGACGGCGAACACGGCCCGGGATGGGGCGGGTTCGGCTGGTCGGGGAAGCGAGTACAGCTCACCTGTTCGACTCGCCGACAGGGCCCGGGCGTATCCCCGCTGTATCCCCGGCCGCCCGGGCACGGACAACCACCCGGGCGTGATGGTGTGATGGGTCCGTGGACACTCCGATTCGTCACCTGTTGTCCCACGTTCGGGCCGAGCGCGGCTGGTCGCTCGAGGATCTCGCCCGCGAGGTCCTCGAGCGACCAGCCCACCGGGGTCTTCGATCGGGCACCCGACGCGGCCGCGTGTGGAAGTGGGAGACCGGGGTCGAACCCTGCGCGGAATCCCAACTCCTGCTCGCCGAGGCCCTCGGCCTGGCCCCGACGACGTCGACGTCCGCGCCTGGCCGCACTGGTTACCGGGCCCGCATGCGCCACTGCCCCTGGGCGCACACCACACCGTCACCGCGTTGAGAGAGGCGTTGAAGACGACGATGAAACGCCGCACCCTGCTCGGCTACACCGGCGCGGCCCTGGCCGGCCTCGCCGGACAGTGGGCCACCCTGGAACCGCCCCCCGCCGCCGGATCACGCCACGGCAGCGCCGTGGACGCCGAGTTCGTCCAATGACTGGAGACCACCGGGGCGCAACTGACCGGCCAGGCCACCGAACAACGCCAACACACCGCCACCCTGCTCGACGCCCACCTGAGCACCGTCACCACGTTGATCACCGACGCCCGCTACACCCCGCGGATCGGCCGGCGCCTGCACCTGTTGGCCGCCGGCCTGTCCCAGACCATCGCACGGCGGGAGCCGGGCCGGGCGTGCCGTGCGGTTCGATGTCGACCGCGGCGAAGCGCGGTCGGGCCGCGGGCACCGTGCCGCACCACCGGATCGGTTCCTCGACGGCGCCGGGGGCCCGGCCGAAGTTTTCGCGCAGAGACCGTGGTTGGTGCGGACGGCGTTGCCGATGAGGTGGGCGGCTTTCTCGTATCCGACGTCGGTCACCAGGAGCGCCATGGTGATCGTCCTCGCTCTTTCGGCCCGGGTCGGTACGGCAATATCGGCTGAACATTCGCGTGGCTTACCAGAATTCGTCATGAATTGAGGGATATAACGGAAAACGGACTACATGAAAGAATTCAACCTGCGGGTGGACGCGTCCCTGCTCGCCGCGTTGCGCATGTCGTCTGTGCCGGCGCGCTGGTCGCCGGGGTGTGGTGCTGGCCGTCCACATCGGCATATGCCGACGCCACGTCGGCCTACGGCGACTGGTCGATGAACGGCACCACGGGCACGGTCGACATCCCCCTCACGGACTTCCCGACCGCGGCGGTGACAACGGACAGCACCACCGCCACGGTGCAGTCCGGAACCTCGGACTTTCTGGGACCGGGAACGCCGGTGGGGGATCGGTACGGATCTTCGCAGGGCAAGGAATACGTCACTCTGCGGACCGCCACGGGCCTGACGCCCTCGACGGCGACCCTCACGTTCGAGCACCCGACGAATGCCGGGAACTTCGCCTTCACCCCGGGCGGCATCGACGCCGACAGCGTCACGGTTGCGGCGACGGGTGCTGACGGCCGGCCCCTGACGGTGGATCGGCTGGGCCGGCAGGGGACCTTCAACCAGTGCCAGGCCAGGCTGAAACCGTCAGCCTGCGGTCCCGCCGGAACCGACACCGACGTGCCTTCCTGGGACCCTGCCACGAACACGCTCGTCGGCCACGGTTCGGACACCACGGGCGCCTCGGGCTGGTTCCAGCCGACCGTGCCGGTTACCGGCATCACGTTGAAGTTCGGCCGGCAGACCGGCTTCCCGGTCTACCAGTTGTGGATCTCGTCGCTCCTCGCAGATCGCCGGCCGCGTCACCGCCGACTGCGGCCCGCCCACCGGGCTCGTGGTGCGGCTCCTGGACGAGAACGGGCAGCCCGTCCCGGGCCCGACGGACAGGCCGTCACCACGACCACGGACGACCAGGGAAACCACGCCTTCACGAATCCGGCTCCCGGCCACTACCAGGTGAGCACGACGTCCGACGCCTACGCCCCGCCGACCAGCTCCCGCACAGCCGACACCAGCGACGGGAACAGCGTCATCGACGCCGATCTGGCCCTCACCTGCCGCACCAACCCCAGCCCCTCTACGACTGTGTCGTCCACTCCCACGTGTCGCGTCTTTCGGCCGCCACACCGGGGGCGGCCACTCCGGCCGCCACGTCACGGCGTACCCCGACGTCGGCCACTTCTCGGCGTGGTGGGCGCGGACGTCCGCCTGGACCACCTCGCCGAAACCCGCCACCGCCCCGGCACCACCAAGTCCCGCACATCCGGTCCGTAGGCCATCCCGACCCTGCAAGCAGGCCCAAATCCCGTGACCAACACAAAACACGGTCCGGGCCTTCAGGCGTACAAGGCTATGTGCAACACACCCGCGTTCTCGACGAAACTGCGACATCCCCAGGCCAGACTACGAGGACGCCGCGGTCGGCCTGGTGTGCGTGGCCGCGCCCGTGCTCGGCCCGGACGACGAGCCCGTCGCGGCGATCGGCGTGGCCGGGCCCAGTCCCCGCTTCCGCCCCGAGGCGCACGTGACCGCGCTGCGCGCCGCGGCGACCGCCCTGGGCGGCGTCCTCGCGCGTCGGGACGCACTGTCCTGATCGGTATGCGCCCGGAACGCGGGCAGCCCGGGGCGGGCCGTCCGCGATTGCGGACGGCCCGCCCCGGGCCCAGTCGGCGCGCTCGGGGGTGGCGGATGCTCAGGTGTTTCGGACGAAGTCCGTGACCAGCCGGTTGAATTCGTCCGCGTGCTCGATCATGGCCCAGTGGCCGCACCGGTTGAGCAGCACCAGGCGGCTGTCGGGGACGTTCGCGAGCAGATGCAGCGAGACCTCGTAGGACACCACTCGGTCGTCGCGGCCGTGGATGATCAGTGTCGGCGTGGTGATCGCCGGGAGCAACCTCGGGTCCACCCACGTGGGCAGCGGGGTGCCGTGCGGCAGGCCGTCCACGTAGTTGCGCAGATGCTCGGGCCGGGCCAGCGCCGCGTCCGAACGGGCCTGGCACAGCTCGGGGGTGGCGAATCGCTCCTTGTCGAAGCACATGATCTCGACGAGCCGCCGCATGTTCTCCGGGCTCGGATCGCGGTAGGCCGTGATGAGCACCTTGAGGCCCTCGGACGGGCCGTCGCCCGCGCCGAAAAGGGTCCGCACGGGGCCGACGGGGGCGCCCATCGTAACGAGGTGGGTGATGCGGTCGGGATGTTCGGTGGCGAGCCGGAGCGAGGTCTGGCCGCCCATCGAGTTGCCGACGAAGGCGGCCTTCTCGATGCCCAGGGCGTCCAGGAACTGGATCGCGGCCTCGACGTGGTCGAGTCGGTCCACCGTGGCCGGGTCGGACTCGCCCCAGCCGGGCATGTCGACGGCGTAGACGTGGAAGTGCTCGGCGAGCGCCCCGATGTTCCCGGCGAAGTTGCTCCAGCCGGTGGCCCCGGGGCCACTGCCGTGCAACAGCACCAGCGGGTGGCCCTCGCCGACCTCGTGGTAGCGGAGCTCCCAGTCCTTGGTCCGGACCAGGCGCGCGGTCGATTCGCGGGTGGGTGTCATCGGTTGTCTCCGTGATCGGTTCCGGCGGCGCGGGCGAGTTGGGCCGCGACCGCCTCGGGCGGAAGGTGTCCCCAGTTGTTCAGCCGGTCGAGGGTCCGGACCTGCCAGGTCGCGTCGTCGATGAGCAGGCCGCCCCAGCCGTATTCGACGCTGAACCCCGAGGGTGTGCGGACGTAGAAGCTGAACATGTTGTCGTTGGGGTGCATCCCCAGCGTCATCTCGAACGGCTGCCCGGCTTCCAGGCAGCGGTCGTGCGCCATGCCGACGTCGCGGATGTCGGCGACTTCGAGCATGAAATGGTGCGTGCTCTTGGGGTGCGGCATGTCGCCGAACGCGACGCTGTGGTGGCGCGGGTTGCAGTGCAGGAAGATCAGATCCGCGACCACGCCCGGGGCGACCTCCTCGACGATGGTGTCGGAGATCCGGAAGCCCAACAGGCCCTCGTAAAAGGCGAGATAATCCTCCCGGGACACGCCTTTGGCGATCAGCACATGGTGACCGGCGCCACCGTCGCCGGTGACGAATCCGCCGAGCAGCCGGTCGGAACGGAACGGGGTGTCGGCGTCCGCGAGTCCGACCACCAGCTCCACCCGGTTGCCGATCGGGTCGGTGGTGACCAGGATCCGGTCCACCCCGCGGGCGGCAGCGAGCGCCGTCCCGCCGTCGGCGACGTCGACGCCGGCCGCGGCAAGCCGGTCCGCGAGCGCGTCGAGGGCGGCCTCCTCCTCGACCGAGTAACCGCTCGCCACCAGGTCGTCGGCGGGTCCGCGCCGGACCAGCCAGCGGTACGCCTTGGCATCGGTGCGCAGGCGCAGCGTGTCGTCGTCCTTCCCCGCGAGTTGCATGCCCAGCAGGTCGACGGCGAAGTGCTCCCAGTCGGCGAGGTCGCTCGCCTCGTAGACGACGTAGGCGAGTTCCTTGACTCCGGTCATGGGTTCTCCTTGGTGTACGTGCTGTGGATGGGGCTGCCGCGCTCCGTGGGCACTCAGGCGGGGACCGCGAGGCCGAAGACATCGGACGCGGCCACGAAGCGGTCGGGGCGGATCGCGACGGCCCGGGCGCCGTAGCGGCGCAGCCACGGCAGCAGCACACGTTCGAGGTCCACGATCTCGTCGGAGCCCTCGGTATACGCGTCCTGCGGGCGGACGGTCAGGTAGCGGGCGCCCAGCGCGTCCCATCCGGCCTTCTCCTCGGCGGTCAGCAGCACCGTGGGGTCGACGCCGTCGCCCAGCAGTACGAAGCCGTTCCCGAGCAGGTCGTCCAGGCGTGCCATCCGACCGACGGTGTCGCCGACGATCGGCTGCGGCACCATGCGTCCGACGATCGACGCGTCGCCGACCGGCCCGCGCAACTTGCCCGCGGTGAGCACCGGGGGCGCGATGAGCGGCGGCTCGAACGGCGTGACCAGCCCCTCGGGGATCCGGTTCATCGCCTCGATCTCGTCGGGCGTGGCCTCCTGTTTGATGACCCGGCCGAGTTGCACGGCCAGGTCGGTGTAGAAGGCGGCGTTCGGTCGCCGTTCCGTCTCGTACGTGTCGAGCCATGCCTGTGGCAGTTCGCCGCGCAGCACTCGGCCCAACTTCCAGCCCAAGTTGTGCGCGTCGCGCATCCCGGTCTGCATGCCGGCCCCGGCCCATGGCGGCATCAGGTGCGCGGCGTCCCCGGCCAGGAAGATCCGGCCCACCCGCCACGTGTCTGCCATCCGGGTGTGGTGGCGGTAGAACGCCCACTGGTGGATCGCCACGTCGTCCGGGGTCACGCCCAGGGCCGCGAGCAGCGGCCACACGGCGCTCTCGTCGGCGAAATCGGCCTCGGTTTCGTGCGGCTTGAGTGGGATCTCCCAGCGGTGGTTGCCGGCCGACAGGGCAATGTCGACGACCGGGCGTTCGCTGTCGGACCAGAAGGTGAGCAGGTCGCGGTCGGGCCACCAGCGCTTGACCCGACAGTCGATGACGATCCACTGGACGTCGACGGTGTCGCCCAGGAGTTGGGAGCCGATCTGTGCGCGGGTGAAGCTTGTCCCGCCGTCCGCGCCGATGGCGTAGCGGGCGCGCACGGTGTGCGTCTCACCGGTCGCGGGGTCTGCGGCGGTGACCGTGACGCCGTTCGCGTCCTGTTCCACCGCGGTCGCCCGCGCGCCGAATCGCACGTCGAGCAGGTCGCCGTACTCCTCGGCGCACGCGCGGAGTTCGGCTTCCATGGTGGGTTGGTAGATGTTGTAGAAGCGCGGCCGTACGCCGAGCGTGGACGGCGGGTGCTCGACGCGCATGATCTCGGTGCCGTCGTAGGTCGTCCAGCGCAGTGCCCGCTGCGGCTCGATCACAGCGGCGATCCGCTCGTCGACGCCGAGGTCCTGGAAGATCCGCATCGTCCAGTCGTTGACGGTGACCGCGCGAGCACGCGCGTGGATGTCGCGGTCGCGCTCCAAGGCGACGACCGAGGCTCCCTGCCGGAGAAGCGTGAGTGCGGCGGTCACGCCGGTGGGGCCGTACCCGATGAGGGCGACGTCCGCGTCGTGGTTATGCGTCATGAGGGCTCCGGGCGATGGACAGTCGGCACTTTTGGACCGAGCGTTCTATTCTTGTATGCCGACCGTCACATGCCTCGCCGGGCCCGTCCAGACGATTCCGCTGTGCAGAAAGCCGCCGGTGCGACGTGCGATCGCCCGGCGCTTATGCTTCGGCGCATGGCCGACCCGAAACGCAGCAATCGGCGCGGGCGGCGTTCCCGCGAGGAGATCCTCGACGTCGCGACGCGGGTGATGGCCGAGCGCGGATACGCCGCCACCTCGCTCTCGACACTGAGCCGGGAGACCGGCCTGCCCAAGAGCGCGGTCTACCACCACTTCCGGTCCAAGGGCGGCCTGTTGTCGGCGGTCATGGCGCGCGGCGCGTACGACTTCTTCGCGGCCATGCGCACGGCACACACCGGGGGGCCACCGCCCGGGACCCCGCGGGAGCGACTCGACTGGTTCCTCCAGCGCACCGGCGAGATGTTCCTGGCCCGGCCGGACTTCCTGCGCCTGCACCTGATGCTGGTGATGAGTGCGGAGGCGACCGAGGCGGAGGTCGGGACGCTCATCCGCCAGGTACGTCGTGACGGCCGCGCCTACATGCACCGGATGATCTCCGTCGCGTTCGCGGAGGAGGGCCCCGAGATCGCCCAGGCCGTCGCCGACCGCCTCGACCATTTCGCGATCGCGGGTTTCGACGGCGCCTTCGTCGCGATGCAGGCCGACTCCGGGCCGGACCTGCCCGAGCAGATGCGGCTCCTCGGCGAGGCCCTCGCGGCGCTCGGTGGGGCACGCGCCGCCGAGCTGCGCACGCGCGGCTGAGTCGGAGCTCCCCGGATCCGGGCCGGGGGTTCAGCCGGCGAGCAAGTCCCGTTCCAGCGCGACCGCCGCGCTCCGCAGCGTGGCGACCAACTGGGTCACCCGCGTCCTGTCATAGCGGATGCTCGGCATCGAGACGGACAGCCCGCCGACCGATGTGGCGTCCGCGCCGCGCACCGACACCCCGACGGCGACCAGGCCGCGTTCCGAGCGGCTCTGGTTGACCGCGAAGCCGTTGCGGGCGACGCGGGACAGTTCGGCGCGAAGTTCGACCAGGTCTGGCCGGTCGAAGGCCCGGTTCTCCCAGCGCTCGGCCGCGTACAGCGACTCCAACTCCGCGTCGTCCAGCTCGGCGAGCAGCACCAGGCCGACGGTGGTGCGGTGCGCCGGGAAGACCATGCCTTCGCGCGAGCCCACCCGCAGCGCCTGTGTGCACTCGACACTGGCGATGAACCGGACCGTCTCACCGGTGCGTACGGCCAGGTTGGCCGACTCCCCCAACATGTCGACCAGACGGCGAAGGTGCGGCAGCGCCGCGGCACGGAGCCGGGAGACCGCGGACTGCGAGTGCGCGGCCAGCTCCAGTACCGGGCCCACCCGGTAGGTGCGATCCGGCCCCTGGACGGCGAAGTCGCGGTAGACGAGCATCGCGAGCAGGCGGTGCGCCGTGGAGATGGCGACGCCGAGGCGCCGGGCCACCTCGCTGACCGTCATCGGGCCCTCCAGTTGCAACATCGTGGCTGTCCTGAGGGCGTTGTCCACGCTGGCGATGGCGTACGGCGGCGGGGTCTTGAGGGGCTTTTCCACGCTGCCTCCCGAAAAGCGTTCTGCACAACAGAATCTTGTTTTCTGTCCTGCGCTGTGCCGTCACGGTATACGCATGACCGCCAGCCCTGTCGAACCACGTGCCGAGCGGCGCACCGTCGCCGCATCGAACCAACCGGAGGTGACTCCGGCCCTGGAGGCCCTGTACCGGGGATTCGACCGTGAACTGCTCGTCCCGCTGTGGACCGAGATCGGCGACCTGATGCCGACCCACCCGCGCTCACGCGCGCTGCCGCACCTGTGGAAGTGGCGCAACCTGCTCATGCTCGCCGAGCAGGCGGGCGAACTCGTGCCCGTCGGCCGCGGCGGCGAGCGGCGGGCCCTCGCACTCGCGAATCCCGGCCTGGACGGCCGCCCCTTCGCGACCCCTACCCTGTGGGCGGCCATCCAGTACCTCATGCCGGGCGAGGACGCCCCCGAGCACCGCCACACCCAGCACGCCTTCCGCTTCGTCGTCGAGGGCTCCGGCGTGTGGACGGTCGTCGGTGGCGACCCGGTGCCCATGAACCGCGGCGACTTCCTGCCTCAGGCGGGCTGGAACTGGCACGCCCACCACAACGCCGGGGCCTCCCCCATGGCCTGGATCGACGGCCTCGACATCCCGTTCCAGTACGGCGCCGAGACGCAGTTCTTCGAGTTCGGCCGCGACCGGCTCGATGTCGCCGAGCGCAGCACGCCCGAGCGCTCCCGTTCCGAACGGCTCTGGGGCCACCCCGGACTGCGTCCCCTGCGCGCACCCGCCGCCACCGCCCCCGGCTCGCCGTTGCTCTCCTACAAGTGGGCGGTCACCGACCGAGCGCTGGACGACCAACTGGAGCTGGCGAAGGAGGGCCACGGCGGCGTGGTCGAACCCGGCCACGCCGCCGTCCGCTACACCGACCCGGCCACCGGCGCCGACGTGCTGCCGACGATCCGCGCCGAGTTTCACCGCATCACCCGCGGTACCGAAACGGCACCGTTCCGGGAGACCGGCTCCTCCGTCTACCAGGTCTTCGACGGCTCCGGCACGGTCACCGTCGGGGATCGGACCTGGTCCGTGACGCGCGGCGACCTGTTCACGGTGCCGTCCTGGACGCCGTTCTCGGCCCGCTCCGAGGCCGGCGCCACGGACTCCGACAGCGGCGCCCTCGACCTGTTCCGATTCGGCGACGCGCCGATCTTCGAAGCCCTGCGACTCCACCGCTCCACCACCGACGAGGATCCCCGATGAAGCTCGCCACCCTGCGCACCCCCGCCGGCACCCGTGCCGTCCTGCTCGCCGGAGAGGAACTGATCGACCTCGGCGCCGCCGACGTCGGCGCGCTGCTCGCCGACCCGGACTGGCGCGAGCGGGCCGCAACCGCCTCCGGTACCCGTTTCCACCTCGCCGGCGCCGACTTCGCCCCGGTCGTGCCGCAGCCGTCCAAGGTGGTGTGCGTCGGCCTCAACTACAAGAACCACATCCAGGAGATGGGGCGTGAACTCCCCAGCCATCCCACGCTGTTCGCGAAGTTCGCGGACTCTCTGACCGGCCCGGCCGACGACATCCCGCACCCGGCCGAGACCACCGAACTGGACTGGGAGGTCGAACTCGCGGTCGTCATCGGCCGACGGGTGCGCCGGGTGAGCACCGCCGAGGCCGAGGCCGCCATCGCCGGGTTCACCGTGTTGAACGACATCACGTGCCGCGACTGGCAGTTCCGCACCCGCGAGTGGCTGCAGGGCAAGATGTGGGACGCCTCCACACCCATCGGCCCCTACCTGGTCACCCCGGACGAGCTGCCCGGTGGTGTGCGTCCGGTGCTCGATGTGCGACTCGATGTCGATGGCGAGGTGATGCAATCCGACACCACCGGCGACCTCCTGTTCGACCCGGTCGCGCTGGTCGAGTACGTCTCCGCGGTGATCCGCCTCAACCCGGGCGACGTGATCGCCACCGGCACACCCGGCGGCGTCGGCCACGCCCGCACCCCGCACCGGTACCTGCGCCCGGGCTCGACGGTGGTCGCCGAGATCGACGGCATCGGCCGCCTGGTGAACCATGTCGTCAGGGACGCCGGGTGAGCGGCGCACCCGCCGACCCGGTGGATGGGGCGCCCCACGGTCCGCTGCGCTGGATGCGGCTCGGCACCGCCCGGTTCCTCGACGCCTGCGCGGCACTCGACGAAGCCGCGTTCGACGCCGACACTCCTGTGCCCGGCTGGACCCGGCGGCACCTGGCCGCGCACGTGGCGGGCAACGCGGACGCCTTGGGCAACCTGGTGAGGTGGGCCGCCACCGGTGAGCCGACCCCCATGTACGCGTCCGCGGACGAGCGTCGGACCGGCATCGAACGCGGCACGACGATGACCGACGCCGAACTGATGAACCGGCTGAACCGATCCGCCACCGCCCTGGCGGCCGGCCTCGACGCGCTCGCCCCCGACCGGTGGGCACACGAAGTGGTCACCGCCCAGGGCCGCGTCCTGCCTGCCGGGGAGATCCCCTGGCTCCGGGCTCGCGAAGTATGCGTACACACGGTCGACTTGGCAGTGGGGATCGGATTCGCCGCATTCCCGGAGGGCTTCCTGAGGCGGCTGACCACCGAAGCCGCTGCCAAGCACGGCGCCGGATCCGGCCCGGCCGTCGATCTCACGGCCACCGACATCGACCACACGTGGCGACTGGCCGACCACGGTGAACCGGTCGTGATCCGCGCCTCGTTGGCCGACATCACCGCATACCTGACCGGGCGCGTCGCGGTTCTCCCCACCGAGTCCGGCATACCCGCGCCCGAGCTCGGCGCATGGCTGTAAGGACACACGCAATGACCGAAGACACGACGCCTCGCGACACGGCGTCCGGCTACACGACGCCCCCCGACGTGCTCGTCGTCGGCGGCGGAATCGGCGTCCTCGGCGCGGCGTTCGCCCTCGCCATCGAGGGGCTGCGGGTGCGAGTGCTGGAACAGGCACCGGAGTTCGGCGAGGTCGGTGCCGGCCTCCAACTCGCTCCCAACTGCACCCGCATCCTGCACGAGTACGGCCTGCTGGACGAGGCCAAGAGGCTCGGCGTCGTGCCGGACTCCATGGTGATGTTCGACGCCGTCGATGGCACCGAGCTCACCCGCCTCGATCTGCGCAACCTGGAACGACGCTACGGCTTCCCGTACATCGTGATCCACCGCAGCGACCTGCACACCCTGCTGTTGAACGCCTGCCGACGTGCCGGCGTCGACCTGGCCACCGACAGCCGGGTCACCGAGTACCACCGCGACGGCCCGCGACCGTCGGTCCTTCTGGCCGACGGTCGCACCGAGCACGCCGACGTGGTGATCGCGGCGGACGGCCTGCACTCGGTCGCCCGCGACCGGTTCGTCGGTGACACGCCGGTCAGTTCGTCCTACGTGGCGTACCGCGGCGCGGTTCCCATCGACAACGTCCGCGACCACCATGTGCACGAGAACGCCGTCGTCGTACACGTCGGCCCGCGCTGCCACTTCGTGCAGTACGCCCTCCGCGGCGGCGAGATGTTCAACCAGGTGGCCGTGTTCGAGTCACCGAAAGCCCTTGCCGGCAAAGCCGATTGGGGCACACCGGACGAACTCGACGAGGCCTTCGCGGATACCACCGACCAGGTCCGCGCGGGCATTCCCCTGATGTGGCGCGACCGGTGGTGGCGCATGTTCGACCGCGAACCGATCGACACCTGGGTGTACGACCGGGTCGTCCTGCTCGGCGACGCGGCCCATCCACCCCTGCAATACCTGGCCCAGGGCGCGATCATGGCGCTCGAAGACGGCTGGGTGCTGGCCCGGCACGCCGCCCGGAACCGCGCGGCCGACAAAACCGTGGACTGGACCGCCACCCTCGCCGCCTACCAGGCTGTCCGCCCCGAGCACTGCCGCCGCGTACAGCGCACCGCCCGGGCCTGGGGCGAACTCTGGCACCTCGACGGGCTCGCCCGCGCACAACGCAACGCGATCCTGCGAGAACGCGACACCCACGACTACACGTTCGTCGACTGGCTGTACGGCCCGACGGCACTGGAACCGGACGAGGAACCCCCCGCGTTCGTACCGATCCCGCTCGGGACTCCCCCGTCCACGATCGCGCGAGGGTGAGCGACGCGCCCCGTCGGGGACGTTGGGAACACCTCGCGTACGAAGACCCGTTGCCCACGACGCGGGAGATCACGGACGGGGTGGGCACCGGATCCCGGGATAACCGCGGTGGCCCGTCGTCCCCCGGGCAGTGGTACGCAATGCCGTTGCTTTAAGGAGTCGTTTCATTTGGCGTGTTCGCTATTCTGGCGTGTGTGACGACGCTTGTGGAGCGGCTGGTGCCGGACGAGTTGTGGGAGTTGTTCGAGCGCGTGGTGCCGTCGAAGCCGACCCGGCCGCAGGGTGGTGGCCGGCGGCGGTTCGGGGATCGTGAGGTGTTGGCCGGGATCGTGTTCGTGGCGACGTCGGGGTGCACGTGGCGTCAACTGCCGCCCGTGTTCGGGGCGTCCTGGCAGACGATCCACCGGCGGTTCGCCGAGTGGAGTCGCGCGCGGGTGTGGGCGAAGCTGCACCGTGTCCTGTTGGACGAGCTCGGCGCGCGGGGTGCGTTGGACTGGTCGCGGTGCGCTGTGGACTCGGTGAACATGCGGGCCCTGAAAAGGGGGATTTGACGGGTCCGAATCCTGTGGATCGGGGGAAGTACGGGTCGAAGATCCACCTGCTGACCGAACGCTCCGGTCTGCCCTTGTCGATCGGGATCTCCGGCGCGAACACGCACGACAGCCAGGCCCTGATACCCCTGGTCGAGGGCATCCCGCCGATCCGTTCCCGCCGCGGACCACGTCGCCGCAGGCCTGCCAAGCTCCACGGCGACAAGGCGTACGACCACCGATTCATTCGCGCGTTCCGCCGGCAACGCCGCATCACACACCGAATCGCCCGACGCGGCATCGACTCCTCGACGCGCCTCGGCCGACACCGATGGGTCGTCGAACGAACCGTGTCCTGGCTCAACGCCTTCCGCCGACTCCACCGCCGATACGAGATCAAGGCAGCGCACTTCGGCGCGTTCGTCAGCATCGCCGCCGCATTCATCTGCTACCGCCAATATGCCAAATGAAACGGCTTCTTACTCACGAAACGTGATGTGGGGGCAGGCTGCGGTGGGGCAGACGAGGCGGCGGAGCCGTGCCGAGACGACCACCCGGCAGGCGTCGACAGGCACGTCCGTCACCGTGCGTTCATGGAAGGAGTGCACCCGATCGATCCGACCGACGCGATCCGGGCAATCCGCCCGGGCGCCAGGCGCCCGGGCCCGCACCCGGATGACCTCGCCCTCGTCGGCAACCGCTTCGACCACCAGCGGCGCAAGCCCTGAAAACACCACACCCACAAGCTCGTTCGCACTCAACGCCTGCACGTGATCAACGACTCACAGTCCATCACCACCGGATGTGAGACAGAGCCGTACGTTTTACAGTCCCTGCGGAAAGGGCGTGTACGCCCGTAAGGGTCGGTCCCGCAGCATCCGGTCCGGCGCCGGGAGCGGGGAAGTGAGTCCCGATGAGACGTGCCGCCGTGTTGGCGTCGGTAATCGCCATGGTTGGGTGGGGATGAGTGGTTGCAGGATGGTGCGGCACGACGTGCAGATGAGCGCGGACGGCGCGGTAGAGGTGCCGACTACACGACACCGGCCCAGATCCCGCGAGCGTGTTTGAGGTGTGTGCTCATCAGTTCGGCGGCCTCGTCCGCTTTTCCGGCCTCGACAGCGTCGAGCAACGCGTCGTGTTCCCGTGTGGACTCGAGGAAGTCCTGGGTGCCCGCGACGTGGTTCAGGCCGTACAGGCGGCCTTGGTCGCGTAGCTGGCCGACGATGGCGACCAGCCGGGGATTGCCCAGGTGGCCGAGCAGGGTGAGGTGGAGTTCCCGGTCTGTACCGAGGAAGCCGACCCAGTCCCCGGCCAGCGCGGCCTCTTCGGTGCGCGCGGCCAGATCGCGCAGGGGAGCGAAGTCGTCGACAAGTCCGCGAGCGGCGATCTCGCGGACGGCGGAGACTTCGAGCATCAACCGGATCTGGATGATCTGATCGAGATCGGCTTCGGTCACGACGCGGATTTGGAAGCCCCGGTTGCGCACCATTTCGATCAGGCCTTCCTTGGCCAGATCGAGCAGAGCTTCCCGTACCGGGGTGATCGACACCTGCAGCTGTTCGGCCATCTGGCCGATCGCGTACAGCGTCCCGGGACGGATTTCACCCGCCACGATCTGGGCGCGGATCACTTGGCCGGCGTCGTCGCGAAGGCTTTGCCGCCGCAGCCCGGTGCCGGGTGTGACCGTGGTGCCGGGACGGGACATAGTGGACCCCTTGGTCGTCGAAGCCGCGCGAAACCCAGCCGCCGCGGCGCTATCCAAGGTATAAGGTATCGCAGGTCTTGCTCAAAAGGCGGGCGACAGCCCGGTCCTGAGCGGCGATTCCCACGGTTTTGAAGACCGTTCGCCCGGTGGTCTCCGGTGCGGTTTCGAGCATCCCGGCCAGCTCGTGGATCCGGTTACGCGTGAGTGTGCCGGCCCCGAGCGCGTGGATGATCTCGCCGGCTTCGTCGGTGGCCGCCTCGATCTGTTCGACGACGACCGGGTCCGCGGTCGCGAGCAACTCGTCCGGCAGTTCGCGCATCGTCGGCTGGAACGAGCCGATCGCGTTGACATGTTCTCCGAGCCGGCAGGGCGTCTGCCGGGAACAAGGGAGTACTCGACGAGGTCGCACACGAGACGATCTCGACGTCGGTCAAGGCAGTCGTGACGTCATCAGCACTCCGCAGGTGTACCCCGGGCAGGTCGCCCTCCAGCTCGGACGGGAGTTTCTCGGCGCGGGGGCGGTTCCGGTCGAACACGGTCAACGCGGTCAGCGGCCGGACAGTGTGCACGGCCCGGACCTGGTCCGGGGCCTGGGCTCCGGCGCCGAACAAGGGCATCACGGACGCGTCGCGGGGAGCGAGCGCGTCGGTGGCCACACCGGCGATCGCACCGATCCGCAGGGTGGTGATCGCCGAGGCGTCGGCGATGATGCGGCCGTTGGCGCCCATCCGGGTCACGGTGCCGATGATCGCAGGCATGCGGTCGAGTCGGGCTTCGAGCGCTTTCACGGCCGCGGTTCCGGTCTGTTGGTGGAACGCCGTCATCACCAGGACCCGGCCGTCGCCCAAAGCCAGTCGCGGTGGGCGGACGAACGAGCCTGCGGCAACCTCGAGCAGAACCTCGCGCACGGCGTCGATCGCACGACGCATCGGCACCCGGCGCCGGATGTCCTCCGCGCTCGGTACCTCCTCTGACGTGGTCGTCATCGTTTCTCCTCGCGTCGTGGACCTGCTAAGGCTTGACACCTGAGGTGTAAGGTATTACACCTATCGGCAACGCCAAGTGAGGTGAGAATGGGTTCGAATCAAGTGGACGTCGCCATCGTGGGCGGCGGGGTCATCGGCAGCGCGGCCGCCTACTACCTCGCACGTTCCGGTGCCGACGTCATGGTGGTGGACCCGGCTCCGGGGCGTGGTGCGTCGGCGGGAAACGCCGGCCTCGTCGTGCCGAGCTACAGCCTGCCCATGTCCAACCCCGGTGTTCTGCTGGCAGGGGTCCGGTCGTTGTGGGGCGCCGATCCGGCCGCCACCCTGAGTCGTCCGCTGTCTCTGCGCACCTTGCTGTGGCTCGGGCGCTTCACAGTGGCTTCCCGGCCGGGACGCGCTATGCGCGATGCGCGACGGCTTGGTGAACTCGCCGCCGCGAGTATGAGGCTCTACGACGATCTCCTCAACGACCTCGAAGTGTGCTCGCATTCGTCCGGGTTCCTGCACGTTGCCCGCGATCCGGCGATCTGGCAGGCCGAACGGAAGGCCGCTTCGCGGCTGGCGGGGTTGGGAATCCGGCATGAGGTGCTCGATGCCGCCGCCCTCGCGAACGCCGAACCGGGGATGGCCGACGGATTCGCCGGCGCTGTTCGATTCCCCGACGATCGAGCCCTCGACCCCGCAGCCGTGACGAACGCGGTCCTGGCGGCCGCCGTGAGGAGTGGCGCGGTCGTGCGCACCGACCGTGTGGTGGGAGTCCGGATGCGGGATCGTCGGGCGGACGCGATCGAAACCACCGGAGGACCTGTTCGTGCCAGGGCCTTCGTGCTCGCCGCCGGCGCGGACAGTGCCGCAGTCGGGCGGCTGTTCGGCCTCCGGCTGAAGGTCGAAGCCGGTTACGGCTGGAGCCTGACGCTTCCCGCTCCGAATCGGCTGCACGACCACGCACTGATGTGCGCGGACGACCACGTGATCCTCACTTCCACACCCGGCCGGCTCCGCCTCACCGGCGGCATGGAATTCGGTGGGCCGCCGGGGGCACCCAAGGCGGAAGCCATCGCGAGGCTTCGCGCCGTGGCCGAACGCGCGCTACCCGCAGTGCGTCGGGTCACCGCGGACGGAACCGCATGGCGCGGCGCGCGCCCCATGACCCCGAGCGGGTTGCCCGTGATCCGTCGCTTCGGGGGCGACTCGGGCAACGTCGTCGTAGCCACCGGCCACGGCACGCTCGGTCTGACCCTCGCCCCGGCCACCGGCCGGATCGTCGCGCGGCTTCTGGCGCCCACGCAGAAAGGCAGTGTCGGTACGTCGTCCCGTTTTCTGTGACCTTCCCACCGGAGGTTCTGCCATGACCGCTCCTTCTCCTTCGCCTTCTCCTTCTCCTGCCCGTGCCCGGCTCGTTCTCGCCGTCTTGGTCCTCGGTATTTTCGCTTACCAAGCACTGGAAACCATGCTGGCTCCCGCGTTGCCACTCATCCAGCAGGCCGTCGGCGCCTCGACCCCGGCGATCGCGTGGGTGTTCACCGGTGTCCTGCTCGCCGGGGCGGTCGCCGCTCCGGTCATCTGCCGACTGGCCGACATCCGCGACAAGCGCCGGGTCCTGCTCGCGGTACTGGCCATCGTCTGCGCCGGAACGCTGGTCGCCGCACTGGCGACGTCGGTCTGGGTCCTGACCGTCGGCCAGCTTCTGCAAGGAGCCGGACTGGGACTGATTCCGCTGGCCATCGGGATGATCCGTGACACCCAGTCGCCCGAGCGGGTGAAGTCCGCGAACGGCCTGATCATCGGGGTCGCGGCGTTGTCGACGGCCGTCGGACTCCTCGCAGCCGGGCCGATCGTGGCGAGGATGCCCTACACATGGCTCTTCTGGCTGCCTTTCGTACTCCTCGTCATCACGTTCGCCGTCGCGTGGTTCGTCGTCCCGCCGTGCCCGCCGGGCGAAACAGGCAGGGTCGACATCACCGGTGCGGTGTTGCTCGGCGGTGGCCTCGCCGCCCTGCTCGTGGCGATCACCGGAAGATCGAGGTGGGGCTGGGTATCTCTTGAGGTCCTGGGTCTCACCGCGGCTTCGCTCGTCCTGCTCGCCGTGTTCGTCGCGGTCGAACTGCGGACCGAGAAGCCTCTGGTCGACCTGCGAATGCTCGCCGGAAGGTCGGTGATGCTGGTCTCTGCCGTGTCGTTCGCGGTCGGCTTCAGCAGTTTCGCGGTCTTCGTGCTGGTCCCGATGTTGGTCCAGCTTCCGGCCGAAACCGGGTACGGTCTTGGCGCAACGGCCACCCTGACAGGTCTTTGCCTGGTGCCTCTCGGGCTGGTCGGGACCCTCGCCGCCCCGCTGACCGGACGGCTTGAGCGCCGGATCGGCTCCAGGGCGGTGATGGTGCTGGGAACCGGGGCCCTCGCCGGGGCCAGCGCCGTGCTCCTCGGCGCGGGCGAGCCGTGGGTGATCTTCGTGGCGACCGCCGTTGCCGGCGCCGGTACCGGCTTCGGCATGACTCAGGCGATGAACATCGTGGTCGCCACGGTCCCGGCTGAACGGACCGCGAGCCTCACCGGCGTGATCTTCGTGATCAAGGCCGTCGGCGGTGCGCTGGGTGCTCAAGTCGGCGCGAGCGTTCTCGCCGCGGGAGGCACGCCGATCCCGAGCTGGGGCGATTTCCGGACCGCGTTCCTTCTCAGTGCGGCGATCGGCCTGGTCGCCGTCGTGCTGAGCTGGGCACTACCGGCGAAGGTCAACAGGACGGCTCAGGACGACGTCGTCCTGGCCGGCTGAAATACAACGCAATGGATAGGAGACCCATGATTCCCGACGACATCACGCGGTACCTCACCACGATCCCGGACTGGGCCGAGATCCCCACCGTCGACGGCCTGATCGGCGACCTCGAAACGCTGGCGGCCTCGAACGGGGACCTGTGCCGATGGCGGCGTTACGGGACGAGCCGTCTCGGTGATCCGCTCCGTGTCCTGTCGATCGGGCACGGTGAGCGGAACGTCCTGATCCTGGGTGGCCCGCACGCGAACGAGCCGTTCGGCGCTCTGACGGTCAGCCATCTGTCCCGGCTCGTGACCGAGCACGCCGAACTGCGCGACGACCTGACGTGGCATTTCCTGCCCTGGGCCAACCCCGATGCCGCCAGGATGAACGAAGGGTGGTTCGCCGGCCCACGTTCCATTCGGGACTATCACGAGTACTTGTACCGCCCGGCGCCGGTGGACGACGTCGACTACACCTTCCCCAACCTCTCCGAGAATGGTTACTACGACCGGCCGTTGCCGGAAACCCAAGCGGTGATGCGGATCCTGGAAGACCTGCGTCCGGTGTTCCAGTACTCGCTGCACAACTGCGATTTCGGTGGCGTCTTCTACCTCCTCGACCATGACGTACCGGGGCTCGCCGAGGATCTGCTGGCGTTCACCGGCCAAAGTGCCGTGCCCCTTGCGATGGACTCCGTCGTCGTGACGGGGCTCGACAGCCCCGGCAAGGGGGTCTACCTCTTCCCGCCCGCGGAGCTGATCGATGGCGGGATCGCCGAACTCGGCGGAACCAGCGGGCACTGGGCCGCCCGGTACGGGACCACCACCCTGGTCGCCGAGATTCCGATGTGGAACGACCCGCGTGCGGCGGACGAAACCGATTCCGGCCGGACGCTAGGCGAGGTGTTCGGTCAGGCGGCCACGGAGGTGGCCGAATCATCGGACCTGCTCGCCGACCTGATGGCAACGGTCCGCCCAGCGCTGCGCAGCGGATCACCCCTCACGGCCTCGGTCGAGTCACTGGCCCGGCTCGGCCCCTCGTTGGCGCAAGGAATGCGGGCCGCGGCCGAAGCGATGGACGAGCGGCCCGCCGCGGTCGGCGAAGCCTTCGTCGGCGCGATAACCCCGATCATGATCCGGATGCGCGGTCTCGGGCAGCTGCGACGGCTGCTGCGGGCCGAACTCGCCACCGGTAACCACGCACCGGCCCTCCGGGCGACCGTCCGGAAAGCCGACGAGTTGTTCGACCGGGCCTGCCACGCCGCGGGCACGGTATCGGAGGGGAATCCCTTTCCGCTGCGGGACGTGGTCGCCGTCCAGGTGGGCGCCGGGCTGGTCGCCCTGCGGAGGATTCTGCAGGAGGCGGAGTGACCGGCTTCCATGACGAGGTGATCGTCGGTGACGCCCACAACGATCTCCTGGTGCTCGTCGCACGCCGTCCACGAGAGGTCTGGGCTTCCTACTTCCGCGAGCGCTGGTATCCGCAGCTGCGGGGCGGCGGGATCGACATCCAGGTTCTGCCTGTGTTCATCGACGACGAGTTCCGGCCCGAGGGCGCGCTGCGGGAGACGTTGCGGATGATCGAGGCCGCGCACCGGCTGGCCGAGGGCAATGCCGATGTCGTCGCCCTGTGCCGGACGGGCGACGAGGTCTCCGCGGCGGTTGCGTCCGGTCGCATCGCGCTGGTACCGGCGTTGGAAGGCTGTCCCCAGGTGGACGACGACATCGAACTCTTCCAGACCCTGCACCGGCTCGGTGTACGGATGGCATCCTTCACCCACTACGGGCGCACGATGCTCGCCGACGGCTCGGCCGAGAACGCCACCGGGGGCAGGCTCACCCGCGCCGGGGTCGAAGCGGTCGGCCTGCTGGAAGAACTCGGGCTGCTGATCGACGTCTCGCACGTCGGCAGGGCGAGTGTCGAGCACATTCTCGAGCTGGCCACCAAACCGGTGATCGCCACGCATTCCTGTGCCGACGCGGTATACCCGCATCACCGCAACCTCACCGACGAGCAGGTGCGCGGGATTGCGGCGACCGGCGGGATCGTCTGTGTCAACTTCTTCGCCGGCTTCCTCACCGATGCGAAACCCACGATCGAGCACCTGGTGGAGCACATCGCTCACGTGATCGCCATCGCGGGAGAAGACCATGTCGGCCTCGGCAGTGACTTCGTCGCCGAGTTGTTCGACGAGAAGATCCCCACCTGCGACCGGCCTCTCATGATCGAAGGCGTCGACGCCGAGACCTTGGTACCCGGCCTCGAAGGACCTGCCGGCATGCCGCTGGTCACCGAGGCACTCGTCAGGCACGGCATGCCCGAGCCCGTCGTGGCCAAGATCGTCGGCGGGAACCTGTTCCGAGTGCTCAGGGAGCTCACGTGAAAAACCTGTACAACCTGACGGTCCCGCTGCGTGACGGCGTTACTCTCGCGGCCGACCGTTACGGGCCGGCCGGTGACGCCCCGGCGCCTGCGATCGTTCTCGGCACGCCCTATGGCAAGAACGACCCGAGGCGGCCCGCGCAGACAAAACTCCTGGCGGCGCGGGGCTACGCGGTCGTGATCTACGATGTCCGCGGCCGCGGCGATTCGGACGGCGTGTTCGAGCCGTACCGGAACGAAGGCCCGGATGGCTATGACGTGATCGAGTGGGTGGCCGCTCAGGACTGGTGCGATGGCAACGTCGCGAGCTGGGGTGGTTCCTACTCCGGCCACACCCAATGGCTGACCGCGCTGGAGAAGCCGCCGCATCTGCGCGCGATCGTCGCCTACGCGACACCCTCGGATCCTTTCGTGGACTTCCCGACCGGAACCCGGGTTCCGCAGGAGGTCTGCTGGTACCGGATGGTCGACCGTCGCGCCATGCAGAACGTGGCCGGATTCGATTGGGGCGCCGTCTACAGCCATCTCCCGCTGTACACCATGGACGAGGCCGCCGGGTTCGTCAGCGCCAACTGGCGGGCGGACATCGGACATGCCCCTGGCGACACCGAGTACTGGGCCCCGCTCGTCTACCAGACGAAACTGTCCGAAGTGGACGTACCGGCGCTGCACGTCACCGGCTGGTACGACGACGTCCAACCGGGAACGCTGCGGAACTTCGCGGCGATGATCGCGAAGGCACCCACGGAGGCGACGCGGCGCGCGCAACGATTGGTGATGGGCCCCTGGGGGCACGACGCCGGCCGCGCGGGCGGCCGGAAGATCGGTGACGTCGACTTCGGTGACCATGCCGAGGACGTCGATGTGACCGAACTCGAGGTGCGGTTCCTGGATCACCATCTGCGGGGTGTCGACAACGGCGTGGACCGGGAAGCACGAGCACGGTTGTTCCTGATGGGACGCGGGGAATGGCGCGACGCCGATGAATGGCCGCTGTCGGAAACCGTGTGGACGTCGCTGTACCTGCACAGCGCGGGTGACGCCAACACCCGTGGCGGCGGCGGGCGATTGACCCCTGAGGCCCCGGCGTCGGAGGAGCCGGCGGACACCTACCGGTACGACCCGGCCGATCCGGTGCCGTTCCTCACCGAGCCGACGTCGATGCAGATCGGCGGCCCCGACGATTACGCCGAGGTCGAAGATCGTGACGATGTCCTCGTCTACCTCGGACCGCCGCTCGGGGAGCCGCTGACGGTAATCGGTCCGGTCCGCGCCGAGCTGTTCGTCGGCAGCGATGCCCCCGACACCGACTTCACCGCGAAGCTCGTCGACGTCGGACCCGACGGTGTGCGGCGCCGCCTCTGCGACGGGATCGTCCGCGCGCGCTACCGGGAGGGCTTCGCCACGGAGCTCGCTCTGCGGCCGGGCGAGGTGTATCGCATCGAGATCGACATGTGGAGCACCGCGCACGAGTTCGCCGTCACGCACCGGGTCGGACTGGAGATCTCGTCGAGTGCCTTCCCGAAGTACGACCGGAACCAGAACACCGGCGGATCGATCGTCCACGGCACCGAACTGCGGGTGGCGCACAACGAAATCCGGCACAGCCCGGCGCATCCCTCCCGCCTGATCCTGCCGGTGATCCCCTGACCGGTCGGTCTTCGGCGCCTGGCAATGAGCCCGACGTGGCCTGCCTGCCGACGTGCGGGGCCGACGGTTTCCAGGACACCCCCGGTCACCTCCGGAGGCGGGTCGCAGACCTTGTAGGAGAGGCTGTCGTAGTCGCGCCGCCAATCCACCCGGGCCGCGGCGGAGCCGGCGTGGATCTCCGCGAACACCCTGCCCGCCACCACCGTCAGAGGACGTCTCGCTCGCCTGAGTGATAGTTGATGGATTGTGACAGGTTATGGTGCTTTCGCCGGTTGCCCGCTTCGCGAGATTGGAAATCATGACGAGGCGGATCATGCTTTCGGAGTGCTCGGGGCTGATCTCGTAGTCGCGGGCCGGCCGGCGGTGCATCATGATCCAGCCGAAGCTGCGCTCGACCACCCACCTCCGCGGAACGACCGGGAAGCCCTTGACCGGTGGGTTTCCCGGAACGACGTCGACGTCGATGCCAAGCTTCGCTCCGTGTTCGACGGCCTGGGTCTTGCAGCAGGTGTCGACCCGGGCCTTGGTGATCGTGGAGTGGATGGCGGCGAGTCGTGTGAGGAGTTGCTTTCCGGCGTCGTTGTCCGAGACGCCCGCGGCGGTGACCGTGACGAGCAGGAGAAGGCCCGGGGTGTCGACGACGATGCTGCGCTTGCGGCCGACGATCCTCTTCGCCGCGTCGACGCCCTGGGTCGCGGTGGGCACGCCGGGAGCGGTCTTGATGCTCTGCGCGTCGATCACGCAGGCGGTCGGCCCGGCCGACCGGCCTTCCTTCTCGCGGACCAGGCGGTGGAGTCGGACGCCGAGCCGCTCGATCGTGCCGTCCGCCGTCCGGGCGCCGAAGGGGGCGAACACGGTGGTGTGGGGCGGGAAGTCGTGCGGAAGGTAGCGCCAGGCATCCCGGTCCGGTTCACGTACGGGATCGCGTTCATGATCTCCCGCAGGTCGGAGATCCTGCCGCCGAGGCCGAGCGAAGTCTTCTGCCGTTCGGCCCGCCACGCGGTCGGGACCGGCTCCACCAGTGCCCAGCGGGCGTCGGACAAATCACGTGGAGAGGCTTTGCGCTGCGGCGAGTTCGTCATAACTCCACTGGTACATAAGGGAGTTGGAGTCCGCCATCGCTCGTCCGAGTGAACCGCCACGGACAATCCGCGACCCTGCTGCACCGCGGAGCCGAGATCGCACTGCTGCGCGACCTCTGTCACGCACGATCCCGCGGAGCCCCGGCAGCGGTGATGACCCGCCTGCCCGAGGAAGGCGGCTCCCGCCGCGTGCAGCCCAGCCACACAGGCAAGCCTTCGTCGCCGCTCGCCGGCGAGCGGCGCTACGCCCTTCCCTTGCGCTGGTCCCGGTCCCGGACCCTCGCGCCGCAGACCCGGGTAGATCGCCTCGGCGCGTTCACGGGTGGCGCGGGGCCGGGACTCAGGGGCGGCTCACCCACGACTCACCGGTGGCTCAGCACGTTGACAACTCGGCCGTTGGGGTCGCGGACGAAGAAGCGGCGTACTCCCCACTCCTCGTCCTGCAACGGGTGCACGATCTCCGCGCCGCTCGCCCGTACCGCCGCATGAACCGCGTCCACGTCGTCGACCTCGACGCTCACGTCGGGGACGACCGGCGCGGTCTTGTCGTGGGTCATGAAGGTGACCTGTGCCGTGGGATTGGAAGAGGAGGCGAGCGTCATCACCCAGCCCTGATTCATCACCTCCTCGAATCCGAGGAGACCGTAGAAGTCCCGACTCTCCGCCATGGCCTGTGATGGAAAATCGGGCATCACGCGGCGAATGGACATGGGCGACTCCTGGTGAGACAGGCCGGGGAGGGCAGCGAGGACTGCTCGCCGGCGGGCGGACACCGACAAGAGTGCCCGAAACCGCCTTCGCGGTCTTGGACGAATGGGAACGCCACGCCCAGTGGCCGACGGCAGTCCGTCCCGGGTTCACCGACCGATGGGCGAGGGCGAATCCGGAGGACTGCGCCGGGGGCTCGGGCGGGCTCTCGGTCCTGGCAGATCCAAGGGAGTACTGCGGCAGCAGGTCGACGGTGCCGAACCCCGCCTCGGCCCCGCCCCGGGCCGGGCGGCGAAGGGCCTCGTGGGCAGCCGGCTCGCCGACCCGGATCTCTCTCCCCGTCGATGTTGGCCCGTGAACTCGGCGTCTCCGTAAGGACGTTGCACCGGGCGTTCGCGGCGGCCGAGGAGAGCGCCGCCGGGTACATCCGCCACAGCAGGCTCGAACAGGCCCGGCTCGAACTCCGCACATCGACGACCCGGCCGAGCATCTCGGAACTCGCCGCCCACTGGCACTTCGCCGGAAGCAGCCACTTCACCCGAGCCTTCAGGAGCCAATACGGCCAAACCCCGACCGAGTTCGCGCGCCGAGCACCGGGAGCGGCTCGGCCTCGGTAGCGGCGACGGGAGCCGTGGCACGTGGGTGCGCGTCGTCGGGCTCGTGGCCCAGTGTGCCGGCGCCGTGGCGAGCCACGCGCGGACCCCGTCCCGATGCCCGGTCAGGGCGCGCTCGGCCCGTCCGGTCGCGGGGTCCTACAGACGCACCGTGCCGTCGTGGCCGCCGCTTGCCAGGCGAGCCACCTGCGTTCGCGCGTACAGGGTGTGGGGCGCCCCGAGGTGGGCCGACCTCAGGTAGCACTCGCGTGCCTCGGCGACGCGGTCGGTTCGGGCCAGGAGGTCGGCGAGTCGGACGTGGACCTTGGCGTCGAGCTCGTCGTGCGCCACGAGGGCGCGGTAGTAGCGCTCGGCCGCGTCAATGTCGCCGGATTCCCAGGCGGCGCGTCCCCTGGTCTCAAGGAGCAGATGCATGTTCTCCGCGGCCGGAATGCCCTCGACCTGCCCGGGGTCGGCCGATGCCGCGACGGCGGTGACGGCGTTCTCCTCGGCGGCGTCGAGCATGTCCCGGGTCGAGCCGTGGTCTCCGTGGAGAAAGGGAACGAAGCTCAATCCCCGCCAGTACGCGCTGCGCAGGATCGCACTCAACCGTGCCGGGTCCGTCGCCTCGAACAGTGCGGTGGCCCGTCGCCCCCAGTGGTCGACGGCGGCGATCTCGGACGCCGCGCGGGCGTGGCCGACGAGCAGATTGATCGCGGCACCGATTCTCGTGCTCGCCGGCAACGTCTCGTCATCGGTCAGTCGGGTGGTCGACTCCCGGATTCGCGTCGCCGCGCCCGTCGGGTCGACACCGATCCTCAGGAACGCGCTATCGCGCACCTGTGCCAGGCGGCACACCTCGAGGTTTGATGGATCACCGTCGAGAGGATCGACGATCTCGGTGAGCAGTTGCCAGAACCCGAGCCGAGCGAGTACCCGCGCCACGCGCAGTTGTCGCGTCGACCCGAGCCCCGCCCAGTGGTCGAGTTGCTCGCACAGGAACGACCACGGATCGGATCGACCCTCGGGAGGACAATCCCTGGGATCCTCCAGGAAGGCGATCTCGGGCGCGTCGAGCGAGATGAGCGCCCGCAATGGGCCCGGCGTGGAGACCTGATAGGCCGGCAACGGGTGGTCGGTCGGCAGTCTTCGACCCAGGTCCGCGGTCGCACGGGCGTGAATCGGGCCGTAGTCGCTGCGCATGTCGTGGTATGCGGCCAGCAGTTCCCCAGCGCGCGTCGGGGGTGCGTCGGGTGCATGGGTGGGCGTCATCGAACCTCCCCACTCTCGACCGGTGTTGCCGCGTCGCCGCTTTCCGGACGTGGCGAGACGGCGAATCCCGGTTCGTCCGCTTTGCGCGCGTGTCGAAGCAACATGCCGCCGACGAGCGCGAGAAGGGCCACGGTGACGGGCAGGGTCCAGGCCACGGTTCCCGTGCTCCACCCCGCCAACAGGTAGCCACCGAGGGCGGCGCCCAGCGGTATGGCACCGCTGGTGATCAGCGAGATGATTCCGATCACTCGGCCCAGCACTTCCGGCGGCACGAGATCGATTCGACTGAGCGTGTTCAGGACCGCGATCACGGTGCCCACCGCACCGACGGCGCACCAGGCGACGGCAAGTATGAACGGATTCGTGGTCAAGGCCATCGGCAGGAGCGCCACCACCCACGCCCAGAGCGCGACCGGATAGACCGAATACGGCGAAAAGCGTCGGGTGATCCAAGGCGCGGCCACGGCGCCCAGCGTGCCGCCGACCCCGGCCGCGGCCAGGACGACTCCGATCACCCAGCCCGGCCATCTCTCCTGCTGCGCCTGAACGATCAACAGGAGGATGGTCACCTGGAAGACGACGTTGGCCACTCCGGTCAGTACGGTCGAGACAGTGATGAAGCGGGAGCCGAGGACCCATGAGAACCCTGCTCGTACGCTGCTCCGGAAGGAATCCTCGGTGGCGGGGCGCGGTGATACCCGAGAGATCTTCTCGCTTCGAATGCCGGCGAGAAATCCGGCGGAGACGACGTAGGAAAGAAAATTGGCCGCGAACGGGAACCAACGGATCCAGCCGACCGACGCCGCGCCGGACAAGCGCCCCAGGAGAATCGCCGCAGGCTGCTCCATCTCGTACAGCGAGAACGCCGAAGCGTGCTGGGCCTCCGGGACGACGTCACGGATGGCCGCTACCTCGGCAAGGCTGAAGTAGGAGAATATGACGCCCTCCAGGAGAGCGGCCGTCACCAGCACGGCAGGCAACGCGACCCCGTCGAACACTATCCACAGGGTCAGGGCGGCGGAGACGGTCGCCCCCAGCAACTGGCAGCGGAACATCGTCCTTTTGCGGTTCGCGTAGTCCGCGACGACGCCGGCGTGCACGTAGCACAGCAGTGTGGGAATCGATACGGCAAAGCTCACCCAGCCGGCCAGGACCGGCGAGCCCGAGATTTCGAGGGCAAGAATGGGATATGCCACTCGGGCCCCGAATGAACCGATCAACGAGAGGCCGTTCCCGCTCCACAGCAACAGGAAATCGCGATTGCGAACGACGCCGGCCGGTCCCCCGCTCACGGCTTCCCGCCGGTGGACAGCCACAGCACGAGGTCCGTGGGTCGAACGTCGAATCCCGCTGTTGAGCCCGCGGCGTAGAGTTGGGCCACGAGTTCGCCGCGCTCCATCAGGGCCGAGACCTCGACGGCCGTGCGTGTTCGTTGCAACGTGAGCGCGAGGCCGGCCCAGGACTGTCCCGACATCGGGTTCGCCGCTATCTCCTGCGCATAGAGTTCCTCGGCTGCGGCGTAGTCGGCGTTCGCATAGGCCAGGTCCGCTTTCGGACAGTCCCGGAAGATGTCGTCGTGCCCGCGTCCCGGCGAGGCGTCGCTCAGAATTTTGAGGTAGGTGGGCAGCAGGCGACTTCGCTGTCGGAGCTCGTCGTGGGGGACCACGAGACGACTCGGCGGAAGTTCGACGCTCCGTTCGACTCCGGACGTCCACAGCGAACCGAGGGAGGCGAGGGCGTCGGCATGCACGCGACGATTGCGTACGCACCACGCCACCCGGTGAACGGACGCCGAATCATGGGCGATCTCCTCGGCGACGTCGGACACTTCTTCCCGAAGCCAGGGTGCGAGGGTGGTCGAAGCGGCCTCGACGAATACCGACCCGTGTTCCGTGAGGAGGCCCGAGTCCCGCAGTTCGGCGATCGCACGTTCCACCTGCGTCCGCCATCGAGCGAACTCCACCCGCGCCAGCTCGGATTCGGGGCGCCGCATCCGATCGACGCGCCAGAATTCCGTGACGCCGAGATGGGCGTACGTGCCTTGGAGCAGCGCACCGATCGGACGCGGGTCGTCGCGCCACGGGGCATAGAATTTCGCCTCGGACCTGTCCGCACACAGCTCCACGAAGTCGGTCAGGGCGCCCAGTTTCGCGTGCTGGAACTCGTGGACGAGGGTCAACGCCATTTGATGGCCGCCGTGCGGCGACGTCGCCGATATACAACCGAAGGCATCGCTCGACGTACTGCTCACCCCGGATATCACCGGTTCCGCCGAAAGTGGTACAAGTGATCGGAAGGCGATGGAAATGGGCGTGGCGTAGGCCGGGTAGTCCCGCTCCATTAATCGCCAGGCGAAGGCCAGCGTCTCGCTCCATCGGGCAGTTTGTTGCGCCGACAATCGAGGCGGGTTTCGCACCCCCTCGCGCCGAAGGTACGGGTCGCTCAGGTCACGAAACGGGTCGAGATCGTCGATAACGACGTCGAAGGAATCCCGGCCCCGAAGCTCGATTCTTGCCGACGGCGCCCAGTCGTCCCGGTCTCCGGCGTCGAGATCGGTGATCCGCAGAGATTCGGACCGAAATTCGATCTCCAGCGAGGAATCCTCGTGCCAATGCAGGACGCCCGTCCCACTCGAGCCTCCCGGGGCGACGCGCGCGAGTCCCAGCATGGGCAACATGACGTTGCCGTCACGCACCACTACGGGTATCGAGGCGGGAATGCCGGCTCTGATTGCGGCTGCCGAGGCCAGCCAGCCGAGATATCCCAGATCCGGCCACATCGTGCCGTCCGCGGGAGGTGCCTCGGCGCGGAGACGGCGCATACAGGAGGCCAACCAGGCTCCGGTGGTGGGATGGAGGAGTTGACTCCGGGTGATCTCCGGTCGATCCCTGTCGAGCGTGGTCAGTAGCTGGTAGGCGTGCTCGAAACCCGATTTGTGCGCATCCTGCGGATGCGTTCCGCGGATCTCCTCCGCCAGAGCCGCGAGCATGGCGATCCGTTTTGTAGTCTGCCCGGCGAGAAGTGCCTGGACGAGCGTTCTTCCACCGTATCCGGAGCCCAGTTCAGCAACTCCGGATTCCATTTCCTTGATACATTTCATGAATCCCCCGGAACGACCCAAGGCGACAGTTCGGAGCCGACGTGTCGCAGAATATGTGAGATCAGTTTCAGGAGGTCCGGGCAGTAGACGGACGGGTTCAGAAACCCCGATCCGCCCGACCCCTCCTTGAATCGATGTGTGTACTGTCCGCCTCCGCAGACGAGCCCTATGGGACATTTCCTGCACACCGGGCTCAGCGCGTCGACACCTGTCTGCCTGGCCACGATCGCCGGGTGTCGCAGGGCCTCGGACAGTGGGTCCCGGCGAGCCCGTAACCCGAGTTCAGTGGCTCCCGGGAAGGTCGACTTGAGCGCGTCGACCTGTTCGATACTGCCGTTGGTCTCCACCACCGCCAATCGGACCGGAGCCAGACCGACGGTCTCCGAGGCGACCTCGCCGCCCAGCATGGTTTCGATGATGTCGGCGAACAGCCGGATGCGCGGCGCTCCCTCGGCGCCGTACCACACATCGAAAACCGAGATCAGCCAGTCGGCGTATGGGGTGAGCTGCGGATCGTCGCCCCTGGCCGGGGGTGGGCCGCTCCAATTTCCGTGTGGGAGCAAGAAATCGATCGCCGGCGGATCGAAGCTCGCCAGGCTCAGGTAGGTACCGACCGGGTCGTGTGCCACGTCGATGACCGAGAGAATCCCGGAGAACAGGCTTCGATGCTCCGGCCGGCGGAGAATTTCAAGTCCGCTTTCGACATCGACGTAGCTGCCCTTTCCGTTCCGGTATTTTCGGTGCCGGTCGTGGTCGGCTGCCCGCCCGTCGACACTGACCCCTATCTTTATGTGCCAGCGACGAAGGATGCGCAGGAATTCCTCGTCCAACAGCACGCCATTGGTCTGGATGCCCAGACGCACTTCCGCGAGCGGGGCCAGGTGCTCGTGCAGCTTCATGGCGATGGCGTTCAGTGTGCGATGTCCCACAAGGAGCGGCTCGCCACCGTGCAGCACGACACCGACGGCAGGTATCGCATGTGTCGCGATGTGTTCGGAAATACTCCGGCACGTGGATTCGACGGTTTCGACGGACATGGTCCCGGGCTGGGCGCGCCAGCTTTGATCCGCCATTTCATACATGTAGCAATAGTCGCAGGCGAGATTGCAGCGACTGTGTATCTTGAGAATGAACTCGTTGAACGGAAGCGGTTTTCGAAGTCGATCGTTTCCCGCTCCGGATTCCGTCGGCAGGTATCGCGAGGTGTTCATTTCCCCCACTCGAAACACTTCATGCTTCTTGTGGAGCGAGTGGGCCTCGGAAGTCTGGGCAGCATGCCCGCTCCGAGGCCCACCCGATCCGCAACGAGGTCGATCTAGAGATCGGCGTCTATGAAGGAACCGAAACCGCAACTCTTCGAGCCGCGGCCGAGATACGTGCGCTCCAGCGCCTGCCGCAACGCCGGGCCGGCGTTTTCCAACAGGCTGTCCAGCTCGGTCTGCGCCAGTCCGGCGAGGCTCGGATTGTCGGTATTTCTAATGTTCTCGTTCATGGTTCCCTCCTTGCGTCGGAGTCCACTACGGCACGCGAGGGGACCCCCACGTGTTTTCGACGATTTCGAATTCGTCGAATCGGAACACTAACCTTCGAGCGCAAGCACCGTCAAGACAATCACTCACGCAAAGAATGGAATAGCCGCACTCCGTTTGTGTGCAGCGTTTCCCGAAGCCCGTGAAACGAAAAGCGAGTCGCGCGCGTTCCGCTTTCCCGAAGCGTACTTCTTGAAGAGGGTTTCACCCATGGCTTCGGATGTGGTTCCAAGTTCAGCTATCAGACCGATTCGGGGGGGTTCCGAATGCGCCGTCCGCATGCAAGAGCGATTACACAGAGGTCGATCACGGCTTCGGAATGTAGAACACTCCAGGTGTCTACGATGACTTTTCCGCGTCTTTGTCACAGGTTCTGAACGCAGGCGGTACCGGCACGGCCGCCCGGATCACGAGGGTCCTGAGGGCTGCCGACGATGGATCGTGATCCCGACGTGGAGGCACGGACCGGTGCCACGAACCGATCTCTGCCCGGACACCGTGCCGAGGAACGGGCCTTGCGACGAACCGGGTGCATGTCGCACAGGTGCCCACCGACGGGTGCCGACGCGCCGTGGTGGAAAGGGAGTTCGGGCCGGCGCTCGCTGCGGACGGGCTCAGCGGTTGAGCGCCTCGTGGGCCGGGTCGGGCTGCCGGCCCGGCGCCCCGCACGTCCTCGGCCGCGCGCACGGCCGAGACCCGGGACCCCGGATCGCTCGTGTGGCCGCACGACGCCCCCTTCAACACGACACTGCGCACGATGACAGGCACATGGGAGGCCCCCCAAGCCGTCCTGACCCTGCGCGAGCGAGCAGGACTTCCACCGCAAGCCGCTGTTCACGACGGCCCCTGCGACTGTTCGCGACCACGTCCGGCCCGCTGACGCTTGGGGAGATCGCCGCCGCCGTCGGCGCGGATCCCGTCCACGACCTGGTGCCGCCGGCCTTCGCCCTCGACATGCACACCGAGATCGGCATGCTGATCGGGGACCCCGACGCCATGCCCGGTCAGACGTCCGGGATCCCCGTCGACGCGTTCAGCCTGGGGGGGTGAACCCGGAGCCCGGGCGTTTCCGAGTACGGGTGTGGAGGGTCCGACGGGGACGCCCGATCGTCCACGGCGGCAGACTCCTCTCGCGCAGCACGAGGTACGGCCCGGGAGTCCTGCGCTTCGGATATCGCCCGTCGGGCCGGAAGGGGACGATGTCGGTTTCGCGGGTCGCGGGATGTCGGCGGCCGGCGGGTCGTCCGGAGCGCGTGGGGCGACGATCGTGCGGCCGTCGTCGGGTACGCCGGGTTCGGAGCGCACGATCCGGGCCTTGAGACGGAGAGGGTATGTGCCACACCCGGGGTGTTCCGGACGAAACCGCAACAACCCCAGGCCGGACGCCCGCGGCCCCGGCCCGGACGGCCACGAGACGTTCTCACCCCGCCTGCAACACCCCAGCCCACATCACCGCCCACATACCAACCACCACTGCGAATTCGCACAAAGCAATGCAGAAATGCATCAACGACGAAATGCGCTAAATGTACCTATATTGTAAGTTGGTTATGCAATCGTTTTTGCTCGGACGGCCCGTCTTGGCTTCGGGCTCCGGGCAGTTCGGAAGGAGCCGGTCATGGAGCGATACGAGAATGCGACGGAGCAGCAGGTGTACGTGGCGCCCGAGGTGGTGGAGGTCGGCGGGTTCGCCGAAGTAACCCTCGGCCAACAGGGGGACCTCCTGGAGTTCATCCTGGAACGAACGTTCTGATCGGACCGTGTCAGCCGTGTCCAGGCGGGCGGGCGAGGATCCGGGCCCAGAACGGGAGAGGCCGTTGTCGGTCGAGGCAGGGTTCGTCGTGTTGCCGGACTGTGACAACGCGGCAGCCGCGGCCCGGATCCTGGTCGCGGACGGTGGGCGCGTGCTGGCACACGCGTCGGGACGGCCGTGGCTGGTCGGCCGCCGCCTTTCCGGCACCTTGACGACGGCCGCGGTCGGACGCACCCGGCTGGCATTGATCGGTCACTGCCCGCTCGACGCCGGCGAAGCGGAGCGGGCCCTGGCCCGGACCCGCGACGCGGCCGGGCTCGACGCCCTGGCCCGGCGGCTTCCCGGCAGCGCCCATCTCGTGGCCTCCCTCGACGGCCACGTCCGCGTCCAGGGAACCCTCTCGGGGACCCGGGCGGTCTTCCATGCCGACGTTCACGGCACACCGGTGGCCTCGGACCGGCCGGCGACTCTGGCCGGACTGACCGGCGCCGGCGTGGACGAAGAGGCGCTGGCGCTGCGTCTGCTCACCCCCTTCGCACCCCACCCGCTGAGCCCGCGCCCGGTATGGCGGGGAGTACGGCAGGTCCCCGAGGACTGCTGGCTGCTGCTCGCCCCCGACGGCACCGTCCGCATCACGCGCTGGTGGCACCCGCCCCCGGCGGAACTGACCCTCCAGGAGGGCGCCGCTCGGATGCGCGAGGCCCTGAGCGAGGCGGTCCGCACCCGCGTCTCCGCCGCGGCGGACGGCATCACGAGCAGCGACCTGTCCGGCGGCATGGACTCGGGCACGCTGACCTGCCTCGCCGCCGACAGCCACCCGGGAACCCTACTGACCGTTCGCGCCCCCCAACTGGACCCCGGCGGGGACGACATGGCCTTCGCCCGTCACCTCGGCGACCGACTCCCGGGAGCCACACACCTGTTGCTCGACCACGAGCAGGCGCCGACGATGTATGCCGACCTGGACCGCCCCGGCGGCTTCGTCCTGCGCGACGGCCCCCCGGCGTGGGTACGGGCAGGCGCCTGGTTCGCCGACATCATCCACCAGGTCGCCACCCGGGGATCCCACCTGCACCTGTGCGGGCACGGCGGCGACGAACTCTTCACTCCGTCGCCTGCGTACCTGCACACCCTGGCCCGCTCCCACCCCCTCCTCGCCCTGCGGCACGCCCGCGGGCATGGCGCCCTCGCCCACTGGCCCCCGCACGCCACGGCCCGCGCCCTGGCCGACTCACGCACCTTCCCCGCCTGGCTCGACGACAGCGCCCGGCACCTGACCGCCCCGGCACCCCCGCCGTTCCGCCCCGCCCTGGGATGGACACCCCCACTGCGCATGCCCGGCTGGGCCACCCCGGACGCGGTGCGCACCGTCCGCGCCCACACCCACCGGGTCGCTGCCGAACACCCCGTACCCCTGGCCCCGGACCGGGGGACCCACAGCACCCTGGAGCGAGTACGGCAGGCCGGAGCCGCCATCCGCTACGCAGCCCGGCTCACGGCCGCGCACGGCATCGACTTCGCCGCACCGTACCTGGACGACCGCGTGATCGAATCCGCACTGGCCGTACGTCCCGACCACCGCAGCACCCCCGACCGCTACAAACCCCTTCTCGCCGAAGCCATGCGCGGCCTGGCGCCCGACGAACTCCTCGGCCGCGCAACGAAAGGCGAATACGGAGAAGACGCCTACAACGGGCTGCGCCGCCACCGCGCCACCTTGCTCAGCCTCTTCGAACACTCCGCCCTGGCCGACCGCGGCCTGATCGACGACACCGCCGTACGCGCCACCCTGCTCGGCGACCATCCCACCGTCCGCCCGCTCAACGCCCTGGAACCCACCCTGGCCTGCGAACTCTGGCTCCGTGAGCTGCCCCTCCCACACCGGCCGCCGCTCGCCGCCACCCAAGGAGCGCCGTGACGTTCGCCCTCAGACCCAACGTGATCCCGACCCCCACCGAACACGGCACCGTGCTCCTCGACGAGCGCCGCGGCCGCTACTTCCAACTCAACCCCACCGGCACCCTGGTCCTGGGAGCCCTCCTGAACGGCGCCACCGCCCACCAGGCCGCCACACTCCTCAGCGACCGCTACAGCATCACCCTCGAACAGGCCGCAGCCGACGTCACGGCCCTGCTCGACAGCCTGCGCAAGAAAAAGCTGGCCACCCCATGACCACCCCGAGCGCCCTCGAAGAACGCCACCCCCTGACCTGGCGCCGGAGCGTCGCCGCCCGCCTGGCCGTCGCCGCAGCCCACGTACTCGCCGCCCTCCCACCCCGAAGCATCCGCACCACCCTGCTCCTGGCCCGCACCGGCGCCACCCCGGCCACCTCCACCCAGGCCCGGGTCGCCCGCGACGCCGTCGTCGCCGTCAGCCTCCGCTGCGCCGGGCGGGGCTGCCTGCAACGCTCCCTGGCCACCACACTGCTGTGCCGCCTCGGCGGCACCTGGCCGACCTGGTGCACCGGTGTACGCACCAGCCCCTTCCGCGCCCACGCCTGGGTGGAAGCCGACGGCGCCCCCATCGGCGAACTCGAACCCACCGGCTACTACCACCTCACACTCAGCGTCCCCCCGCGCCCGCGATGACCCCGGTCGCGGCCGGTGTCGCTCGATCCGATCGACCGGTCCCGCCGGGCACGCGAGAACGAAACACATCCGGTGCCTCCGAGTCGTCCCCGAGGCAACGGGTCCACCCACGTTCATGCCCACCCGCGGCCGACGCCGCCCCCGCTTCGACCCCGCGGCGTTGCTCACCGACGACGCGTGGGAACGCTCCGCCTGGGACACCACCGCGCTCGACGTCGACGCCCTGGACGACGTCCACCCCCGATTCGCGATCTCCCTGCGCGTCCCCGACGTCCACCACCTCCTCGAACCCGACCGAGGCCACGGCCGCACACTCTGGCTGGGCGACACCGCCGGCACCTCCTGGGCCGTCGTCCGCACCCCCCGACCGGGTGAGCGCCGACGTCGACCGGTTCGGGCCTCGCGACCTGACGCGGGAGGTCCACGACGCCCTGGTGGCGTGGGAACAGGTCCAACGGCCCAGGCTCTGGGACTTCCACGCCACCGTCACCCCCCACGAAACCACCCACCGGGTCGGCCGCACCGACCGACCCTTCGCCCGAGACCCCGACCCGAACGGCCGATAGAACCACCGACGCGGTGCAGCGGCGGCGGAGGCCGCGAAGTCGGTGGCGGTCCCGACTCACCGGGCGGGCGGTGGGGCCGGTCGCTTCGCCCGTTGCCGTCGTCCTGTCGGGAATCCGCCTCCTACGTCCCGAACGCCGATCGGCGGCGAGGTGGCGGTTCGTTCATCGTTGTGTCGTGGCGCGGTTCGATGCCGCGGGCGCGGTTTTCTGCGGGCTGTGTCGAACGAGCCCGGCAGTACCTGGGGCGCCTGGTGCGCACCGCCGCCGAGGGCACCCCGCAACTCCTGCTGCGCTACCGCTCCGTCCACGCCCAGATCACCCACCTGACCGCCCCCGACCGTGACGGAACCGGCCCCCGCCACGGTCGGAAGGGCCCCACCGAACCCGGGAAGCCGTCCACGAGCGCCCCCACGACACTGCGGTGGACCGGAACGCCCCGCTCCGACGGGTCGGGCTGTCCCATGTCATCGAACCTTGAGCGATGTCGTCGAACCTCGACGGGCGCGGTTTCGTGTCATCGAAGGCTGATCACGCCTGAGTAGAGGCTTGCCGGGCGCCTCGAGCGCAGGCCGGAACTGTCGTGGCCGTGGAGTTGAGGAAGGGAATGTACGACCAGGCGGCACGGTGAATGCCCCTGCCGCAATGTCGCGGCAGGGGCATTCAAGGCCGGCGGGATTCGGATGCTCTGGTCCTCGAAGACCTGCGTCGAGGGCTACCTCGCCGGATTCGTGGAGCCGAGTACCCGGTTGCGACACATCAGCATTCGTAGGCGTATTCCGCCCGGCCCTTGGTCGAGTTCCAGGTGAATGTGGTGGACCTGCCGGCCCCGACGCTCTGGCAGGCAGGGTCCCAATCCCAATCGCCGGAGACGGTGAGGTTGGCCGTGTGGTTGCATATGTTCTTCACCTGTGCCCTGCCGTTGGCGTTGCTGGTCAACGAGGCACAGCCGGAGAACGACGCAACAGAAGCGGTTCCGGACGGCGCGGCGGATGCCCCAGGGCCTGCCGCCACCGCGGAGGCTGCGCCGCTCGCGGCGAGAGTTCCCGCCGCGATGGTCATGGCCAGGGGCGTCAGGATTTTGCGAGCACGCGACATCTGTGTGGTGTCCTTTCGACGTGATCCTGTGGCGGATCTCCGATGGAGATGGTGACTGCTTCCGGGCTGGTCATGACGCCCGTCTCGGTCGGGGCGCCGCTCTCACGCCCCGGCCGACGCGGTCTACCGTGCGGCTGCGGCCACTGGCGGTTCGGGCCGCAGCGGGAGCCGGCAGGCGAACAGCGGTTCCACCGTGCGAAACACATGTTTTGTGGGTTTCCCCTCTCCTCGGGTCGATCCCTTCACCGTGCCCGCCGGCGTGCGTGGCGGCACGAGGTCGGCCTTCCGGGCCGTGCTGTTCGCCTCGGAACAGATCGTGGCAGCGAGGCCCTCCGGGGCCGAAACCCTTTCGGCCGTCGCCGAAGTGCCTGTCGCAAAAGCGCCTTGGCGCGGTCCGAGGCGGGCGGAAAGGATGACCTTCGGATCACCCGGGAGGACATCGCGTGCTGCGCATCAAGCTCACGTCGGAAGACTTGGTCAGGACTCGGATCGCCGCCACCTGGGGCCCACTCGGCGAGACGTTCTTCTCCCTGACCACCCTGCAACAAAGCCAGGGAGAAGCTCTGTTCGGTGAGTGGCGCCGGAGAGTGCACGCCGGGTCGGCCGCTCGAACGCATCCGGCTTCCGCCCTCTTCCACGAGGCGTTCCTGGATCTGTTCACCGTCACGGGAGCCTCGACCTCGATCGAGGAAGGGCTCGACGCGATGCGTGCGGCCCGAGCGGACCACCTGCACACCGAACTCGCCGGAGCGGTCGAGGCCCGCGCCCACTACTCGCGCTGCACGGGACCGTGGGCTGGCACCGCCTGGGGCGACATCGCGCACGACCGCGCGGACCGCAAGGAGCTGGTGGCCTACCTCCAGGACGCCCACCGCGCTGCCGTGGCCCCCCACTGGCCGCGCGTCCTGTCACGATTACGGGCCGAGCAGGCCGGTCACGCCCGCACACTCGCCGAGCACGGAGTCGAGGGGATGCTCGCCGGGCTGCCACCCGGATTCCGCTGGCAGGCCCCCACTTTGGAGATCGGCCGCGGAGCACTCACCGGTACCGTCGAACCGGCCGGCCGAGGTCTGCTGCTGGTCCCCTCCGCCTTCTGCCGGACCAGGCCCATCACCTACACCAGCCCCACCGACGACCAGGCACCCGTCCTGCTGTTCATACCCGTCGTCCGCAACGTCACCGACGCCGCCGCCCTGCTGACGACACGGGAAAGCGGACTCGACAAAGCCCTGTCCGCCCTCTTGGGCCGCACTCGCGCGCACACTCTGAACGCCATCGGCGACGGCCCCTGCACCACCGGACAACTCGCCGAGCGAATCTCCGCATCCCTGCCCACGGCCGGCGAGCAGGCCACCGTACTCCGCCAAGCCGGCCTCGTCGCCACCACCCGACACGGCAGCGCCGTACTACACACGCTCACCCTCCTCGGAATCGCACTGCTCGACGGCCACCACTTTCAGGAGCCGACCCCCGAAACCTCCCAACGGACGCCACACCGCACAGCCGGAGGTCGATCCCCTCGAACTGGGGGGCCTTTCCACGCAGTTCCCGGAACGCCGCCGCGGCGAGGGTGAGCACCCGCCGGTCCATCGGCGGCGCCCGCTGCTCCGGCACCACCACAACGTCGACAGCCGCCCCCGTTTTCCCCTTGACCAGCGTCCTGCCAGTCGAGTCGCCCCGACGGGTAGCCGTGGCCTTCGGCCTGTTCATGGTCGGCCTGGACAGTTCGGTCGTGGCGATCGCCAACCCGGAGATCGGCCGCGACCTGAACGCCTCGACCGCCGACCTGCAATGGGTCACCAACTCCTATCTCCTGGCTCTGGCCGCCGCGCTGATCCTGGGCGGCAAGCTCGGCGACCGCTTCGGTCGCCGGACGTTCTACCTGGTGGGCGTGGTCGGCTTCACCCTCGCGTCGGTGGCGATCGGGCCGGCCGGCTCGATCGAAGGCGTGATCGCGTTCCGAGCGGCGCAAGGGTTCTTCGGCGCGCTGCTGATGCCCAACACCCTCGGCCTGCTGCGCGCCGTCTTCCCGCCCAAGAAGTTCGGTATGGCGGTGGGCATCTGGGCGATGGTCTCGTCGGTTTCCACCGCGATCGGCCCGATCGTGGGCGGACTGCTCGTGGAACACGTCAACTGGGAGTCCGTGTTCTACATCAACGCCCCGATCGGCGTGGCCGCCGTCGCCTTCGGCCTCGTGGTGCTACCGCAGAGCAAGAACCCCACCGGACACCACCGGTTCGACATCCCCGGCGTGCTGATCCTCGCGCTCGGACTGCTGCTGCTCGTCTTCGGCGTCGTCAAGGGCGAAACCTGGGGCTGGAGCGATGCCTCGACCATCGGCGTGATCGGAGCGGGGGTCGTCGTGTTGCTCGTGTTCGGGTGGTACGAGACGCGCATCGCGCACCCGCTGCTGCCGATGCGGCTGTTCCGCAACCGGGCATTGACGATCGGCACCATCGTCACCGCCGTGAACTTCTTCGTCCTGCTCGGCGTGATCTTCTTCGTCATGCTGTATCTGCAGAACGTGCGGGGCTTCACCCCGGTCGAAGCCGGCGTACGGACCCTGCCGCTCAGCCTCTCCTCGGTCGTGGCCGCCCCGCTCGGCGCGGCGATGACCGAACGCCTCGGCGCCCGGGTGAGCATGCCGACCGGCATGCTGCTCCAAGCCGCCGCCGCGTTGGGCATCCTCGCGTGGGACGTCGACTCCTCGTTCACGGTGATGTGGCCGCCGTTCATCGCGCTCGGCCTCGGCGTCGGCATGGTCATGGCGGCCTCCTCGGACGCGATCGTGGGCAACGCCCCCGTCCAGGACGGCGGCGTGGCCGGTGGCTTGCAGGCCACGGCCCTACAGGTCGGCGGCGCCCTGGGCACGTCCGTGCTCATGTCCGTCATCGGCAGTCGTGCCGGTTCGACGATGAGCGACGAGTTCACCTCCGCCGGAGTCCCGGCGTCGACCACCGAGGCCATGCTCGCCGCCAAGGACGCCGTGGCAATGGGCGTGGCACCCGTCTCCCCCGACATGCCCGCCCAGTTGCGTACCCAGATCATCGAGGGCAGCGGCCAGGCTGTTTTCGACAGGTTGTTTCGGAGCCACTCGGGCAACGTGATCGGGAGCCAGGTTGCTCCGTTCGTGGTGGGCGTGGACTGTTGTTCAGGTCCGGTTCGGGCAACGAGTTTGAGAGCCATCCCTTTCGGGTGACTTCGGGTGTGCCGGGATCGCGGTCGGCGTAGAGGCCCTCGGGTCCGCAATAGCGTGAGTGGGCCGGGCCCTCGCGCGGCCGTGTCCCTGACAGGCGTGGTGCGCGAGGGCCCGGTGGTACGCAGGTGGCAGCGCCTGTTCCGCTGCGAAGGCCATGCTCTAGCGGAGGCGGGCCAGCAAGTGGGCGTCGAGGAAGCCCCGCTCAGAGGCCGGGTCGTGGAGCAGCCGGGCGAACGTGACGAGCCCGGCCCGGGCCAGCAGCTCGGCGAACCGGTCCGCCGGCCAGCTATAGGCGGGTGTCACCTTGTGGTCGAAGCGGACCGGCTCGGGTCCGTCGGTCGCGAAGAACGAGGCCAGGAGCAGGCCCCCTGGTGCCAGGACACGCGCCTGCTCGGCGAGCAGCGCGGGTAGTTCTTCGGGAGGGGTGTGGATCATCGAGTAGTGGGCCAGCACGCCGCCGAGCGCGCCGTCCTCGACCGGCAGGGCCTCCATCCGCGCCTCGTCGAACCGCAGCGCCGGATGGGCCCGCCGGGCGTGGTCGACCATGGCCGGGGAGAGGTCGAGCCCGAAGGCGTCCAGCCCCAGGTCATGCAGCATGGCCGTCAGATGTCCGGGCCCGCAGCCGACATCGGCCACCCGCGGGTTCCCCGTCCCACGCACCAGCTCGGCGAAGATGCCGATCATGTTCCGCGAGAACGGCTGCGTCTCCAGCCGATCAGCGAACAACGACGCATACAGCTCCACGACCCCGTCGTAGGCCGACCTGGTCTCCTCCTGATACTCCACCACGGGAAGGAAGCTAACACCCGCCGTTCGCAGCTGTTCTCCCGCCCTGTGCCGAATACCGCGCCGCGGCGGATGCCGGCGACGCGATGGTCAAGTACTTGAATTGCTGAGGCAGGTTCAGAGCCGCCCGTTCCGGGCTGCTTCGGCGGCGTGTTCGGCTTCGGTGGCCCGCAGACGGAACGACTCGGATCCGGTCTGGACGAGGATGCCCTTGAACGTGAGCCGGTCCGCGATGGCCGCGCAGAGCCTCGGATCGGTGAAGGTGCGGTCCCACTCGGTGAAAGACGCGTTGCTCGCGACCGCGGTGGACTTGCGTTCCTCACGCTCGGTGAAGATCTGGAACAGCAGCTTCGCGCCCTTCTCATCAAGATTCAGGTAGCCGAACTCGTCCAAGCACAGGAGATCGACCTTGCTGTAGCGGGCGATCACCGACGAGAGCCGACGGGCCTGTTCGGCCTCGGCCAGCTCGTTCACCAGCGCGGAGGTGGTGGTGTAGCGGACCGACAGCCCGGCCTCGGCGGCCGCGGTCCCGGCGCCGATCAGCAGGTGCGACTTACCGGTCCCGGAGTCGCCGATCAGCACCAGCGGGCGGCCCTCGCGGACCCAGGACGGGTCGGTGATCAGGCCGACGACCTCGGGCGGGACGTTCGGGTTCCAGGTCGGGTCGTACTCCTCCATCCGCTTCTGCCTCGGGAACTTCGCCGCCCGGACCATGCGCTGCTTGCGGCGGGTGTCGCGGTCCACGCACTCGACCTGCAAAAGGTCGGCGAGGAACTGCTTGTAGGAGTACTTCTCCCGCGCGGCGGTCCCCGCCAGTTCCTCGAACCTGGCGCGGATGGTCGGCAGCCGCAGCTCGCGGCATGCCTCGTCGATGACCTGGTCCTCCCACTCCGAATCCGGGAGCGGGACCCGCGAGGGCGGGACGTGCCGGTCGAACACCTCCACAGCCACCTCCCGTGCCGCGTCGGCGGCGTGCTCGGCGGTGGCCGGCCCGGAGGGGGTGGGGCTCATGCGCTGCTGCCTCTCTGCTGGTGCTCGCCGTGCTGGTCACGACGGTCGGAGTGGGGAAGGGCCAGCCGCAGCAGCCGGTCGTACTTGGCCATGTCCGGCAGCGGCCTCGTGTCCGGCGGCAGCCGCCGCCCGTGCAGGACGATCACCCGCCCGCCGTCCGCCTCACCCGGCGGAAGCGCGGTGGCGTCGTCGGCGGGGCCCTCGGCGAACTTGCGGGCCTCGATCGCGACCAGGTCCGCGCTGACCGACCCGATCCGCACTGCGGTCCGCAGCGCGGCCGCCATCGCGTCGGCGGGCAGCTGCCGGTGCAAAAGCAGCACCTCGATGAGCATCCGGGTGCCCTCGCGCTCCCCGCACTTGGCTTTCGCCGCGGCCCAGAACTCCTCGTGCGCGGAGGTGAACACCCCTTCCGCGCGGGCCTGGGCCAGCGCGGCGGCCCCGGCGAACGCGCCGGGCTTGACCAGCAGGATCTCCAGGTAGTAGTCGAGGATGTCGTGGTAGGAGTAGCGGCGCGTCAGCCTGGGGTGCCGCGCGACGACCTCGCGCTTGTCGAACACCCACAGCTCGTTCGCCCGCAACCGGACCCGGACCTTGGAGCCGATGAACCGGGCCGGAACGGAGTAATACGCCTGCCGCACCGTGATCCGGCCGTTGCGGTGGACCACCGGCGTCAGGTCCGTGCCGGTCTCGAAGTCGTCCGCGGGCAGCGGCCGCAGCAGCTCGCGCTCCCGCTCGAAGTCGAACCCGATCGAGGTCGGCCGGCCGTGGACGTGCCGCGCGTCCTCGGCCAGGTCGATCGCCGCCAGCCGCTCGTTCAGCTCCGACAACGACTCGACCGCGGGCGGCGGAACGAGGTGCTTGCGGCGGAACCGGCCGCCCTCGTGCTCAACCCCGCCCTTCTCGTGCGCGCCCTCCTCGCCCGGGATGCAGTAGAACGGCTCGAAGGAGAACCACGACCGGAAGGACGCCCACCGCGAGGTCTCCGTCCGCGACCGCCCGAAACACACCGCCTTGACCGCGGGCTTGAGGTTGTCGTACCGGATGTGGACCGCCGGGCAGCCGCCCAGCGCCTCGAACGCCTCCACGTGCCCTTCCAGGAACGCCTCCTGGGACGGGGTCGCGAACACGCGGTGCACCGCCTTGCCGCTGTAGGACATGCGCAGTGTGAACAACACGCACTTGCGGCGCTCCCCGGCCAGGTCCAGCCACACGTCCGCGAAGTCGACCTCCGCCTCCTCGCCCGGTCGCTTCTCCTGCGGGACCGTCCCCTCCAGGTGCCGGCGCCCCTCCAACGCCTCGGCCTGAATCACCGGCCGCCGGAACCGCATGTAGTTGCGGATCGTCGAGTAGGACGCCAGCTCGAAGTCGTGCTCCGCCGCGAGGCGCTGCACCACCCGGTCGACCGTGTGCCGCTGCTTGCGCGGCCCGTCCAGGTCCGCCCGCAGCATCGCGTCGATGAACGCCTTCACCGGCTCCAGCACGCTCACCCGCGGCGGCGGGCTCTTCCGCTTCGGCGGCACCGGCGACACCAACGCGGCAGCCACCGTGTTCCGCGACACCCCGTACTTCTGGGCCAACTCCCGCTGCGACACACCCGGATCCACCCGGCGATCCCGCCTGATCCGCTCGTACAACCACTCACGCGACTTGCGCATCGGTCTCCTGACACGACCATGAACACAAACAGCGCAAGCCTGACCCCGCCGAACGGACCAACTTCCCCATTACGCCGAAAGCGGCATGTCTCACACGATCAGACCACGTGGCTCCGAAACTCGTTGCCCGAACTCTGGCCCTCGATCTGACTGCCGGGATGGCTCTCTAACAACCTGCCGAAAACAGGCCAGGCCTTCATGAACGGCGTACACACCGCGGCGATCATCGCCGCGGTCGTGTGCCTGGCCGGCGCCGCCCTCGCCGCCGGGCGGGCCTCGGCCGGCGCGACCCGAACCGAGCCCCGGCCGCCCCGGCCATGTACCGACCCACCGACCGTCCCGGCCCGCCTGCGGGGCGGGACGGCGGCGTGCATTCCGACGTGCAGGAAGTGATCGTGGTGGCTGTGTACAGCGGCGTTTGCACGCATGCGTCGTCGCGAGACGGCTGCCCGGAACCCGAAACTCGGGGCCGGTCAGCCCGCCCGGTCCTTCGACAGTCTCGGGAACCCGGTACGGCGGGCCGCCACCGCCACGCCCGTACCCGCCAGGATCAGGGCGAGCGCAATCCATGGCACCGCCGCGATCCCGACCGTCGCCAGGATCCGACCGCCGACGATCGCACCCGTACCTATGCCGATGTTGAAGCCGGAGTTCAGCACGGCGTCGGCGACTTCCGGCGTCGCGGGGGCCGCGCGTACCACCGCCGCGTGCAGGAGTGTGGGGAGTGCCCCGAACGCCAGGCCCCAGGCCGCGACCGCCGCAACCGCCGCGACCGTGTGCCGGCCGGCGAGGGCGAGCGCGAGGACACCGGCGGTCAGCACACCCAAAGTGGTCAGCAGGGCGCCGCGTGGGCGACGGTCGACCGATGCCGCCGCGGCTCCGACGCCCACCGCGCCGGCCGCACCGTAGGCGAGCAATACCCATCCGACCGTGGACTCGCCGAGGCCGGCGCGCTCCAGCAGTCGCACGATGTAGCTGTACGCGGCGAAATGCCCCAGCATCACGACCGTCGTGGTGCCCGCGACGACCACCACGCCGGGTGTCCGGAGCACGTCGATCACGCGTGCCCGCGCGATCGATCGGTCACCGGGCAACGCGGGCAGGGTGCGGGCCGCGAGTACCGCGAGGAGGAGGGCCGACACGGCCAGGCCCGCGAAAGCTGTTCTCCAGCCGACCGCGGTCCCGACGGCCGTGCCCAGCGGTATGCCGATCGTCAAAGCCGCCGCTTGGCCCGCGAAGACGATCGCCACCGCGCGGCCGACCCGGTCGGGGGCGACCATGCGGACCGCGTACGCCGCCGCCATCGACCAGAACACGCCCGCGAGCAGCCCTCCGACGGCCCGGGCCACGAGGGTGAGCGGATAACTCCCGGAAATCGCCGTTGCCGCGTTGACCACCACGAACCCGACCAACGTACCGATCATCAGCGAGCGCCGCGGCCGGCGCCGGGTGGCCGCGGTCAGTGGTATCGCGCCGAGCGCCATCGCGTACGCGAACGCGCTCACCAGGAACCCGGCCGCGACTTCGGACACACCCAGGTCACGGGCCGTCGTCGGAAGGAGCCCGGACGGTAGCATCTCGGTCGTCAAGGCGACGAACACCGCCGCCGACAGGGTGAGCAGCCCACCCAGCGGCCATCTGGGCTCCGAGGCGGTCGACATGGCCGAATCGGTGGGCGTTGCCGGATTGTTCGAAGCAGTGGCCGCGACGGGCGCGGTCGTCGAGGGTTGCACTTCACTGGACATGGTCGGAACGCTAGGAGTCTCACATCGGTGTGAAGGTCAAATCCGGCGACGTGGGGTGGTGCGGATGAGGATCGGCGAGTTGTCGCGACGCACCGGCGTCAGCGCGCGGCTGCTGCGCTATTACGAGGAGCAGGGCCTGCTCCGGCCGGCCCGCAGCGAGAACGGCTACCGCGACTATCCGGACAACGCCATAGCGTGCGTCCAACAGATCCGGGGGCTGATCGACGCGGGGCTGTCGACGCGCGCGTTGCGCTCGGTCATCCCGTGTCTGCAGGGCGCGCTGACCCTGCCGCCTTCGCCCGGGCCGGAACTCGTGGCGCTCCTTGACAACGAATTGGCGCAGCTCGAAGAACGCATAGCCTGCCTGACCCACAACCGCGACGCGATCCGGGACTACCTGACCACATCCCGGTGACGTCCGGGTCGCTCGACGTCGTGCGTTGCGACGCGACCACGGCGGGTTCCGCGATCGGGTTTCGCGATCGGGTTCCGTCGGCCGGGCGCGCGCCCGAGCCTCGGGCCCGCCGTGTGGACGCGGTCCTCTCGGGGTGACCGCGGGGCGCGGGCCGCGCCCCGGGGTCGCCCCGCCCGCAGTGCCTTCTGGTCGACACTGCCGAGAGCGGTGAGCGGCAGGGTCTCGCGAAGGCCGATGTGTTCCGGCGTCCAGACGCCGCCCTTGGCCCGGCGTACGTGGTCGGCGAGTTCGGTGGCAAAGACGACGAGTTCCGCCGGTGCCCCCAGGGTGTGGCTCCTCTGACGAAATGACCTCGGCGTGCGGCTCCGGCACCGGTCGCGGCGTGGCGAGCGGGTACGGCGACCGCCCCGCGCAGCGTACCCGTGCGCCCCGGCCCGGCCGTGCCCGGGCAACGTGGTCGGTCGCGCAGGGCACCGCAGTCCGGGTGGACCGAGGCGTTCGCCGGACCGGGTCAGGGCGTCCGCGCGGCGAGAGTCCGACCGGTCGGGACACCACGCCCCGCGTCACCAGGGTCAGGACGGCGAGAAGTCGTGCAAGTCCTCGTCCCACCAGTCGGGTTCCGTGTCACCCTCGTCCGCCTCGACCGGGTCGCGCATCCCGTCCTCGGAAGACCGTCCACGCGGTCCATGCTCGGACGCGCGATGACGGCCGGCCGCAAACCACCTGCGGCCTATCGGAATCTCGTCCGTCGGAACCCAAATCGTGTCCGGCACTGGTTGCACCGGACCCGCGGAACGTTCGCCGCCACGACGGTGTCGGGACGTTCGGGTCCCGAGCAACCGGCCGGCGTCGGCAGCGAGGCGCTGTCCAGTGGCGGGTTGCCGCGGTGTGCGGGCCCATGGAGGAGAGGCTTTTCCCGGCCCGGTGGAGCACCGAGTGGCCGTCGGGGGTCCACAGCTCGTCCCCGACGTGTGTGGTCAGGGTGTCGGTATCGGTGCGGGGCGCCGGATGGCAACGCTGTTCCGGCCCATGACGACTCCTACCGCGGTGAGACCGGTGCCTCCCGGCCTCATCACCGACTGCCTGTTCGCCGGACGAGGTCGTTGGCACCATGAGTCCTGTCGGCCCCGCTGGGCTGCGTGATCGTGCGACCGAAAGCATCGTAGAGCTTCCGCTGTCGACCAGACGGGCGGCGCGTGTAGGACACGGAGGCAATCTGAACGAGGCCGGCTGCGCAGCCGGGATACATAGCATGTATGGATGCTCGATCTTCGCCAGTTTCAGGTTCTCCGCGCCATCGCCTCGAGCGGTTCGTTGGCCGGGGCCGCCCGCGAACTCCACTACGGACAACCGACCATCAGCTACCACCTCGCAGCGCTGGAGGCGCACTTGGGGGCCAAGCTGGTGGAGCGCGGTCCCACCGGGGCGATCCTGACGGACCTCGGCACGACGGTTCTGGAGCATGCGGGCGCTGTCCTCGACCGGATCGAAGCGGTCGAGGCGGATGTCGAGGCCCGGATGAAACACGGCGTGTCGACGCTGCGCATCGGCGCCTTCCACTCCGCGGCCTCGCGGTTGCTCCCCCGGGCCGTACGGGACGCCGCGATCGGTTCGGGTGTGCGCGTCGAGTTGATCGAGGCCGAACCACTCGATCTGGTCGCACAGGTACGAGCCGGGTCGCTGCACTGCGCCGTGATCTACGACATCGGTGGAGCCGAGGCACGATACGGCGCCGACATACGGGCCGAAACCCTGTTCGACGATCCGTACCGGGTGTTGCTCCCCGCGTCGCACCCTCAGGCCCGGTCGGTGGGTCCTGTCGATATCGAACTGCTCGCCGACGACGGGTGGATCGTCTCTCGCGGCTCGTACGACCCCAGCGACCAGACTCTCTTCGCGACGTGCCAGTCCCTTGGGTTCCGCCCCCGGACGGTGCTCAGGACCGATGATTACGGTGTGGTCCACGGGTTCGTCGCAGCCGGCACCGCCGTCGCTCTCGTACCCGAACTCGCCGTGGAGGAGGGGTACGACGTCGTCGTCCGCCCCGCCGTGCAGGTCCTCGGCTCTCGCAGCGTCCGGTTCCTCACCCCCCAAGGCCCACGGCCTGCTCTGGTGGAGCGGGTACGAGAGGAACTGCACCGCGTGGCATCGATCCGAAGGGTGCCCTGACCGAACCGCCCCACCGGGCAGCCGAACAACCGGCGGGTGACGCGCAGCCTCCATAGACCATATGGAGCGCTGTCGAAAGCTCCTCCATACCTTGTGGTGGCGCAAGGCTGTGAGGATTTGGGCCTGGCGCGGTGGGCGCCGCGACGGGTGGGCGGGTCGGGCAAAGCGTGGTGTGCGCACCCGCTTTGGCGTACCCGTTCGCCGATCGACGGACCTGCTCCCCGCTCCGCACGGCGCCGCACCGCAACAAGTCGGCCCGGCGGCCCGTTCCGCATGATGCAAAGGACTCCCCCATGACCCGCTATGGCGCGATGTACGGCCCCGACGTCACATTCCTCGGCGTCCCTCCCTGCAACCTGGACGAACGCTCCACGTGGGATGACGCCCAGGTGGTCATCCTCGGCGCACCCTACGACGGCGGCACCTCGTACCGTTCCGGCGCCCGCTTCGGGCCCAAGGCCATTCGGCAGGCCTGCTACCTCGAACACGACGGCAGCCGGCCCTCCCTCGCGCTGGGCGTGGACGGACTTCTCGACCTGCGCGTCATGGACGCCGGCGACGTCATGATGTTCAGCGGCAACGCACAGGAGGCACACGCCGCGTTGGAACGGGCCGTGAACACCGTCTCGGCCGCCGGCAAGACGCCCCTCATACTCGGCGGCGACCACTCGATCGCCCTCCCGAACGTCACCGGCGTCGCACGCGCGGTCGGCTGGGGCCGGGTCTCGGTCGTCCACTTCGACGCACACGCCGACACCGGCGACATCTGCCACGGTTCCCTCATCGCCCACGGCCAGCCGATGCGCCGCCTGCTCGAATCGGGCGCGGCCCGCAGCGACCGTTTCCTGCAGTTGGGCCTGCGCGGCTACTGGCCCGGCCCCGACACTCTGGAGTGGATGGCCGAACAGGGCATGCGCTCCTACGAGATGACCGAGATCGTGGAACGCGGCCTGGAAACCTGCCTGGCCGAGGCGTCGCGCACGGCACTGGACGACTGCGACGGCGTCTACCTCTCGGTGGACGTCGATGTCGTCGACCCCGGCATGGCCCCCGGGACCGGGACTCCGGAGCCCGGCGGCCTGACCTCGCGCCAACTCCTGGACAGCGTTCGCCGCCTGGCCTACGAACTACCCATCGTCGGTGTCGAGGTCGTCGAGGTCGCCCCCGGCCACGACCACGCCGACATCACCGCGATGCTCGGCAGCCGCATCGTCCTCGAAGCGCTGTCCGGCATCGCCCGCCGACAGGCCGAGCAGAACGGCCGCCTGAAGACGTGGGACCGCAGGCGCCCCCTCCTCGAGCAGTACGACTCCGCCCACCGCGACTCGAACCGCCGGCACCGCGGAGCGGCGCGCGGGTGAACCGATCCGTCACACCGTGGTCGGCCCCACCGGGCCCGCAGCCGGCGCGCTCGGGGGCACCCGCCCATGGTGGTTCCGCGCCGTCTCCGCGACGACGCCGGGCGAAATCACCAGTCCGCACGCCGATGGCGCGCCCGTCGTCACGCAACCGGTCCCGTGCCGCCGCGGACACCCCACGCCCCGCCTTCACGACCCCGCACGCCCCGCTCGTCGTCACCTCCGCCCGAAACCGTCCGAGAGGAACCGAGACCTTGGGCAAGAGGAGAAGAAGCAGGGCCCGACAACCGACTCGGGGACGTCATCGAGAAGCTGAAGGCGGCCGGCACGGCAATCCTCCTGACCACACATCGGCTCGACGAGGTCGAACGCCTCTGCGGACGCGTGGCCATCCTGGTCGCGGGGAAGATCGTCGCCCGCGCACCGCCGCGTGAGATCCGTCGGCAAGTCAGCGGTCTGAGTCGCCGGGTGCTGCACGAAGTCAGCTACCCTGTCGGCAAGTTCGCCGCCGCCTTGTCGGATGCGCTCACCTGCGAGCTCCGGCGGAGCGGGCGCCTGATCCACCTTGGGAGACGGGTCGAGGAAAAACGGCGCGGCGACCGTCGCCTCATCGCCGCGCACTTCGGGGTCCGGCCGGCGCGGGCGGCCATGTCGGCGCTGTCGCCGCCTGCGGCCAGGGCGCTTCGGCGGCTCGGGCCGCGGCCGGGACGTTGCCCGGTGCGCCTCCGGCGCCGCAGCCGCGCCCGGGACGGCGGCGGTGTGCGGGCGGTACACGGCGTTCGTGTCGATCACTGGCGACAGCCCCGACTCCCCCGATCCGGGCCTGGCGCCCGGGAGTTTCACAACCGACCTGCGGAGACGGTCCGCAACGACGCCCGCAGGGACGAACGCATGGGCGCAGAGCAGCAGCACCACCACCACCGCCCGCCCCGTCCCCGGCAGGTCTTCGAGACCGCCTCGGGCGCCCGGCTGGTCCCCCGCGTCCTGGACAAACGATCGAGACGAAGGCGTTGGTGCCCAGCGCGGACCTGAAGGCGACCACCCCCGGGAGCATCGCACTCCTGGGCGGGGAGGAGCCCTTCCGGGAGATCCCATTGTGGGGAGACAGTGAAGATCTCTCCTGAACCTCGCCCGTTGCGTCGGAGCGCTACGCGGCGGCACTCGACACGGTCGACTGGGCCGAGCCGACGGCGTGCCCGGCGGCCGCGGGCTCCTTCACCCGTCGGCGTCCGTCATGAACCGGCGAGCCTCGGCCAGGTAGTCTCCGGCGTCCAGTTCCTCGAAGATGTCGGCCGCTTCCCGCAGGCGGCTTTTCGCGAGCGTCCGCCGTCCCTGTCCGAGCAGGGCCTTGCCCTGTCCGAGAAGTGCCTCGCCCTCCCCGAAGCGATCACCGCTGCGGCGAGCGATCTCGCGCGCCTTGACGTCGCAGACCTCCGCCGCCTCGAATCGGCCCAGGTCGAGGTGCCGTGAACCGGTGACGACGTACGCCAGGGCGAGGCGGTGGCCGTCGCCGCGCCGTTCGCGGATCGCCACCACTTCGAGCATCACTTCCAGGGCCTCCGCATTGCGGCCGAGCCGGGACAGGCAGGCCGCCATGGCGTTGAGAGCGGACGCCTCGCGGTCGGTGTTGCCTTCGCGTCGGGCCAACTCCAAAGCGAGGACGGAGTGTTCGAGGCCCAGTCGGGGGCGGTCGGTGCGGCCGTAGAAGATGACGAGGTTGTTGAGCACCGCGGCCTCTCCGTCGCGGTCCCCGAGGCGGCGCCGCGCGGCAAGGGCCTCGGTGAACATCGCCTCCGCCTCCCTCGTCCGGCCCAGTTCGGTGGCTGTCGCGCCCAGGCGGTTCCGGAGCCAGGCCTGTGCGGCGAGATCGCCGGTATGCCGGACCGCAGACAGGGCTTCGGTGAGCAGGGCTTCGCACTGGAGCCAGTTCTGGTTCACGGCCCGCAACACCGAGGCGGCGGCCGGAATCCGCCACGCGGCGTCGAGCCGGCCGGTAGCGATGGCGACGGTCGCCGCCGCGAGAAGATTGGCGTGCTCGACCTCCAACCAGGCGACGGCGTCGCTGCGTTCGGTGAACTGCGTCGCGGGAGCCTGAAGGGTCGAACAGGAGGCGGGCGGCAGGCCCAGCGAGGGCAGGAGGGTGGTCGCGGCGGCCTCGACCGTTTGGGCGTACCAGGTCAGCAGCCGATCCGTGGCCGGGACACGCTCGGCCGGCGGGAGCCGGTCGGCGGCCGTCTCCAGCGCGTAGGCACGCAGAATGTCGTGGAGTTCGAACCGTCCCGGTGAACGCTGCAGCAGGAGGTATTCGTCGCACAGGGCTTCCAGCGTGCCGCGTGCCGCACGCGGACCGACGTCGGCCAGGGCCGCAGCCGCCTCCGTCGTCACGTCGGTGCCGGGCTGGATCCCCAGCAGCAGGAACATCAACCGTCTGTGCGGGGGTAGGGCGTCGAAGGACAGGTCGAACACCCGCCGCAACGAACGCAGGCCGACCGTCATCGCGTCCAGGCCCCCTCGGTTCAGGTGTTCCACCAGGTCGAAAACGGTCCAGGAAGGACGGGCCCGCAGCCGCGCCGCGGCTATCGTCAACGCCAGGGGGAGGTTGCCGCAGGCTCGGGCGACCTTCGCGGCCGCGACGCGGTCGCTCTCGATCCGTTCCCCGCCCGCGACGGCCGTCAGCAGATCGACCGCATCGGCGTCGCCGAGGACGTCGAGCCGATGGATCTTCGCACCGTCCAGGCCCGTGAGACTGCGCCTGCTGGTGATCAGGACCAGGCAGCCGGAGTGGGCCGGGATCAGCTCCCTGACCTGTTCCTCGTCCCCGGCGTTGTCGAGGATGAGGACGGAGGCCCTGTCCCTCATTCGGTCTCGGAACATCGCCGCTCGCTCGCCCGTCTCGGATGGTACCTGGGCACCCGGTACTCCGAGTTGTCGAAGGAACGCCGCCAGAACCTCCGACGGGTCCGCGGGCTCGTGCTCGGGGTCGAACCCGTGCAGGTTCACGTAGAGCTGGACGTCGGTGAAGTGTCCTGACCGGACCAGGTGATGTGCGGCGTGAACGGCGAGTTGGGTCTTGCCCACACCGCCCATGCCCTCGATCGCGGAGATCACCACCGTGGTGGCCCGCGAGCCCGGACCGGTCGTGGTGGCGATCAGATCGGCGAGTTCCTTCTCGCGTCCGGTGAACACGGCCAGGTCCGCCGGGAGTTGGTGCAACACCCCGATGGGTCCGCCCGTCTTCGCGTCCCGATGGACTCTGATGCCGCTCTCGCGCCAGCGCCCGGCTTCGTCTTCGCTCACGCCCAGAGCCCGCACGATCGCCGTGACGAGGTCGAGGTCCAGGCGACGGCGCCCGGGTCTGAAGACGTCCGCGAGCGTGGAGAGCGAGAGCACGCGTGCGGGCCTCATCAGCGGCCCGACCCGTCTCGCGAGCGTGCGGTACGAGGGCATCCCCGCCCACGCCCGCAGGTCTGCCAACAACTCGACGAACTGCCCCAGATCTGCGGCGCCCTCCGGATCCGGCATCCCGCCCCGCTGCCCACTCATGACGTTCGCACCCCCGTGAATCCGTGCATCGGGCAACCCGAGTCTAGGAGCGGGGTGTACGGATTCGTACGGGAAACGTGACTCCGTCGGGCGCGGGCGACAGCCTGGCTGTGCCGCCACTTCGGCGGCGGAGGCGGAGAAGACGACCGCCGCCTCGATTCCGGGGGAATCATGGCTCGTTCGCCGGCGATGACGCTCCACCCGTGCAGCCATGCCACGCCACACACCACATCACGTTGCGCGTGCCACCCGCGGTGCCATCCGGATCCGTACATCGCACGGCGCGGCGCGACTTCAGTCTCCTTCACCTTCATGGAAGAAGAGGTGCACCGTGTTCCGAAAGATGATCACCACCCTGGCCGTCGCCGCCGCCACCGCGGCCGGCGTGGTATCCGCGGCCCCGGCCCAGGCGGCCGACCGCTGCAGCCCGACAACCCGCTACGGCGAGCGCATCTGCGTCACCGGCGTCATCTACAACCGTGCGGACGACGTCAGTTCGGTCCTGTTCACGCTCACCGGGCCCTGGACCGACTACCGGGTCTCCGCGAACGGAAAATCCGCGCTCTACTACCCCGGAAACAACGCGCTCGGTGTGAACGGCCATCTGACCACGAGCGTCTGCGTGTCCGAGGCCACCACCCATTGGTTGGCCTGCGTGTGAGTGCCGTCGCCGGCCGCGAGTGACGACCGGGCTGGGGTCCGCCCACCGAGCCCCGGCCCGGTCGCCTGCTCACGTCCCCACCCCTCCGACGTGTGCGCTTTCGTGCCCGCCATCCGACTGCCGAGAGTGAGGGGCCCCGCGTTTCCCGCCCCCATGGCTTCGGCCCGCAGCGCGCCGATCATGAACCGCCCCGGGCGAGCCCGACCCGCCTGCACCGTGAGACACGGTATGTGGCGTGCGCCGTGCCCCGGTATGCCCGGCCGGTCGCCGGGATCGGGCACCGTTCGCGTGTCTAGAGCGTCAGCGGCAAGGTCATGACCGACATCGGCGTGATCATCTCGAACAGGCCGCACGCCGTATACACCGCCGTGCGCCACCGGCGGGCGGGGCCCAGGCCCAAGTCGGCACGCGCCAGTCGGGCGACCCGGATCCGCGAGGCGTCCATGCCCGCGACGACGTGCTCCCTGAGAAATCCGAGGTCACGTTCGTCCCGCAGGGTTACCCGAGTACCGGCCGCGTCCCGCAGAATGACGTCGACGGTGGTGCCCGCCGCGCCGGGATACAGGCGTGCGCCGCGGATCAGGCGCAGGTCCGCGAGGTCGATCGTCCTGGTCCCCGTCCAGGTCCGGGTGCTCAGATAGCGGTCGTTCGGCCCGTGCAGACGCATCGGTTTCCGGGCCACGTTCGCGCCGCGCAGAAAGACGTAACACCCCATGCCGCCGGCAATGTCGGCCAGGGGTATCCAACCGTCCGCTGTCGTCCGGTCCTGGAACGGGGCGGTGCCGAAGGCGAACGCGGCTGCGGCCGCGACGACCGGGAAGACGGTCCAGCGGGCCCGCGTCATCGACGACCGGGCCGGACGCGACTGCTGGGTCGTCACCGGCACGAGGGATTCCGCCATGTCCGCCATGGCGCGACGCCAACTCACCGCCCCACGTGGCGAAACACGGGATCCCCTCGCCCCGGACCGCAGGTACCCGGGTGTTCGGGGTGGTGCGGAGTCGTTCGGCGATGGTGCGGGCGTGTTCGGTCGCCTGGACGCGGGCCTCGGCGAGGAGGCGGTGGGCGAGCGGCCTGAGTTCCGTCGTCGCCGGGTTGACGTCCGCCGCGGCGAGTTCGGCCCGGGCGGTGAGCAGGTCCAGGCCCCAGACGTCGGCGAGCATGCGATGCACGTACGGCGTGGCATGGTCCCAGCCGGCGCGCGGGGTCCCGGGGGCGTAGCCGCCGCCCCGGGCTTCGACCAGCAGCGCCGGGCGGCCCGGCCGGCCGGGCGTCGTGGCCCGGGGACGACCCCCGGCACCGGGGCGGGCCCGGCGATGTTCGCTCTCCCACGCGCGGGTCCGATCGGCGAACGTCCGGTCTCCCGTGGTACCGCCGACACTTCGGACGCCATCCTGGGGCCGGTGCCCCGTTCCGTCGTCGACTCGGGAGAAACGCATGACCAGCCGCTACCGCAGCATCGTGGACGTCTACGTGCTCCTTCGGAGAGCCGACGGACGCATCCTGCTCATGGAACGCGCCAACACCGGCTACGCGGACGGCCGGCTCTGCCCACCCAGCGGACACCTCGAAGCCGGGGAATCCGTGATCGCCGGCGCGATCCGCGAGGCCGCCGAGGAAGTCGGCGTCGAACTCGACGAAGCCGCCGTCGACTTCGTGCACGTCGTCCACCACCGCAACGGCGACGAAGAACCACGCATCGGCTTCTTCTTCCTTGCGGACGACTGGCGCGGCCGGCCGATCAACCGTGAACCGCACAAGTGCGCGCGGCTTCTGTGGGCCGACCCGACCGACCCACCCGCCGACACCGTTCCCTACACGGCCGCCGCGCTGGCGCAGATCGCCCGGCGGAAGCCGTTCTCCCTCGACGGTTGGGGCGACCCACCGGCCGGGCCCTGATCCCTTCCACCACGCGCCCGTCGCGGAAGGAGATCGACACATGGAGCAAGACGACTTCGTCGTCGTGGGCTCCTCGGCATTTCGGCGTCGAGGTCGACGACGGTGCAGCGGGTGAAATCGCAGACCGGCCGGCTCGGCGGCGATCATCCATCGTGTCGCGGGATTTCCGTAGCGGGCGACCGTCCAGCCCAGCGGGGCAACCGCACGCGCTCCCATAGCGCTCGCCCAGGAGTACCGCCGGGATCGTCCCGATTCGGGGGCATCCCCGCGCCCGTGCTGGGGCAGCCTGCCTCTCGGCGTCGCGGGCGCGTCCGACGGCCGTGATCCTCGGCCGGCGCCGCGTCCGCCGCCGCGCGCGTCGATCGCCGAACCGGCACTGCGCGTGTTCCTGGATCCCTCCGACGCCCGCCACTTCACCGACAAGGCCGGCGCCCGCTTCACCGGCCTCCGCACCCAACTGCGCGTGCTCGCACCGTGGTTGGACGACGTGACCACCGGGGGACTGCGGGTGGTCACCGGTAGCCCGAGTATCGGCAAGTCCGCCTCGCTCGGCGCTCTGGCCTGTGCCGCGCACCCCGAGATCGTCGCGGTGGTACCGCACGTCCGCGAACGCCTGGACGCCCGCGACGGGTCGGGATGCCCCTCGATCAACCCTGGCCTGGCCGCGGTCCACGACGGACTGTTCACCGACCCTTTTCTCGTCCGTTGGTGTTCGGCAGAGCCTGATCGAGGAGAACCTGTGCCGCTGCCCGTGCGTGCCGGCCATAGTCCGCTTCGCCCAGCACCATTGCGCGACTGGCCGCGCCGTCCGCGAGAGTGGCCAACTGCTCGGCGAGTGCGTCGGGTTCACGACAGCCCAGCTCCGTCACCAAGGCGGCGATGAGCCGCACCATCCGCACTTTCTGGTCGCGGGCGTAGGAGTGGACCGCGCTTTCCGGGTCCGGGAACTCCACAGCGGCATCGATGAACGGACACCCACGAACCGGACCCGCGTCCGTCGTGAACTGGTCGAAGAGCATCAGGACCCGTTCCCGAGGGGTGAGGTCCTCGCGGTCCAGCACACTCTCCAAGGTGGCGCCCGTCAGCACGAGGCCCTGCAAGTGGGCGATGACCAGGTCGTTCTTGGTCCTGAAGTGCGCGTAGAGCGTCCGCTTCGACACCGGTGCCTTCTCTGCCACCTGTTCCATGCCGGTCGCGTTGATCCCCTGGGTCGCGAACAGCCGGGCGGCGGCGGCCAGAATGCGCTCCCTACCTCCACGTCCCCGCCGTTGAGGCGCAGTAGCCGTTGCACTCATACAGGAAGTGTACGTTCACGTTTACTTTAGTCAAGGGTTCCACCGGTGCGGCGGGTCGCAGGTCCCTTGCCGGCCGGGGTGGAGTGGCCTGGTTACTCGGTGTAGTCGGCAAGGTGGGCCAGGGCAGCGGTGTCGAAGGCGGCGACGGGGTGATCGGTGGGGGTTGCGGTGAGCACGAGGGCGTTGGTGTACGTGTCGGTGGCCGGGGAGTGGATCGCGAACCCACCGACCCTGTCCAAGCCGTACTGCCTCGGCCCCTCCGGGCGTCCTGGAACGGGACTCGGAAGTCGTCCCGCCGCCGCAGACATCCACAACTGCTGCGATCGCAGTAGGCGAGCCGGTCCCGGGACCGGCGGAGGTGGCTGCGGCGACCGGTCCCGTCCGGGACGAGCCGGCCGTCGCAGCCTGCCGAGGAAGCCGAATCGCCACGAGGCTTTCGACGCTCCGTCCCCGCCCGGCCCGGGCTCGGTCAGCCCAGGTGTCGCTCGAGGAACGTGATGCCTTCGTGGACCACCGGGGCGATGTCCGCCAGGCCGACGAAGCAGTGGTCCGCGTCGGGTATCGATCGCAGGGTGACCTCGCTGCCGCATGCGGCCAGTCGAGCGGCGAGTTGCGCGCTGTGTTCGTGCGGGACCACGGTGTCCTTCGTGCCGTGTTGCAGCAACAGCGGTGCGGCCACGTGGTCCGCGTAGGTGAGCGGGCTCGCCGAGCGCGCCAGCAGCGGCCATTGTTCGGGGCGCCCGCCGAGCAGCGCCTCGCAGGGATCGGGGCGGTGGGCCGCGCCCGGGGGCGGCAGTTCGTGGAGGGTGGACAGCAGGCTGGGCACGTTCGACACCCCGTACCAGTCGACCGCGGCCCGAACGGCGCTGCTGGGGCCGGTGATTCCCACGCTGCCTTCGAGGGGATGGTCCGGGTCGTCGGACGGGGTCAGCGCGAGGAGCGCGGTGAGATGGCCGCCGGCGGACTCGCCCCAGACACCGATGCGCTCGGGGTCGATGCCCAGTACGCGGGAGTAGTGGCGAAGGTAGCGGACCGCCGATTTGGCGTCGTGGAGTTGGGCCGGGAAGGGCGCTTCCAGGCTGTGTCGGTAGTCGATGGAAACCAGTGCGAGGCCGGCGTCGAGGATGCCGCCGAACAACAACTCCGGGGTGACCGTCGGCGGCGGGTAGCGCCGGTCGCCGTCCTGCCAGGCTCCGCCGTGGATCCACACCACCACCGGTGCGGGCCCATCGCCGGCGGGCACCGCGACGTCGAGCAGGCACGGACGGTACCCGGCGGTCGCCGCGTAGGTGAGGCCCTCGTACCGCCGCACGCCCGACTCGGTGACCACCGGGTCGCCGGGCGGCAGGTGGGTCGGTGGCCGCCAGTTGTTCTCCTTCGGGTCCCACGAGGTTTCGGGCCGGGTTTGGACCTGGGTTTCGGACCGGGTCTGGGTCATCGGTGCATCCGTCTTTCTGCTCGACACGACAAGTGGTCAAGGAACAAGGAGGGAACGCGAGGGAGCCGTTCGCGGCCGGCTCACGGCGATGTGGTGGCCTCGGCGCGGGGGCCGCCGATCCGGAGCGGGTCGCGGTCCGTCTGCCGTTCGCGGGCTGCGAGCAGGGCTCCGTACAGGGGTCCGTCCCGCCCGAGCCGCGCCGTGCTCACCTCGATCGTGTAGGGCCTGAATCGGCCCAGGTAGTGCGCGAGTTGGGCTCGCACCCCGTCCAGCAGGAGGGTTTCGGCCCGGGCCAGGGCGCCGCCGATCACGACCAGGTCGAGATCCAGCGGCGTACTGACGGCGGCGACGAAGGTGCCGATCGCCAGACCCGCTTCGTGCACGGCGGCCCGATGCGCGCCGTCTCCGGCGAGCGTCGCCCGCACGACGTCGTCCACGGTGTGCGGCGCGGGCTCGGCCGTGCGCAGCGCGGAGAGCAGGGCCCGCTCCCCGATCAGCGTTTCCAGGCAGCCGCGCGCGCCGCACCAACAGGCCCGGCCGTGCGGCTCGACGACGGTGTGGCCGAACTCGCCCGCCATGCCGGTCGCGCCGCGGTAGATGCGCCCGTCGAGTACCAGCGCCCCGCCGACACCGGCGTCCACCGACAGGAACAGGAAGTCGCGGCTGTCCACGGCTGCGCCCCGGTGGAGTTCGGCCAGTGCCGACAGGTTGGCGTCGTTGTCCGCGTGGACGGGTACGCCCACCACTTCGCCGATGTCGTGGGCCAGCGGCACGCTTCCCCAGTTGGTCGTCTGGTGCCATCCCTGTGGGATCAGGTCGCGGCCGGCCGCGTCGTCCTCGGGACGGCGAACCGGGCCCGGGACCGACACCACGCCCGCGACCGGGTCGATCGAGGACGGATCGCGCACCGCCAGCAGGCCCCGGGTCAGCCGGCCGATCGTCTCCAGTGCCTCGGAGTACGCACACGGGTGGGGAATCGGCGCCCGCGCGTCGAGGATTTCGTCGGTCGAGGACATCAGGCCCACCCTGATCCAGGAGCGGGCGAGGTCCACCCCCAGCACCCATGAGGAACGATGCGCGGCGAGCCGCACCACGTTGGCGCGGCGACCGTTGCGCACGCTGTGTTCCAATACCACGTGTCGATCACGGACCAACAGTTTGACGAGGTTGGACACGGTGGCCTCGGACAGGCCCGAGGCCACCGCGAGTTCCGTCTGCGACAGCGGCTTGGGGGCCAGACACTCCAACAGTCGGCCCAGGTTGCCCGCTCGCGGCGAGATTCGCGGGCCGCCGGCACCGGCCCGCGCGCCGCCCACCGCGGTCAACTTCCCACCGCCTCCCTCGAAACCCGCTCCGCGTCGATCTGCGTCCCGAGCGGGAAATGACAGGCCACCCGGTGGTGCGGACGCACCTGCACCGGCTGCGGCTCCTCGACGGCGCAGCGCTCCCGGGCGAGTGGGCAGCGGGTCCGGAAGCGGCACCCGCCGGGCGGCTCGATCGGCGAGGGCAGTTCGCCCGTGAGCAGGCCGTGGCCTTGCGTGTTCGCGCCGCGGCCGGGGACCGAGGCGAGCAGTGCGCGCGTGTAGGGATGGGCCGGGGCCGCGTACAGGTCGTCCACCGGCGCCTCCTCGCACAGTCGGCCGAGGTACATGACGGCGACCCGGTCGGATACGTGGCGGACCACCGAGAGGTCGTGGGAGATGAAGAGCATCGCCAGGTGCCGCCGGTCCCTGATGTCCAGGAGCAGGTTGAGCACCTGGGCCTGGACCGAGACGTCGAGCGCGGAGACGATCTCGTCGCACAGCAGCAGGTCCGGGACTCGGGCCAGGGCCCGGGCGATGCTCACGCGTTGGCACTGGCCGCCGGACAGCTCGTGTGGGCGCCGATCGAGCAGCGCGGTGCGCAGGCCGACCTGGTCGGCCAGTTCCCCCACCCGGTCGGCGATGCGTGCACGGTCCGTGTCGCCGGCGAGTTCGAGCGGGGTCGCGATGATGTCGCGGATCCGACGACGTGGGTTCAGGGACGCGATGGGGTCCTGGAACACCATGCCCACTCGACGGCGGTACGGGTCCAGTGCCTTGCCGCGCAGCCGGGCCACGTCTTCGCCGTCGAACTCGATGCGCCCGGAGATCGAGGATTCCAGCCGTGCGACGGCACGCGCGACGGTCGATTTGCCGCAGCCGGATTCGCCGACCAGGCCCAGGGTCTCCCCGGCCTGCACGGTGAGATCGACACCGGCGACCGCTTCGAACAGGCGGCCCGCGTTGCGATACCGCACCCGTAGGTCTCGAACCGTCAACAGGGCGCGGTCCGCGCCCGTTTCGCCGTCGGTGTCGTGCTGCGGGCGGGTGCGGTCGGGGGTGTCGATGCTGCTCATGGGGTACTCGCTTTCGATACGTCGACACCGCCGGCCCGGCCGGGGACGACATCGACCGCCGGGTGTGGCGCCGACGGCTCGGGGAGCCGGCAGGCGACCCGGTGCCCGCTCCCCGGCGGCACCACCAACGGTGGCCGGGCACTGCGACATCGGTGGTCGGCGCGTGGGCAGCGGCTCTCGAAGGCGCAGCCGTCGGCGGTGCGGGTCAGGTCCGGGGGTTCGCCGCCGATGGTCGGCAACCGTTCGGCGCGCACGGAGTGCAGTCGCGGCGCGGTGTCCAGGAGGGCCCGGGTGTACGGCATTCGGGGTGCGGTGAGCACCGCGTCGGTGGGGCCGAGTTCGGCTTGTCGCCCGGCGTACATGACCATGACGTCGTCGGCGTGATCCGCGACCAGGTCCAGGTCGTGACTGATCAGGATCATCGCCATGGCACGTTCGGCACGTTGGCGGTCGAGCAGGCGCAGGATCTGCGCCTGGACGGTGACGTCGAGTGCCGTGGTCGGCTCGTCGGCGATGAGCAGTTCGGGGTCGCAGGTCAGGGCCAGCGCGATCATCACGCGCTGGCGCATTCCGCCGGACATCTGCACGGGGTACTGCCGGGCGCGTCGGGCCGGGTCGGGAATGCCCACGGTGTCGAGCAGTTCGACCGCGCGGGCCCGGGCCGCCTTGCGGCCCAGACCCAGGTGGCGGCGCAGGGGCAGGGCCAGTTGGCGCCATACCGGCATCACCGGGTTGAGTGCGGTCATCGGGTCCTGGAAGACCATGCCGACCCGGCGACCGCGCAGCGCGCGCAGCCGTTGCTCGCTCAAGCCGGTGAGTTCGAGGTCGGCGAAGCGTGCGGTCCCGGTGCGGACGGCGATGGCGGCCGGCGGCAGCAGGCCCAGCAGGCTCCGACACAGCACACTTTTGCCGGACCCGGATTCGCCGACCACGGCCAGGGTGCGTCCGGCGGCCAGGGTGAAGCTCACGTCGTCGACGGCCCGTACGGCGCCGCGCGGCGAGTGGAGGTGGACCCGGTAGTCGCGCACGTCCAGCAACGGCTCGGGTCCGGTGTCGGCGCTCGGCTCAGGAGCGGTTCGCGGTGTGTTGTCGAGACGGTTCACAACATCGCTCCGCGGGAGTCGAAGACGGCGGTCAGTCGGTCGCCCAGGACGTTCGCGCACAGCACGACCAGCACGAGCACGGCGGTGGGCGTCAGGGTGACCACGGGGTGTTCGGCGAGGACCTGTCTGCCCTCGGAGATCATGCCGCCCCAGGTGGGAGCGGGCGGCGGGACGCTCATCCCGAGGAATCCCAGGCCGCCCTCGATCATCACGCCGAGGCCGAACATGGTCACCGCGTACGTGACGACCAGGCCGGTGATGTTGGGCAGGATCTCGCGCAACATCAACCGCGTGGCGGACATCCCCATCGCCCGGCAGGCGAGGACGAACTCGCGTTGTGCCAGGCTCAGTACCGGCGCCTGCACGACGCGTACGAAGCCGGGTACGAACAGCACGCCCACCACGAGGGTGACGCTGGTTGCCGAGGGGCCCACCGCACCGATCACCGCGAGCGCGAGCACCAGCGCGGGGAAGGCGAGCAGGACGTCCGCGAGCCGCATCACGATCGCCTGCGCCCATCCGGTGCTCAGGCCCGCGATCATGCCGAGCAGGGTGCCGACGACCGCGCCGATGGCGGTGGCGCCGAGTCCGACGGTCAGGCTCACTCTGGCCCCGTACACGATGCGCGCGAGGGTGTCCCGGCCGAGTGCGTCGGTGCCGAGTGGGTGTTCGGCGCCGAATCCGGCGGACAGCGCGGAGACGTCGGTGTGTTCGGGATTCTCCAGCGGCAGGACGGGCGCCAGCAGTGCGGCCAGCACGATCGTGCCCAAGACCACCGACGCCGCCGCGGTAGCGGCCCCCGGGCGGGCTCGACGGGTCGTCACCTTGTCCCGGTGGGTGGCCTCGGCGGTGGGCACGAGGGTGTCAACGGGCATGGCGAATCCTCGGATCCAGGAGGCCGTAGAGCACTTCGACGGCGAGGTTGACCAGGACGTAGAGCGCGGCGATCAACAGCACGACGCTCTGCAGGACGACGAAGTCCTTGGCTCGTACGGCGCCCAACGCGTAGGTGCCCAGACCGGGGATGGCGAAGAGTTGCTCGATCACCACCGCGCCCCCGATCAGCACGCCGAAGTTGAGTCCGACCAGCGTGACCAGCGGTAGCAGGGCCGGGCGCAGCGCATGCCGCAGCAGGATCTCGCGCGGGGTCAGTCCTTGGGCTCGGGCCGCCAGGATGTAGTCCTGCCGGAGGGTCTCGATCACTCCGTTGCGCAGCACCCGGAAGTACACGGCGGCCAGTCCCAGGGCGAGCGTCACCGCCGGCAACATCAGGCTGCGCAGGGTCTCGCCGGCCCCCTGCGCCAGGGGTGTGTAGCCGGTGGCCGGGGCCCAGCCGAGGCGGACGGCGAAGACGTAGACCAACAGCACGGCGATGGCGAACTGTGGTGCGGCGAGCAGGAACGAGGATGCGCCGTTGGCGATCCGGTCGGCCGGTCGGCCGCGACGGTAGGCGGCCCACAGCGCCGCCGGGACGGCGATGGCCAGGGCCAGTGCCTCGGCGAGGAGCATCAGCAGCAGGGAGGGTTCCGCACGGTCGCGCAGCGCGGCGGAGACGCTCTGGCCGTTGAGCGGCGAGGTGCCCAGATCTCCGGTGAGGGCGGCGGTGAGCCAGTCCAGGAATTGCTCGATCGCGCTGTGGTCGGCCCCGATGCGGTGGTTGAAGGCGGCGGTCTGCTCCGGGGTCGCGGTCGGCCCCAGGACTGCGGCGGCGAGGTCGCCGGGCAGGATTCGCCCCAGGACGAAGGTGACGACCGCGACCGCGGCCAGGACGATCGCCGCCTGGCCGAGTCGACCGGCGAGGTAGCGTGCGTTCATCGGCTCAGCCACACGTCGGTCATCGAGAAGATGTCCACGCCGCGCGAGTCGGCGGGCGGCAGGTGTACCCGGTCGGAGCCGATGAACATGCCCATCTTGCGCACGACGGGAATGACCGGCACCTCGCGCGCGAGAGTGCCGACGATCTCCCGCGCGGTGGACAGGGCCTGTGCGTCGTCGGCGATCGGGGCGAGCTTGGCGAACAAGGCGTCCGTGTGCGGGTTCGCATAGCCGCTGAGGTTGCTGAACCCGCCGGAGACGAAACTGGGTTGGAGTCCGGAGACCGTTGTGGTGTCCACGAAGAACGGCCCCAGGAGGACGTCGAAGTTCCTTTGCTGGATGGCCTGGTTGAGGGTGGGGCCGGCCGCGGTGACCTTCGCGTCGACACCGACGTCCTTCCACATCTGTTGCAGCAGCAGCGCCTGGGTCAGGTAGGCGGGCAGGTCGGGGGCGAGGATGTCCACCGACACGGGTTTGCCGTACTCGGCGAGCAGTCGGCGGGCCGCGGCCGGGTCGTAATCCGGCACGGCGATGCCCTGTTGTGCCGGGTTGTCGTCGGCCAGCAGGGCCAGGGCGGGCTTGGAGCCGTTTCCGTAGGCGGCCTTGTTGATCGCCTTGCGGTCGATGGCCGCGCTCAGTGCCGCGCGCACCCGCGCGTCGTCGAGGCCGGGGCGCTTGGTGTTGACGTTGAGACCCTCCGGTGCGAAGCCCTCGTTGAGTTGCACCTGTAGGTTCGCGCCGCGCGCCTGTTCGGCCAGGGTGGGGGTGGTGGCGACGGCCATGTCCAGCGTGCCGGACTGGACGGATTGCACGGCGCTTTGGGTGTCCGGGACGATCTTGATGAGGATCTTGTCCAGGTTGGCCTTTTCCGGGCGCCAGTAGGTGTCGTTGCGGACGAGGATGATGGCGCTGCCGGGGGCGACCCGTTCGAGGCGATAGGCGCCGGCGCCCACCGCCGCTCGGCCGAAGTTGTCGCCCTGGGCCCGAACGGCGGTGGGCGACGGGATCAGCGCCGCGGTCTGGGTAAGGGCCAGGACCGGGAACTTCGCCCACGGCTGGGTGAGGTGGAACACCACGGTGTGGGTGCCGGCCGTGCTCAGCGAGGCGATGTCGGTGACCACGCGCGGATCGCAGCCCAGACAGGTCTTGGTTTCCTGGAGGCGTTTGTAGTGGTCGACGACGGCTTGCGCGTCCAGCGGCGTGCCGTCGGAGAAGCGCACGTTCTCGCGCAGGGCGACGGTGAACGTGCGGTCCGCGTCGGAGGAGGTCGCGGACAGGGCCAGGACGGGGACGAGATTGCCGCGCCGATCCAGGTCGAAGAGCGGATCCATGATGGCGCGGGCCGCCGTGTAGTCGGTCATCGAGGTGAAGTTGGGCGCGGTGGGGTCCAGGGTCTGGTAATCGACCGGCATGCCCAGCAAAAGGGTGCCGCCACGGCGGGGCTCTCCGGTGGGCCCCGCCCCCGGGTGCGAGCCTGCACCGGGCCCGCCGCAGGCCGCGAGGAGCAAGGCCAGTGCGCCGGCGCCGGCCGCGATCGTGTGGCGTCTTCTCGGGTGGGTCAGGGGCGAACGGAGCATGAATTCCTCGCAGGGTCGTTCCGGGAAACCGGGATGGTCGATCGACCGGCGGCTCCGCACGGAATCGGGAAGCCGTCGGGACGGGTGCAAGAACGTCGACCGTCCGATCGGGTGTCGTTATGAATACTCGCTTTTCAGGTGTTCGACAAGAGTCGATTCTGCGGGGTTTCCCATCGAGACCGGAACGCAACATCAGGGCCGGTGAATTCGTTGCCTGAATTCAACGAGTGAATTCATCGATCGCACATCGGATCGCCGATTCTCGTGAAATGTGCAGGTCAGACATGATCCTTGGGTGAACCCGGCGAGGTTTTCCGATTTGCGCCTTGAAGTCAAGGAGCGTCTTCGACGGCTCGCATCACAAAATTGTCGACATCCGTGAATTCGTGTGTTGTGCTGGTGGTCGAGCATTCAGAGGCAACCGGAGGTTCCCGTGTACGAGATTGATTTCGAGACCTCGTCCGGAAGGATTCGGGGAACATCCGAAGGCGGGCCCATTACTTTTCCCGGGATTCCGTACGGGTCGGCGATCGGCGGCGACAACGGCCCGCGGCTCGACGTTCGCACCCCGTTTGCGACGTGCGCGGCCCGGCGTCCGGTCCTGGTCTGGTTTCGCGGCGCGACCGCCCGGCCGGCGGACTGCGCCGGGCCGACCCACCATCCGGGGTTCCCGCTTCCCGCCGACGACGTGGTCCTGGTCGCCGTCGACCGGCACGGCCGCGCGCTCCGGAACCTGCTCGGGGCGCTGGATTGGGTCCGGAAAGACATCGCCGGGTTCGGTGGGGATCCGACGAACGTGACGATCCTCGGCGGCGGGCGTAACGCCCTGCGGGTCACCGACCTGTTGGCGGCGCCGGACACCCGCGGCGCGTTCCACCGGGCGATCGTGCACGAGCGTCCCGCCTCGATCCCGCCGACCGCCTTCACAACGGACGTCCCCCTGCTGATCGGCGCGCGCACCGACGATGCCGGTGCGCGCGAGTGTTCCGGCCGCAGGGCGCGCAGCGCGACGCCGCCGGTCTTCCGCTACCGGTTCGACCTGCCCGCCACCGTGGGCGGCGTCGACGCACCATTCGCGCATGGCGACGGCGATCCGTCCCCAGGTGCGATCCTGCGATCGACGGACGGCGCGGCGCGCTCGCTGGCGCAGGCGTGGATCGAGTTCGCGCACACCGGCGATCCCAACCGCCCCGGCGCGTCGCCGTGGCCGCCGTATGACGTGGATCGGCGCACGACCATGGTGTTCGGCCGACACCGCGCCGGACCCGGCCCGAAGGCACCCGGCCATGCGTGGTCGGCGGCATCCGAGGCAACCGTCCCACCCGCGTCGGGCTCGGCTCCGCACGGACGGCTCTGCTTGGCTTGACGCACCGGGGCGGGCCCACAAACATGACCGCATGACGGCGCACCGAGGCGGCCCACAGGCGGCCATGCGGGCCGCGAACCTGCGGCGCCTCCTGGCTTGTCTGGAGCGTGGTCCGCTCTCCCAGGTCGAGTTGGCCCAGGCCGCCGGACTGTCCGAGGCGACGGTATCCAACCTGGTGCGGCTCCTCCTCGCGGAGCGGCGGGTGGTTCTGGCACCGGGCGTGCGCAACGGGCGGCGGACCAAGGTGGTTCGGCTCGGTGGTCACCGCTCGGCGTGGGTGCTCGGCCTGGATCTGGGCAGGTCCTCGATCCGGGTCGGCGTGATGTCGCCGACCGACGAGGTGTGGCAGATCGAGGGCCCCATCCCACCGTCGTGTCCGTATTCGGACGCGTTGGCCGTCGCCGGGCGGCTGTTCGAACGGCTGCTGGTGGAGCGCGAACTCACCCGAGCCGATCTGGTTTCGGCGGTCGTCTCCGTCCCCGGCCTGGTCCGCTCCGCACAGCACCGGGCGGCCCACGGGTTGATCTCGCAGGGATTCCATCAGTTCGCGGGCTGGGGCAGCGTCCCGCTGTCCCACGACCTGTCCGAGGTGCTGGACTTCCCGGTCCGGGTCGAGAACGACGCGAATCTCGCCGCGCTTGCCGAGCATCGCCTGGGGGCGGCCCGTGGCAGCGGCGACTTCATGTACGTACTGGCCGAGGCGGGTATCGGCGGCGCGCTGGTTCTGGACGGACGGGTGTACCGGGGGGCCACGGGCGTGGCCGGGGAGTTCGGCCACACGCTCGTCGATCCCGACGGCGTCGCGTGCTGGTGCGGATCGCACGGTTGCCTGGAGACCCTGGTCAACGAGGAGGCGTTGGTGGCTCGACTGCGTGCCGCGAACCCCGCGCCGACCGATCTGGCGGGCGTGGTGCGGGGCGCGCTGTCGGGGGAAGCCGCACACCGAGCGGCCGTACACGCCGCGGGGCGGGCGATCGGGACGGTCGTGGTCGGGGTCACCACGCCGCTGGATCTCGATCTGGTGGTCGGCGGCGGTCGGCTGGCCGGCGCGGGCAACCTCCTCCTGGACGGGGTACGGGCCCGGCTGACCGAGTTCGTGAACGTGATGCGCCCCTACACGATCGAGGTCGCCCGGTCCGGTCTCGGTCCCGACGGCCCGTTGCGCGGCGCGCTGTCGGTCGCCCGGGAGCGGCACGTTTCCGGCGCACTCGCCGGCCCGGACGACCTTGCGCCCGCCCGGCGCCGGTAGCGAACGACGACTCGTGGGCCGGGTTCGAACCGTGCCTTCGGCCTCTGTCGGGTCGTGCCGGAAGCCTCGGTGGCCGGCGAGAGATCGCCACCGAGGCTTCCGGTCACGCGCGGGATCGGGCTTTGGTCAGGGCCGCGCCGCAGCGCCCTGCGGGCGGTGCCCGCTCAGAAGTACCAGCCGACGGGTTCGTGGCCGCGGTCGACGATGTCGCTGAATCGGCCGCCGAGGAAGCCGAGGGGCTCCCCCGCTCGTTCGCACACGTCGAGCACCCGTGCGATCACCACGACGTGGTCGCCGGCCGTGAAGTGGCGCTCCACATCGCACTCCGGATGCGCGAACGCGTCGGGAATGACCGGCACCCGGTGCCGTCCGCTGACCACGTCCAAGCCGGCGAAGTGGTCCTCGCCCCGACGCGCGAAGCGCAGCGCGAGGTGTTCCTGGCGAGCGGACAGGATGTTTCGAGTTTGAACAGTTTCACCCGCTCCTCGGCCGGGGCGTTCGGGCTTCGGATCTAGCGGTCGATGTCGGCGCGCGTCTCGGGGTTGATCATGTCCGCGACGCTGGACGGGAGTTGGAGCACCCCACCACCGGGTCGGCGGGCCGGCGCAGGACCGAGAGCGGTCCTTCCTGGTAGAGCCGCCCGTCCACCAGGAGCGGGCGACGAGCGACTCCCAGTCGACCCCGGCCAGGTCGGGGCCGAGTTCGACGACGGCGGCGCCGACCGGCTTGGGGCAGGCGGCTTCATCCCCGGCGGTGTAGCCGGCGACGATCAGGCGGGGCTGGGATATCTCCAACTGCTCTCGCGTGCCCACGACTTCCAGTCGCAGGCTAAGCGTGCGGACGCTCACTTGGGCAGTTCCTCCGTGTCGGGTTCGATCCAACGGGCCGCGGCAGGGAACACGCCGGACGGACGACGGTCGGCCAACACCGGGAACTCGGCCCGGACCTCGTCCACGACCGCCGGGTCGACATCGCAGAACGTCACGCCCTCGTCGGTCCCGGCCTCGACGAGCACATCGCCCCATGGGCCGACCACGCGGCTGTGTCCGGCAAGTTCGACGCCGTCGGCCTGGACCCCGACCGCATTGCAGGCGATCAGCAGGATCTGCTCCTCGACGGCCCGGCAGGTGGTGAACAGTCGCCAGTGCTCGCGGCGGGCGGCGGGCCACGCGGCGGGGACGACGACCGATTGCGCGCCGAGGTCCACCAGGTCGCGCCACATCTCCGGGAACCGCAGGTCGTAACAGGTGGTCGCGCCGAAGCGGCCGAACTCGGTGTCCACGACGTCCAGCCGCTCACCCGGCGTCAGCAACTCCGCCTCCCGCGAGGCGTATCCGAAGACGTGGATCTTGCGGTAGGTATGGCGAATCACGCCGTCCGGGGAGAGCAGGATCGCCGTGTTGAACAGTCGTCCCTCCCGGTCGCGTTCGACGATGCTGCCGAGGTGCACGTGGGCGTTCAACGCGCGGGCCCAGGCGCGGCCGGCGCTCACGGTGGCACCGCTCAACGATTCGGCCCGGTCGGCGTAGGCGTCGAACGCGAAGTAGCCGGCGGCCCACAACTCGGGCAGCACGACCAGATCGGCGCCGCGCGCGTCGGCCACCATGCGCCCCACCCGTGCCCTGCGCGCATCGGGCGCCTCGTCCGCCCCACTGGCCACCTGGACCAGGGCGATCCTCACGACTGCCCCACCACGGACGGGGCGCCGGCGACGCCGGACCAGTGCGCGGGCGCGGGCAGGTGCAGCGCGACCAGCGTGCTGGACAGGTGGGTCGCCAGCGACTCCCCCACCCGGTCGGCGTCGCCGGTGCGCAGCGCGGCCACGATGGCGGCGTGCTCGGTCAGGACCGTACGGGTCCGCGTCGCCTCGTTCGCCACGGCACACAGGCCCATCCGCACCTGCCGCTCGCGCAACGACTCGTAGAAGTCGGCGAGCACCGGGTTCCCGCCCTGCCGCACGATCGCGCGATGAAACGCGCGGTCGCAATCGATGAAGCCGACCGGATCGTCGATCAGGGCCTCCTGCTCGCCCAGCAAGCGATCGAGTTCGTCGAAGAACTCCGGCGCGGCCGAAACCACCCTGCGCACGCACCAGTCCTCGATCAACTCGCGCGCCTCCATCACCGCCCGCACGTCGGCGTCCGAGACGGGCGGTACGAACGCACCCTTCTTCGGCATGATCTGCACGAAGCCCTCGGCCTCCAACCGCAGCAACGCTTCGCGCACCGGCGTCCGCGAGGTGCCCGCGGCGAGCGCCACCTCGGATTCGGTCAGGAACGTCCCGCCATCTCGCGGCAACTCCGAGATGTGCCGTTTCAACCAGCGGTACGTCACGTCCTGCGCGGTGCCGCCCTGGCTGTCCTGCTCGCGTACGCTACTCATGAACAACATGTATACAAGCTGACGACCAGACGTACAAGAACAGCATGCAAACACGTCCACCGGCACGCCGGGGTGGGCGAACTCGTCGCGGGCTGCCGGCAGGGCATGCGCCTGACCGGCGGCGGGGGCGAGGTCGCGGGCTGCCGCGGGCTTGGCCGTGTTGTCGGCCAGGTCGCGGCGCAGGAGGGTCAGTCGGTTGCGGAGCAGGGCCTGTTCACGGTCGACCACGCCCAGTTCGGCCGCCACCGCGTCGAGACACCATCGGGCGTGGTGGAGGTCGGTGACGTCCGGTCTCCGTACTGCCACTTCGACGCCCCGGTCGGCGGCCTCGGCGCGCAGACGGTCGGCCTTGGCGGTGTCCCGCATCGTCGGCACGACGCGGATGCCCTCGGCGGCCAGGCCGATTGCGGTGTGCAGGCCGATGCCGCTGGATGTCCCCGTCACGAGTGCGGCTTCGTTGCCCATCGTGGACTCGTGTCCGACTTGGCTTCGTCTCGGGTCGTTTCGTTGGCGGTGATGGGTTCAGCAGGTTCGGCGTGCGTACTTGCCGTTCGGCGGGGCGCTGACGTCGTGGTCGCGGCGGATGATCGAGATGCGGGAGGCGAAGGACTTGCAGGCGGAGGCGAATCCGGCGTCGTCGTACTCGACGTCGACGACCCGGTTGCCGTACGCCGAGGCGTACTGGTCGCACTCGTCGGTCGCGCCGCACTGCTCGGCGACGGCGAAGTCGAATCCGATCGCCTGGTGCCGGTCGAGCAGTTCGGTGGCGTTCTTCTGGCCGATGGCCAAGCCGTCGCGGTGGGCACGTTGGGCCAACAGGGAGGCGAAGGCGATATTGTCCGCCGGTTTGAGCAGCCCGCCGGAACGGCCGTAGGAATCGAGGTTGTCGGGTTCGACCGCCTGGAACCCCTTGGCCGCGCAGCCGTCGATCCAGGGGTATTCGACCTGGGCGAGTCTGTCCCGCTTGGCGTCGGTGGACACGTCCAGCAGGGGCTCGTGCCAGTCCTTGTCGAGGACCAGGGCGCCGGAGGAGTCGCGGAGCAGCAGGTCGGGGTGGTTGCTCTGCCACCAGGCGGTGCTGCCGGGCTGGGCCTGGAAGGCGTTGATGTAACAGATGTTGTACAGGCCGGCCGCCGGGTCCGCGCCGCTGTCGCGTGAGACGATGCGCACGCCCGCGGCCGGTTGGTAGGCGCCGCCGATTTGGTAGTCCCATTGCGCGCCGATCGGCGGGAGGACCGGTTCGGCACCGCCGGCCGGAGGTTGTGCGGTCGGTGCGGCGGTGCCGGGGGTGGTGGGGGTGGGGCCCTGGGCAGTCGGGGTGTTGTCCTCGTCCTCGTCCGAGCCCGATGAGGAGCATGCCGCCGTCAGGAGGAGGGTCGTCAGGGCAAGAGCCACGATCCGGGTGGCTGCGGTTGTGCGCATGGGAGTTCCAGCGTGTCTGTGGGTACGTCCCCGCCTCGGACACCGATGGGTCCTGGCGACTGGGTCCGGGCTTGCGGCCGCGCCGTCCTACCGGATGGGTGTACCTCTGGCGTCGGGGTGCAACGCGCTTTTACGCTACACCAATCGAATTGCCGGCCGGCCGGTTGCGGCGCGAGCGGTGCTCAGCGGCCGTCGAACAGGGCGACGGTGTCCGTGCCGGCGAAGCCGGGTGTTTCCGCTTCCGCGACCATGAGGGCGGCGATTCCGGCGCGTGGCGCCATCGGCGGGATCCTTCGAGGCTTGAACTCCGCGGCGCGTACGAGTCGCGGGCGCTCACGACGACGTCGGCACTCTCGACGGCGGTGGCGACACTGCCGGCGTCGGTCGCGTCGGCCCGGACCACTCGCAGGTTCGCGGCGGCGGGCGTCTCGATCTGTTCGGGCCGGCGGGGGCCAGGCCATGACGTCGTGCCCGCGTTCCAACGCGTGTGCGAGGACAAGGCGGCCGGTCTGTCCGGTGGAGCCGAGTACTGCGATCTTCATGTTGACCTCCGGTGGTGCCGGGAGGGGGAACAGGGTTGCGCGGCACGGTGGTTGGCGGTCCCAGGCGGCGGCTCGGTACGGTTCGGCGAGGACGGCGACGGCGACGGCCTGGGCGTGCGGGGCGGGAGCGGAGGCCAGGAAGCCGCCGCCCCCGCCAACGCCACGGCGCTACAGTTCGTCCGCCGGCCGGCCCTCGTCGCGGCCGTTCCGCGAATCGTCGGCGGTCCCGCGCTGGACGACCCGGGTCTGCGCGGCCTGCCCCTGCCGCCGCCGCTGACCACGCCCGCCGTCTCGATCCATCTCGCGTGGCACCAGCGCTACGACAACGACCCGGCCCACGCCTGGCTGCGCGCAGAGGTCCGCAGCGGCCCGCACCATGCCTGCAACCCGGACGACGACGCCGCGTCGGGACCGGCGGGTGGCCCGATCCCGGACTGAACGAGGCCGGCCGCCCCCGGTGGCCCCGCCGGCCGAAGTCACCTACGCCGTCCGCCGGTTACCGGGTCGCCGCCGTTGCCGCGTTTCGGATCCAACTGCGGAATTCGATCGCCAGGTGTTCGCAATGCCCCTCGATCATCGAGTCCGGAGCCGCAGACGGGTAGACCACGCGGACCACCACGTCCGCGCCGTCGGCGGTGTCCCTTGCCTGATGCAGGCAGTACGCGAAGGGGGTGCCGTCGTCCAGGCTCAACAGCGCGTTCATCAGCGTCACCGGGAAGGACCCGTCGAGGAACGCGGCGACCGACGGGGGCAGCTCGCCGGCCACCGACACCTTGAACCGGGTGAGGTGACCACCGATCGTCTCCACCATGCCGCCCGTGTAGTTCGGCGGCTCGACGTAGTGCTCGGGATGGGCGTCGAGGAGCAACGTCTTGTCCCGGAAGCGCCCGGTGCCGGCCTGTGACCGGAACCAGTCGGCCAGGTCGGTGCCACCGAGGCCGCGCACGGTGAACTCGGTGCGCGACTCGCGGAAGGTGCCGCCCGAAGCCTCGACGAGCCCCTTGTGAAAGCGATCCCCGGCGGCTATCTCCTCGGCGAGGAGATCCATCATCACCCGGCCGCCGGCCACGGTCTTGAGCTTCCTCAGGGCGCGGCGTGCGGCCTCGAGCTCCCACCGGTCCACGGCGGACTCGTCGAAGGTGCGGCCCATGGTGTGCACGTCGACCGTCACCTTGTCGGGCGACTGTGCGGGGGTATTGGTGCGCATCGTGTTGCCTCTCATGATTCGGCGGACCGCGGCGGTCGCGTCGAAGCAACCGGCATACGGGGTGTGTCGACCCGTGTGGCGCAGCCTTGGCCACGAGCCAAAGATGCACTCATGCATCTTGCAAGCGAGGAGCCCGGACCCAAGCGCCGTCGACACGGCGCCGAACTGAAGACCGCGGTGCTGGACGCCGCGTGGGACGAACTGAGGGAACACGGGTATGCCGCGCTCACGTTCGCCGCAGTCGCGCAACGCGCCGGCACCAGCCGGCCGGTCGTCAACCGCCACTGGGCCGCTCGGGAAACGCTCGTTCGGGACGCGATCATCCGCGCGAGCGACCGGTTCTCACTCGTCGACCCCGACACCGGGTCCCTCGGCGAGGACACCATCGCACTCCTCGAACAACTCAACGGCGCCTTCACCGTGTTCGCCGTGACGATGACCGCGCACTTGGCCGCCTATTTCGAAGAGACCGGGACCACCCCCGCCGAGCTGCGCACCTCTGTGATCGACCAGAGGTGGTCGGTGATCGAGTCCGTGACCCGGCGAGCCATCGAACGGGGTGAGATCGACGGTTCGAAACTGACCCCACGCATCGCGCGGTTGCCCTACGACCTGCTCAGACACGAAGTGCTGATGAACCTGGAACCGATGTCGTCCCCCGACATCCGAGAGATCGTCGAAACCATCTTCATCCCACTGATCACCTGACCCACCCGCCACCCATGGCTACCGCGAGAGTTGCAGAACCAACGAGGCACTACCGCGAGGGTTTCGGCAGGGAATCGAACCAGTGACGGACGACGTCGTCCCGGTCCACTCATACCGTGTTCGTAGGCGCCGCCCACCGGCTGGTGCCATCGGCTCGTAGCAACGTGCCGGAACGTCACCGTGGTCACGAGAGGGGAACATTTTCATGCGCATGCGACGTGCACTGGTAGCAGCGGCCCTGGGGGGCGTGCTCGCTCTCGGAGGCGCGGCCACCACCGCCCAGGCAGCCGCGCCGGCACCGGTATCGAAGGTCTCGGCCGGCAAAACCAACGTCGAATTGAAGGCCGGTTGGCACTTCTACCGCGCCTACTGGACCAAGGCGGCATGTCTGGTAGAGGGCGACGCTCTCGGCGGCGTCACCAAGTGCCAATACCAGCGGGGCAACGACGGCAAGATGAAGTGGTTCCTGTACCGCTGGTACTAGAGAAGCCATGGGAAGGCCGCCGCAGAGCCCCGATCACGCCCGACCCGAAGACCGCACCCCCGGAGCGTGAGACCGCCCCCCCGACCACCCGCCCCGACCGCGCCCGATGTCCGAACGGCCTGATCGCCACGCGGAGACCCTGAGGCGCCGTCCCACCCGCCTCACTCGCACCGGCGTCGCCGCGCTGCGCCCCCACCAACGCGACGCGCTCGCCGCGATCGTCCGCGAACTGGAGAACCCGGACGGCGACGCGCCCGGCGCCACGCCCCACGGCGGGCGCCGGGCCACCGCGGTGATGGCCTGCGGGACCGGAAAGACGCGGGTGGCGACCGGGGCGGCCGTGGTTCAAGGCGGCATGGAGCGAGCCGTAGGGCCCGCCGCGGCGCTGTCCCGCACAACGATCCAACGGTCGAAGTCCTCGCGCGGCTGGTTGGGATCAACGGGCTTGAGCCGGATGTGTGCGCGCCGATCGATCCACCAGATCTCGAACTCGCCGGACATGGATCTGTCACGCTCCACTGAGGGAGAGCGCTCCCAGGACCCGCACAGCGTCGGGACAAGCGGGCCGGCGCGTCACCGTGACCATGATCGAGATCAGGTGACCCGCCTTCGACCGCGCCCGACTGGAGACCCGGCATTCGAATGAACTCCGACCGCAAGCGCGGGACGCCGAGTGTCGCGGGCCACCGAAGCGATCGAATAATTACCGTTCCGGTCATGGGTGATTCGAGGACGGTGACGGCATCAGGGGCGCTGATTCGGGACGACGCGGATCGCGTTCTGCTGGTGCGCCCGACGTACAAACCGGGTTGGGAGATTCCGGGGGGCGCAGCCGAGAATGGGGAATCACCCCTTGAGGCGTGTCTCCGGGAACTCCGCGAGGAATTGGCCTTGGCGCCACCGGTGCCCCTGCGCCTACTCGTAGCGGACTGGGTGCCGGCCGGCGACCGTCCCGGCGGAATGCGGTGGATCTTCGATGCCGGAGTGCTGACGCCCGAACTGATCGGCGCGCTACGCCTTCCCCCCGCCGAGTTGAGCGGCTACGAGTTCGTGTCGGCGGACCAGGTGCCGGACTATATGCCACCACGACGGGCGCGCAGGGTGGAGACGGCTCTGAACGCGCTCAAGCGGGGGTGCCCGGTGTATCTGGAAGCGGGCGAGGAACCGGGGCTCTAGGGTCGTCGCGCGCGTCAGGGGAACCACGCGTTCGCGGAGGTCGGCGCACAGGCCGATGTGGCGATAGGGCGCGGTGGCGTCCGGGAGATCGCTCAGGCGCTGCCGGACGCGGAAGGAGTGCAGGCCGGCCGCGGCGTCGACGGCGGCATGGCCGGTCGCGCAAACCGCCGCAGCTCGTCCCGGAAATCGGGGATGGGCGAGCGAGTACCGGCCGAGCATCCGGGCCACGGGCGGCAATTTGGTCCGTGCCGGCGTCGCGCGATTCGCGGTGGCGGCATACGGGCGGCCACCGTCGTCATCGGACTCGGGCTCCTCGCGCAGATCGGCGCGGTGGGCGCCGGCTGAGCGGGAACGGGCCAGGTCTCGGGAGTTGACGGTGTGGGGCTTTGGGTGGGTGTCGCGGGCGACGGTGCGGCGCATGCGTGGTCGGGATCGGTGGCATGCTCTGACGTCGGCTGATCCGCTGCCGGCGTTGAGACGCTCGCGTAACTGTCCCGTTTCCGAAGCAAGTTCCAGGCTGCCTGACCCGGCGCGGCGACGCGTTGTTCGAACTCGCGAATGCGGTGTTGTGCGTGGACGGGCCGGTCAGGACGCTGGTCGGACTCTCCCTTGCATCCGAGTACCGGCGCGGACACGGAGCGTTGTACGACGCCGTGAACCACGGCCGGATCGACGTAGTACGCCTGCGGAAAGCGCTCGCGCGCCTGCCGCTGACCGGGTCGCGGACGGCCGGATCGTCCTCGGTCGACGTCGGCCCGTGGCTGCGGCCCAACGAATCGGTGGACACGGACGCCGCGCTCGAGTGGGCCCTGTCCGACGGGCGCCCCGGCTTGGGCAAACGCGCCGCCGCCACCCGCCCCGCCGCCGCGCAGGAGCCGGAGGAGCCGGCCGGGTCCGCCGAGTCGGAGCTGCCGGCGGCGGGCCCTGCGTCGCCGGGCGGGGGTGCGGGGATCCGGGGCCGACGGAACGGTTCGGGCCCTCGTTCCAGTTCTTGGCTCAGGCTCGGATTTCGGCTTCGAGGGCCCTTGGACGTTCCTGTATGCGCGGCGGCGGATCATCTGGTCGGTGCGGCGATTCGATCGTTGTCGACTCAGCCTTCCTACCGGCTGATTCGAAATCAGATGTCGAGGACGATCCGTTTGGTGCAGGCGCGCGAGACGCAGATCATGATGTACTCGCCGCTTTCTTTCTCCTCTTCCGTGAGAACGTGATCGCGGTGATCGGGCTTGCCCTCCACCACGAGCGTCTCGCAAGCCCCGCATATCCCTTCGGAGCAGGAGCTCAGCGTGTTCACGCCGGCGTCGTCGAGTGCCTTGAGGATGCTCCCGTCGGCGGGCACGGTCACCGTGATACCGCTGCGCTTGGCCAGGACCTCGAACGGTACGTCGCCGGCCACGGGCACGGCGGGCGGAGCCGAGAAGCGTTCCAGGTGGAGCGCGCCCTGCGGCCAGGAGGAGGCTCGCTCCTCGACGGCGTCGAGGAGCGAGCCCGGGCCACAGGTGTAGATCGCGGTGTCTTGGCAGGGGTCACCGAGTGCCGTGTCGAGGTCCATCGGCCCGGCCTCGTCGGCGGGATGCACGTGCACCCGCGAGGAGTCGAGCTCGTCGAGGAACGCCATCGAGGCCCGGCTGCGGCCGCCGTACGTGAGCTTCCAGTCCAGTCCTCGGTACTCCGCGTCCCGAATCATCGGTATCAGCGGGGTGATGCCGATGCCGCCGGCCACGAAGCGGATGCGCGAAGGCGGGTCGAACGGGAAGTGGTTGCGAGGACCCGCCACGTCGATCAGTGCGCCGACGCGCAACCGGTCGTGGATGAACCGGGAACCGCCTCGGCCATCGGCCTCCCGCAGGACGCCGATGCGGTAGGACTTCCGGTCGTCCGGGTCACCGCACAGCGAATACTGCCGGACCGAGCCGTCGCCGACCGTCAGGTCGATGTGTGCCCCCGGTTGCCATCCGGGCAGGTCCTGCCCGATGGGATCCACCAGGATGAGGGAGACGACCCCCGCGGCCTCCCATCGGATCTGTCTCACCAACAACTGCATGATTCTTTCCTCCATTTCCCTGCTCAGAAGGTCACACCGATGGGATCGAGCCGCCGTCGACACGCAATGCGGTGCCGGTGATACAGCCCGCGCGAACTTGCCGATAAGGCAACCGCCGCGGCGTACTCGGGGGGATCTCCGCAGCGGCCCGGCGGGATGGAGACGATCCTCGCCCGGGCGGCAGCGTCTGCGGAGATGCCCTCACGCTCCGCGCGGGAAGCATCCCGCCGGGGGATACGGGGAGTGTCGATCCGGCCCGGCACCACGACGTCGGCGGTGACGCCGTGGGGAGCCGCTTCCCGCGCGCGAGCCTTGTTCCATCCGATCAGGGTCGACCGGAGCGCGTTCGGGAGCCTGCGGTCGAGGGCCGCGTAACTACGCCGCCGGACAGGTCCCGCGGTGTCGCCACAGAGGTGGTCGGATGCGGTGGTTCAGGCGAGGAGGAACTCGGTGACGACCGAGTCGTGTTCCTCGGGCTTCTCCCACTGCGGCCAGTGGCCGGCGTCCGCGATGCAGGCGTACTGCGCGTCGGGGATGAGCGAGGCGAGCTTGCGGCCGAACTCCGGACCGGTGCCGGGGTTGTGGTCGCTCCAGAGCACCAGGGTCGACTGTCGGATCCGGCCGAGCATCTGCGGGGTGATGCGGTGTGGAGAGTCGGACCGGAAGCTGTTCTGCATGACGTTCGTAAGGCCCTCGCGGGTTTCGGGGCGCTGGTAGAAGAACTGCCGCAGCGTGACGAGTTCCTCGGTGACGCGGTCCGGCTCGGCCATCAGCCACTCGAGCCGTTTGCGGACCGTCTCGCGGGTCGGGTTGCCGATCGCGGCGAGCGAGCGCGCCCGAAGGGCGTCGCCGGCCGCGAGCCGCTCCGGCGTGACGCGCCCATCCTCGACCTCGGCGCCGGCGGTCGTGTTGAGGATGATCTTTCCGACGCGGTCGGGGTAGTGCAGTGCCGCCCACATGCTCACCCAGCCACCCAAGGACTCGCCTTCGAGGTGGGCGGTGTCGGCACCGATCGAGTCCATCAGGTCGATGAGCTGTTCGGCGTAGGTCGGCACCATCTCGGTGGTGAACGGTCGGCCCGAGGAGAAGCCGTGCCACAGCAGGTCGATGGCGATGACGTGGAAATGCTTGCTCAACCGCATGATGTTGCGGCTGTATGCCTCGGCGTGGCCGCCGTTCCCGTGCATGAGGATGAGCGGCTCCCCCTCGCCGGCCTCGATGACACGGGTCTTGAACTCCTTGCCTCGGTACCCGATCGAGGCACCGACCAGGTCGTTCCACATGCTGTTCACGGACATCGGTCCGCCTCTCTTGCTGCGAGAACTCGACGATCGACCCGTCGAGTCGGTCAGTAACGCTGGTGTCCCCACACCTTGTCGCCGGTGTGGTTGGTGGAAATGTGCGTCGCGGGGTCGATCAGCAGACCGCCTGCGCCGTACTCGAGCCTGAAGCCGGACGGCGTCTCGAGGTAGGAAGAGATCATCCGGTCGTTGACGTGCCGACCGAGTCCGACCACCGGCTTGGCACCCGAGGCGTATACGCGATCCAGCGCTCGGCCGACCATGTCGATGTGCGTCGGCTCGAGCATCAGGTGGCTGACCGAGGGCGCCGCAGGGTCACCCTGGATCAGGGCGAGGCTGTGATGGCGCTCGTTGACGTGCAGAAAGTTGATCAGCCGCGGGGGCGCGATCAGGTAGTCACTGAGCCCGAATCCGAGGACGTCGCGGTAGAACTCGTTGCAGGCATCGAACTCGACGGTGCGGAGCACGATGTGCCCCACCCCGAGCGTGCCGGCGACGAACTCCACTCCCGCGGGTGAGTGGAACGGATCCGGATCGGCGCTCGGGCCCCAGTAGAACTCCACCCGGTTGCCGTCCGGATCGTGGCTGCTGTAAAGCTCCGCGACCCCACGGTGTCGAGCCACCTGCGGCGTCTCCTCGACCACGTCGAAGCCGTGCGTCGTGAGATGGTCGACCAGCGCCGCGAGTGCGTCATGTGACGCGGTCTCCCAGCCGAGGTACGCGAGTCCCTCCTCGGCGCCTGCCGCGACGGCGATCCGCCACGAGCGCTCGTCCATGCGAAGGCGCAGTTCCGTCTCGGCCGCGTCGGCCGTGGATACGTCTTGGAGTCCGAGAATGCCTGTGCCGAATGTTCGCCAGTCCTCGAGTCGGGCGCTGGTGAATCCGACGTAACCGAGCGCGCGAATATATCGGTCCTGTTTCATGACGGGTCCCCTATCCAACGATCAGACGATGTCGGTCATGTCATAGGGCTGCACGTCGGCGTCGAGAACCACCGCGTGGCGGAGGATCTCGAAGCCCTCGCCCTTCCCGGCCAGGAGGTCGTCGTACGTGCCGGCGGCGTGGACCCGGGAGTGTCCGTCGAGGCCGGTGCGAACCAACACCACACTCGCCTTCACGTTGAGAGTGCCGTCGCTCTCGACGAAGACGCGCAGGTTGCCGATCAGATGGACTCGGGGCTTCCGCTGCATGCGCCAGTACCCGGACACGTAGGCCGCACGGACCTGAAGCGCGACGATCCCGCGCTCCTTCGTCAGGTACAGGCCCGTGTCGGTGTTCTCCCGATCCGTCACGGAGTACTCGGCGTTCTTGTGGAAAAGCCCCAGCCAGTCGCGGTAACGGTCCTCGTCCAGGCACGCCGCCCAATCGGCGTAGAAGGCACGCACCCGTTCCAGCAGGGCCGGGTCGTATGTGCGAGTGCCACTGGTCGGCGCCGTCGGCGGCTGCAGCACCTCATGCTCGAATACTTGCTGCTCACTCATGGACGAACCCCTTTTCCAACACGATGGGCTCTTCGTTGATGTAGGAATTCCAGAGCTTGTGGAAGCACCGCAGCGAGTACTCGTCGAACTTGTCGCCGACCTTGCCCGGCTTGAGACCGCGGCCCATGTGGGAGGTCTCGAGGCTGGTGCCCTGCAGTCCGCTCTGAGCGCGTACCGCCGCCTCGAGGTCGTCGGCGGTGATCTTGCCCCAGGAGCCCTGGGAATCGGCGCCGGTCTCCAGGCGGCGCCGGCGCTCCGCCGCCGACTCGCCGACCTTGCCCAGGACGATGAGTTCCACGACCGTGCTGTCCAGACCGAGGGGAGTCGCAACCTCCAGGAAGATGCTGCTGCCGTCGGCGTCGTACTGCAGGTCGAAGTTCGGGAAGACCGCGAAGATCGTGTTGCCGTGACGGACGTCCCGCTCCCACGCCGCGAGTCGGGCTTCCTGTTCCTGGGCGGTATGGCCGCGACTGGCGGAGTCCTCGACCGTCAGCGTGAGGTTCTCACCCAGTTCGGCGGACAGGCCGGCGGCGTACTTCTCGATGTTGAAGCCGCCGTACGCCGGGAACGTCAGCATCGAGTGGCCGCTGGCCAGCTCGTAATTCTTGCCGGGTTGCATGCCGCCGCGGCCGTCGGCAATCATGCGGTGCAGGAACTGCGGGTGATAGTTGTCCCGGAAGTTGTCGGTCCACAGCTTCCAATTGCCCGGGTAGTCCCATCGGGCACGACCGATGACCTCGGTGCCGTCCATGAATTCCCGGAGGTACCGCGCCGCCTCGCCCAGATAATCCTCGAAGTTCTCGACGGCCGGGTCGATGGCGGCGAAAACGAGTCCGGCGAACTCCGCGACCTTGACCGGTGTCAAGCCGTACTCGGATTTGTCGAGGCCCTCACCATAGGCCCGCGGGAACGGCACCCCGACGAGGTCGCCTTTGTCGCTGAAAGTCCAGGCGTGATACATGCACTTCACCGAACCCGGGCACGTGCCCTTGGCGCCGAGGAGTACCTCGACGCCGCGGTGGGTGCATGCGTTGTGGAAACCGCGAATGACCCCGTCGGTGCCGCGCCACACCGCAACCGGTTCTCCGGCGATCCTGGCCGTCCGGTAGCTGCCCGCCTCGGGGAGCTCGGAGGTATGGCAAATGAGCTGCCAGGTACGCCGGAAGATCTTGACCCGCTCCTCCTCGTAGAGGCCGGGATCGGTGTAGTTCCTCCGGGGCACGAGCATGGGCGAGGTGCGCGTGTGCTCGTCGACGGGTGGCGTCGGATGTTCTGCCTGCGCGGTCATGGGTTTGTCTCCCTTCGAGACAGTCGCATCGGGCTGTCACACATGTCCGAACCTCGCCGGGGCATCCGCGAGCGACGGTCCGGCCTCGAGCTCGAATGCGAGGTGGTTCGGCCGAGAACGAACTGCGGAGCGTGCGTCGAGCAGTTCGAGATCGTGGTGGGTGTTGCCGTTCTTGTAAGAGAACCCGCGTTCGCCTTGGCGATGGTGCACGCCCGCACCCGCGATATCGCGATTGAAAGCGCTGACGTTCACGAGATTCACCCGGAGCAGGTCGACGTGTCCGAGCCGCCGCGCACGAAAATGCGACGAACGGTCCAGGCTGTGCCCGAGGGTTTCTGCGATTGATGTCATGTGTGCTCACTTCAAGATCTCGCTCGGCGAAGACGGTGCTGTTTCCTTGCGCCGAGGATCCGGGACGGATTCGATCGTTCTGTGGTCGCGTAGACCGCGGTCGGTGCCCGGATCTCGTGTGCAGACAGATCTCGTCAGTTCAGGCGCCGAGGCGGTTGTGGTGCCGCACCGGAATCACCGGAAACTGGGTGGCTTTAGTGTGGCGGGAATTGCCCGCCGCGTGGCAGAGCCGGTCGATACGCGGTCCAAGTAACGCGTACTGGCAGTACGTGTTCGGCCATCGCGGGCGTACAGTTTCGGACCATGGCAGCCGAAGACAGTGACCTGGGAGGTTTCCTCCGCTCCCGCCGTGCACGCGTGAACCCGACAAGCTTCAACGGTGCGACCGGCATCGGGCGGCGAGTACCCGGGCTCCGACGGGAAGAGGTGGCCGCGCTCGCCGGCATCAGCGTCGAGTACTACGCCCGCCTGGAACGCGGTCAGAAAGTGCGTGTCTCCGAGGCCGTCCTGGGCGCCATCGCGCGCGCCCTCGGCCTCAACGATCTCGAGGCCACGCACCTCCACGACCTCGCGCACTCCGTGGAGAAGATTCCGACGGCCGCCAGGGCACAGGATCACCACGGCGATGCCGTACGCCCGGCACTACAGGTGATCACCGATGCGCTCGGTCCGCTGCCGGCGTGGATCACCAACTACCGCATGGACTTCCTTGCCGGGAACCGCGAGGCCCGCGCGGTCTACGCGCCCCTGTTCACCAACCCCGAAGACAAGGGCAACCGGGCACGCTTCATCTTCCTCAACCCGGTCAGCCGAGCCTTCGAGTGCCGATGGGAGCGTGTCGCCGACGAGACAGTGGGAGCGCTCCGGTGGTACGCCACACGTCATCCCGACGATCTCGAACTCTCCAAGCTCATCCTCGATCTCAACTTGCGCAGCCCGGAGTTCAGGTCCCGCTGGGACGATCACAACATCGTCCACCATCGCTCGGGAGACGTGCATGTGAACCATCCGGCCATCGGTGACCTCAAGCTCCCCTACGAGCGCCTCGACGTCACACACGACCCGGGCTTGAGCCTGTTCATCCACGTGGTGGAAGCCGGTTCGACCCTCGCGCGAAGGCTCGCCGCCTTGGTTGCCGACGGCTTCCCGGCATCCCCGGGAGTGTAGGTCGCGGACAGGCACGGCATCGGGTCCTCACCTCGATGCACGGGACGTCTTCGCGCGGATCACTCTCTCGGCGTCGCGACATCGAGTCGGGCCGACGCGCGACGCCCCCGCCGAGGCCGCATTTCACACGGAGGATTCGACACCGCCTCGCTCGAATCCGCCGCCCGGCACGCCCTGCACCAGGGAAAGTTGATCATCGTCGCGAGCGGAAACGCCGGACGGGGAAGGGTGCGGATCGGACGGTTGGCGCGGAACTGGCGGCGGCGCGACTTGGGTTCGATCGTGGGTTGCTCCGCATCGGGGGTCTCCCGGTTGGAGTCGGGCGCGCGTTCGGACGTGGACGTGGCGGTGTTGCGCGGGTCGGCCGGCGCCGTGGACATGCCGGCGGGGTGCCGGGTGCGGTACTGGGAGTGAGCGCGCCGATACCGGTTGGGGTGGCCCGGACCGCCGTGCGGCGGGACGAGGAGGGCGATCGGATGCGCCGACGCTGCCCGCCGACCGCCTCACTCGCGGCCGTCCCCGCGACCGTGCTCGGCGGGGTCGATCAGGCGCTCGCGTCCATCGCCGTCCGCTCTTCCCCACGACCGGGAGCGGATGTTCTCGTCGGGTTGGCGCAGGCTCGCGGGCTGTACGACAGATCACGCCCGACTGGGCGTGGCCCTGCCGGAGTTGGTCGCGGCCGGGCAGGCCCACGCCGACAGCGCGGCCGACCCGGACGCGTTCGCCCGTCCGGCCGCGTGCCACGACCTCGCCACCGAGACCCTCTCCAAGATCGGCCGGTACCAGCGGGCGCGGACCGTCGCCGATCGGGCGACCGTGTACGCCCACCACAGCGGATCGCCGCCGACGGCCGCCTCGTCGGCACGGTTGCTCGGAGTGTTGCGTCACCAGGGACAGGAGGCCACGGCGCATCACGCCACGCCGGACACGGCCACGCGCGGGGAGACCACCGGGTTGACCACACCGCAACAGGCCGCCGCCTACGCGCAGATGCGGTGCACCGCCGCCTATACGTGTGCCGGGGTCGGGGACCGGGCGAACGCCCTGGAGCTGATGGCCGACGCATCCCACACCCCGGCGCGACGTCGGCCCCGGGCGGGCGCCCTCGCACACGCCGCGGTCCCGTCCCGGCGCGGCCACGCCGTCGCCCGGGCCCGGCGGCCGGGCAGCCCAGCGGGGCACACCGACACACGGCGTCGCATCCGCGGGGACGACAGGCACGGCCGTGGCCCGCCGCCCCCACGAAGCACAAGGAGTCCCCGTGATGGAAACCCTGAGTGTCGTACATGCCGGAATGACCACACCGGGCGAGAAGACATCCCTCCCCGCAGCGGACCGACCCGACGATGACCACCCACCGCGCGGACATCGAACGGGACGCGCTGCGGGCGCTGGACACCAACACCGAGCCGTACCTGGCGATCATCACCCACGTCGTCGGCCGATCCATCCCGGTCGGGTGGTGTCGGCGCGCCCGACGCGGCCTCGCCCGCGAACACCGCGTCCAGCCGCTCGCGGTGACGCGGGCGATCCCGTCACGCAGGTTCTTGTAGTCCTGCACGGTGGTCACGGTGTCACCGCGCGATGTCCCGGAAGTCCCCGGTAACGTCCGTCCGTCGGCGCGTGTACCTTGCGAACACCGTTGCGCACCTTCGGTTTCGCGCTCCGGGGCCGTGCGGGCCGTCAGGCGGACAGGGTCAGGGCGATGTCGACGATCATGTCCTCCTGGCCGCCCACCAAACCTCGCCGGCCGCACTCCATGAGGAGGTCGCGCACGTCCACGCCGTAGCGCGCGGAGGCGGCTTCGGCATGGCGCAGGAAGGACGAGTAGACGCCCGCGTAGCCCAGGGTGAGGGTTTCGCGATCGACCCGGACCGGGCGGTCCTGGAGCGGACGGACCAGGTCGTCGGCCGCGTCCTGGAGGGCGAACAGGTCACAGCCGTGGGCGAAGCCGGACAGGTCGGCGACCGCGATGAACGCCTCCAGCGGGCAGTTTCCGGCGCCCGCACCGTGCCCGGCCAGCGAGGCGTCCACGCGGAAGCAGCCGTTCTCCACCGCGACCACCGAATTTGCCACCGAGAGCGAGAGGTTCTCGTGGGCGTGGATCCCGATCTCGGTCTCCGGCCGCAGCACGTCCCGATACGCCCGCACCCGGGCGGCGACGTCGTTCATGGTGAGCCGGCCGCCGGAGTCGGTGACGTAGACGCAGTGCGCGCCGTACGACTCCATCAGCCGGGCCTGTTCGGCAAGTGCCTCCGGCGGGGCCATGTGCGAGAGCATCAGGAATCCGGAGACGTCCATGCCGAGTTCGCGCGCCGCGGCGATGTGCTGCGCGGAGATGTCGGCCTCGGTGCAGTGCGTGGCGACGCGGACCGAGCGGACCCCCAGGTCGTAGGCGCGTCGCAGGTCGTGGATGGTGCCGACGCCGGGCAGCAGCAGGGTGGTCAGTCGGGCGCGCTCCAGCACGGAGGCGGCGGCTTCGATCCAGGCCCAGTCGCTGTGTGAGCCGGGGCCGTAGTTGAGCGAGCCGCCGGCGAGGCCGTCGCCGTGCGCCACTTCGATGGCGTCCACACCGGCCCGGTCGAGGGCGGCGACGATTCGCGCGACGTCCGCGGGGGTGATCCGGTGCCGGACGGCGTGCATGCCGTCCCGCAGGGTGACGTCCTGGACGAGGATCGGGGTGCTCACGAGGCGGCCTCCACGTGCCGGCGGGTGGTGCCGCGGCCGTTGTCGGCGTCCGGGCCGCGGGCCGCGTCGCGGGCCGCCATCCGTTCGCCGACGCGGAGCGCGGCCGAGGTCATGATGTCGAGGTTTCCGGCGTAGGCGGGCAGGTAGTGGGCGGCGCCCTCGACCTCCAGGAATACCGAGACCTGGTGGGTGGGGCGGTCCGTGCCAAAAGCCAGCAGGGTCTCCACCGGTAGGTCGGCGGGGACGGGGGTCACCTGGACCTCCTGCTTGAGCCGGTAGCCGGGCACGTACTCGGCGACGGCGGCGACCATCGTGGCCACCGACTCCCGGATCTCCTCCACCGTGTCGGGGCCGGGCGCGTGGACCAGCGCCAGAACGGTGTCGCGCATGATCAGCGGGGGCTCGGCGGGGTTGAGGACGATGATCGCCTTGCCGCGCCGGGCGCCGCCGACCTCGACGATCGCGGCCGAGGTGGTCTCGGTGAACTCGTCGATGTTGGCGCGCGTGCCCGGTCCGGCGGACTTCGAGGCGATGGAGGCCACGATCTCGGCGTAGGCGACCGGGGCCACTGCGCCGATCGCCGCGACCACCGGAATGGTGGCCTGGCCGCCGCAGGTGACCATGTTGACGTTGTCGGCGTCGAGATGCTGTTCGAGGTTGACCGCAGGGACGACGTACGGTCCCAGCGCCGCGGGCGTGAGGTCGATCAGCCGCTTGCCGTACGGCCGCAGCCGGGCCGCGTTGTGGACGTGCGCCTTGGCCGAGGTGGCGTCGAAGACGATCCCGATCTCGTCGAATCCGGGCATCGCGATCAGCCCCTCGACCCCGTCGTGGGTGGTCGGTACGCCGAGCCGGCGGGCGCGGGCCAGGCCGTCGGAGTCGGCGTCGATGCCGACCATCGCACCCATCTCCAGGTGTTCGGCGGTGCGCAGCACCTTGATCATCAAATCGGTGCCGATGTTGCCCGATCCGATGACGGCGACCTTGGTCCTGGTCATGAACCCTCCTCGTCGAAGTCCGGGCCGAAGTCGATCGCGACCGCGCCGAGCCCGGTGATGTCGGCGCGGACGTTGTCCCCGGGCGCCACGGGGTGCATCGGCCCCAGCGCTCCGGAGAGCACGAGTTGCCCGGCGCGCAGCGGATCGCCGAGGTCGCGGGCCTGCCGGGCCAGCCAGGCCACCGCCTCGATCGGGTCGCCCAGGCAGGCGGCGCCGGTGCCGGCGGAGACCACCTCTCCCCCGGCCGTCATGGTCATCCGCACCTCGCGCGGCACGAGTTCGTCGAGGCTCTTGCGGACCGCGCCCAGGACGTACGCGCCCGACGAGGCGTTGTCGGCCACGGTGTCGGCGAAGCGGATGTCCCAGTCGCGCACCCGGCTGCCGCAGATCTCCAGGGCCGCGACCGCGTAGTCGATGGCATCACGCACCTGGTCGAGGTCGAGCGGCCCGTCGGCGAGATCGGCGCCCAGTACGAACGCCACCTCCGCCTCGACCCGGGGTTGCAGCACCGTGCGGTACGGGATCACCTGGCCGTCGGCGTGGCCCATGTCGTCGAAGAGCACTCCGAAGTCGGGCCGGTCGACGCCCAGTTGCCGCTGGACGGCGGTGGAGGTGAGGCCGATCTTGCGGCCGACGACCCGGGCGCCGCGGGCCAGCCGGTCGGCGACGACGCGACGCTGGACGCCGTACGCCGCGGCCAGGTCGCCCGGACCGATCAGGTCGCGGACCGGGGCGCAGGGAATGCCGGTCTCGGCGGCCTCGAGCAGCCGTTCGGCGGCGACTCGCACCGCGTCTTCGTCGTAGGGGGAAGTACTGGTCATGGCGGCATCGTCGCGGCCGCCGAGAGGCCACCACAATCGAAGCGTCTCGCTCAGCGATACACTGGGCGGATGCCCGCCGCCCCCGACCGCAACAGCGTCCTGAGCAAGGCGACCGCCATCCTGGAGGCGTTCACCGTCCACGACCGCGCCGTCCCGCTCGCGGAGTTGGTGCGCCGTACGGGCCTGCACAAGGCCACCGTGCACCGGCTCACCGGGGAGTTGGTGGCGCTGCGACTGCTGGACCGGCTGCCGGGGGGCTATCGGCTCAGCGGCGCCTTGTTCGAGCTCGGCATGCGGGCATCGGTCGAACGCGGATTGCTCGAATTGGCCATGCCGTTCCTCCAGGACCTGTACGAACGCACCCACGAGATCGTCCACCTCGGCGTGCGCGAGGGCACCGACGTCGTGTACATCGCCAAGATCGGCGGACATCGCCAGGCGCGCAGCCCCTCCCGGGTCGGCGGCCGGATGCCGATGCACTGCACCGCGATCGGCAAGGCGCTGCTCGCGTACGGCGACGACGACCTGCGGCGCACCGTGCTCGCCGGGCCGCCGGAGCGGCGCACCCCGCACACCGTGGTCGCGCCGGGGCTGCTGCGCCGGCAGTTGCACGCCGTGCTGGAAAACGGCGTCGCGTTCGAGTACGAGGAGTCCGCAGTCGGCCTGGTGTGCGTGGCCGCGCCCGTCCTGGGCCCGGACGACGAACCCATCGCGGCGATCAGCGTGGCCGGGCCCAGCCCCCGCTTCCGCCCCGAGACCCACATTGCCGCGCTGCGCGCTGCGGCAACCGCCTTGGGCGGCGTCCTCGCGCGCCGGGGCGCGCTGTCCTGACCCGTACCTGCCCGCAATCCGCCCGGGACGGCGGACCGTACGGAATTCGGACGGTCCGCCCCGGGCGGATGGGACGCGCTCGGGGACCCTTGGGCCCGGCTGGTGTTCAGACGTTCCGGACGAAGCCCGCGACGCGCCGGTCGAATTGGGACACCAGCGGCGGGGTGGTGGCGATCGTGCGCCGGTATGGCGAGCCGTGGATCAAGGTCTCGCCCGGCCGAAGCAGGAGGAGCCCGAGTACGTGGCCGCGATCAAATCCGAGATCGAGCGGCGTTGGGGAACGATCGATCAACCCGGGAGAACCTGCCGCGTGCCGTACTGCGCCGCTGGCTGCTGGTGCTGTTCGGGCTGGGGAAGAACATGGGCATCGAACGGGTGGCGGTGACCGGCAGGCACGGCGAGTCGGAGTCGACGCTGCGGCGGGTGCGGCACGTGTTCGTCAACCGGGCGAACCTGTGCGCGGGGTTGGTGAGGCTGGTGAACGCCACGTTCGCCGTCCGGAACGAGTCGTGGTGGGGCACCGGGGCCGCGGGGGTGTCCGACCGCCGCAGGTTCGGGTCCTGGTCCTCGAACCTGATGACCCGGTGGCACCAGCTGTACTACGGCCCCGGGGTGCTCATCCACTGGCACGTCGAGCGCAAGTCGGTGTGCGTGTACTCGCAGCTCGGCACGGTCACGCCGTGACGGTGACCGGGTATCACCACGCTCATCGGCAGCGGAATCAAAAGGGCCGTCGATCAACTGATTGCTGCCGCTCCGATCCCGGCCCGGGGACCCCACCCCCGCTGCGTTGCCAATCGACCGTCGATTTCGGACTGGACGGCAATGAGCGCAACAAGGCGGAGCGCCGCCGGCTCCTTGGGCCAGGGGCGCCGTTCTTCGATGGAGACCACGGGGTCTCGCCTATCGACGCTGCTGCTGCGCGATGGAGGCCCAGTCGTCCTCGCCGTGTCCGGCGGCGATGGCTTGCTCGAAGACCCCACGCAGCAGCTCACCCGTGGGCAGCGGGACGTCGTGTTCCTGCGCCGCAGCAAGGGCGAGGTGGAGGTCCTTGCGACCGAGGACGGTCGTGAACCCGGCCGGCCGGTAGCGGCGCTCGGCGATCAGCGCGCCATAGGAGGAGTACACCGGACCCGGGAACAGCGTCGAGGTCAGCAGCTCCACGAGGTGCCCGGAATCCACCCCGGTGCTCTCGGCGAGACTGATCGCCTCACCGAGGGATTGGATCGAACAGGCAATGAGGTAGTTGCCGAGGATCTTGACGAGGTTGGCCTGTTCCGGCTGGTCACCGAGGCGCCAGGTGCGGGAGCCGATCACGTTGAAGAACGGCTGCACCCGGTCGATCAGGGCGGGGGCGCCCGCGGCGAGAACATTGAGGGCCCCGGCTTCGGCGACGGGCACCCTGCCGAAAACCGGGGCCGCGACATAGCCGACACCGTGCTCGGCATGGATTTCGGCGGCACGACGGGCCAAGCGCGTACTCACCGTTGCCAGGTTGACGTGAACAGTGCCGGCCGGAGTGTCGGCGAGGACGCCGGGGTCGAGAAGGGTCTGGGCAACGGCCTGGTCGTTCGAGAGAACCGAGAAGACCACCGGTGCCTGGAGCGCATCGGAGACGGAAGCTGCTCGTCGGGCACCGGCGGCGACCAGCTCGTCCGCGGGCCCGTCGGAGCGGTTCCATACGGTGACCTCGTGGCCGGCCCGCAAGAGGTTGCGTGCGATGGGACGTCCCATCGCACCGAGGCCGATGACGGCGACGTCGCTCATGCGAATCTCCCCTTCGTTGAACCGCCTGAGACGGTTCAGATTCTGGCATGGGGATACGATCGTGTCGAACCGGCTGAGACGGTTCACTGGAGTGTTGATGGTCACGATGGAGGTCCGACATGAGCAAGGAAGCGCGGCGAGCCTTCCGGCTGGACAACGAGGTCCTGGCGTTCCGCTTCACCGCGACGGTCAGCGATCGCGCGAGCGACACTCCCGTGGAACGACTGCACGACCCCGCCCGGTTGGGGCTGTGGCTGGACGTCAACGGACTTGGCACAGGCAGCGAACTCACCTCGGCCGAACTGAGCCGGGCCCTTGAACTCCGTGAGACCATCTACCGAATCGGCGCCGCAACCGCACAGCGAACCAGCCCTGACGCCTCCGACATCGACACGATCAACGCCTCGGCCGCCGCTGGACACGCCACCATCGCCCTTGAAGGTGGCAACGCCCACTGGCGCCTGACCGAGACGGCTCTCGTCGCCGATGCCCTGGGCGTCTTGGCCAATGATGCGATCCAGGCCATCGGAGGCCCCCATCGCAGCCACATCAAGACCTGCGAGGGCTCCGGGTGTGCCGGCCTCTTCCTCGACACCAGCCGTGGAGCGAACCGCCGCTGGTGCTCCATGAACACCTGCGGCAACAAAGTCAAGAAGTCCCGCCTCGCCGCACGCTAAAGGTTGTCCCACAAGTGATCTTCGAGTTGCGGATGCGGTCGGCATCTGCGCGAACTCGTCGGCTATCCGGCGAGAGCGAGGTTGTGCAAGCGGGCGATGCCGAGCATGGCGTGGTGGACGCCGTCGCCTTTGAGACGGCA
>NZ_JBEXUX010000023.1:38413-140714 GCF_040629175.1 Embleya sp. NPDC005971 | reverse complement strand
ACTTCGGCGGACACACCGTCCGCACCACCGGCATCGAGAAGAACACCCACGACAACCCCTTCGGCGCCGTCCTGTACTTCAAGGGCACCGTCACCGACACGGTGGTCAAGGCCAAGCTGTCCCAGCCGATGCCCGACCTGGCCGACGTCTTCGAGGTGCCGGACAGCGCGGCGTTCAAGGTCGGCGACTGGTGGGCGGTCACCATCGACCCGGAGCCGGGCAAGGGCAAGTACGAGCAGGAGGTGCAGCGCCTGGTCGAGATCACCCAGCTCGTCGACGCGACGCACATCCGGGTCGGCTACAAGATCGGCTGGGACCTCGCCGCCGGCCGTACCTTCACCTGGACCAGGATCGAACCGGTGGATCGCGCCCACGTGCGCAACATGGTCTTCCAGGGCATCCAGGACGGCGACCAGTACACCGGATCGCACCCGATCGCCTACGAGTACACCATCCACTGCGACGTCGAACACGTGGACGCGATCGGCACGTTCTGGCCGGTGGTGATGCGCCGCTGGTGCACCCACTACCGCACCCGGGCGTGCACGCTGAAGAACCCGGCCAGCGTCACGTGGGGCGGCGCCGGCTACCTGACCCAGCAGATCTACTGCCTGTACGGGCACGTCGAGGACTGCCACGTCGCGAACAGCCGGCATCTCAACGACCTGACCGCCTCCGCCTACTGCTACGTGACCAACTGTCACGGCGACGGCGACGACCAGGGCCCGTTCGTGACGCACGGTCAGTTCGAGCACGACCTCGTCTACACCGGCAACTCGGGACTGATGACCTTCGCCAACTCCGGTGCCGCGTGGGGTTCGGTGGCCAAGCGCATCACCGTGCGCAAGCACGTGTGTTCGTGGTTCGTGGCCCGGGTCAAGATCACCGATCTGACCCTGGAGGACATGCAGGTGATCGGGAAGCCGGCGCTGGCCGGCTCCGGGATGTTGTGGGTCAACGCCGACGGCGTACAGATCCGCGGCTGCACCGCGTCCGGACCGCTGATCGTGTCGCAGGCGTCCAACCGCTCGCAGCGCGCCAACGTGATCGCCGACTCGACGTTCACCCTCGGCAAGGACGCCGAGATCACCCAGGCCAACGTGAGCGGCGAACTGCACCTGCACCGGGTCACCCTCAAGGGCCTGGACAACGCGAGCCTGAAGAACGCCGGTCGACTCGTGCTCACCGACTGCACGCTGGTCGGCACCCCCGGCGCCGCACCGACCACGGTGACCGGCGCCGCCCTGACCGTCTCGGGCGGCGAACTGCGGGATACCGGGCTGCGGTTGGCGGGCACCGGCGATCAGGGTGTGGCCCTGTCACGCACCCGACTCGGCGGCACCAACGCGGCCCGCGCGCTGTTGTCGCGCACCGGCGGCGCCCGGACGGTCTCCTGGCAGTTGGACGGCTGCGTGTCCACCACCGCCGACCCGGCCACGGCACACGTGCTGGTCACCGACGGGCCCAACCGCTACCGCGCGGCGGGCAACACGTTCGTCGGCGGTCGGCTCGAACTGACCGGCGCTGCCTTCGGCGGGAGCAGCGCGCTGTTGCACAGCGGCTGCGTCGAGGACGGCGTCACGCGTACCGCACTGCCCGACGAGGGCCCGCGCGTCGCGCACACCGCCGGCAACCAACTCCTCTGACTCGTCGTCACCCCCGGGCCCGCGGCCCGCTCGTACCAGCAGTCACCCCTCGCACCACGGGAAGCACCATGACCGCCGCCAGTTTGACCACGAACACCGGCCCACCGGCCGGCACCGACCGACCCGTCCGGATCGCGCTCGTCGGTGCGGGCAACCGGGGCCTGACCTACACCGATTGGATCCATCGGCACCCCGACCGCGCCGAACTGGTCGCGGTGGCCGACCCGCGCGCCTCGGCCCGGCAGGCGTCCGGCGCGAGCGTGCAGTTCGAGGACTGGCGGGCACTGCTGGACGAGCGGATCGCGGACGCGGTGATCGTGGCCACCCAGGACCGCGAACACGTGGAGCCGATCCTGGCGCTGGCCCGGGCCGGCTACGCGATCCTCACCGAGAAGCCGATGGCCGCCACCGAGGCGGACTGCCGGCGGATCATCGAGGGAGTCGCCGAGGCCGGTGTGCCGTTCGCGGTCTGCCACGTGCTGCGCTACACCCCCTACACCGACCTGGTGAAGGGCGTGCTGGACTCCGGCGTGCTCGGCTCGATCGTCAGCCTGGACCTGCTGGAACCGGTCGGCTGGTGGCACTACGCGCACTCCTATGTACGCGGTCCGTGGAGCCGGGAGGCGGACTCCTCGCCGATGATCCTGGCCAAGTCCTCGCACGACCTGGACTGGATCGGCTACGTCACCGGCGCTCGGATCGAGACCGTGGCCAGCTTCGGCGGCCTCGCGCACTTCAAGCCGGAGAACGCGCCGGCGGGTTCGGCACGCAACTGCCTGGACTGCGCGGTCGAACCCGACTGCCCGTACTCGGGACCCAAGCTCTACTTCCCGGCGCTGCGCAAGACCGGCGACGCGTGGCCGATCAACCACGTCACCGACGCGGCGCACGGACCGCAGGATCAGGCCGAGTTGGTCCGGGCGTTGCGTGAAGGTCCGTACGGGCGCTGCGTCTACCACTGCGACAACGACGTGGTGGACCACCAGGTGGTGGCGATGCAGTTGTCCGGCGGGATCACCGCGACCTTCACGATGACCGCGTTCACCGAGCAGACGCACCGTCAGGTGCGGATCTTCGGCAGCCACGGCTGGTTGCGCGGCGACGGCGAGCGGGTCACCGTGCACACCTTCGCCGACGACAAGGTGGTCACCCACGACGCGGGTGCCTCCGGGTCGAACGCGGCGGACGGACACGGCGGCGGCGACACCGCGCTGATCGACGCGTTCGTCACCGCGCTGGCCACCGGCGACCGGGCGCACATCCGCTCCGACGGCGCCGACTCGCTCGGCAGCCACCTCGCCGCGTTCGCCGTCGAACGCTCCCGACACGGCGGCAACACCGTGGTCGTACCCGCGAGTTGAGCGACCCCCGCCCCGTCGGGCAGCCCCCGAGCCGGCCCGGCCGCTCGTGCCGTCCCGCCCTCGCCGCCTTCCGGCGGTGGGCGAGCGGCCGGTCCACCGCCTCGGCCCCTGAACTGACACCCCGTCAAACCCCGCTGTCAGGAGAAGCAACCCTCATGAGAAGAAACATCCGTCCGCGTACCGTCCGCGCGATCGCCCTCCCGGTGCTCGCGACCGCCCTCACCGTGAGCCTGGCCGCGTGCGGCGGCTCCTCCGGGCCCGGCTCGGGCGGCAAGTCGATCACCACGTGGATGTACCCGGTGATCGCCGACGAGGCGAAGAACAAGGAGTACTGGGCCGGCCTCACCGACGCCTTCGCCAAGGCCAACCCGGGTTACAAGGTCAAGGTCGAGACCTACCCGTGGGCCAACCGCGACACCGCGCTGGCCACCGCGATCGCGGCCAACAAGGGCCCGGACGTGGTCTACCTGGTGCCGGACCAGCTGCCCAAGTACCAGCGCAGCCTGGTGCCCGCGGACGAGTACATGCCGGCCGCCGACAAGGCGGACTACCGCAAGGCCGCGCTCGACTCGGTCACTGTGGACGGCAAGCCGATGGCCACCCCGCTGCTGATGAGCGCCAACCCGCTGATCTGCGACAAGCGGGTGTTCGCCGCGATCGGCGAGACGAACTACCCGGCCACCTGGGACGACCTGCTCAACCTGGCGCCGAAGCTCAAGGACAAGGGCTACCAGGCCACCAGCTACAGCGGCGACACCCAGCAGACGCTGAACCTGACCTGGTACCCGATGTTGTGGCAGGCGGGCGGTGACGTGTTCGCCGCCGACGGCAAGTCGGTCGCGTTCAACTCCGAGGCCGGCGTCAAGGCGCTGAGCTACCTCAAGACCCTGGTGGACAAGGGCTACACCGACAAGGACCAGGTCACCACCACGCCCAAGCTGGAGCAGACCCCGGTGGCCAAGGGCAAGGTCGCCTGCACCTGGCAGAACACCCCGGCCGACGTGGACAAGTTCTGGGGCAAGGACAACACCGTCGTGCTGCCGCCGCTCAAGGACGCCAAGTCCGCGGGCTACGGCACGGTCGGCTCGTTCGCGATGCTCAAGGGCGCCAACAAGGACGCCGCGGGCAAGTGGATCTCCTTCGTCGCCAAGCCGGAGAACAGCCTCGCGCTGGTCAAGTCCAACGGCTACTTCCCGGCCCGCACCTCGGCCGCCGACCCCTACCCCGGCAATCAGCTCCAGGCCGACGTGGCCAAGACGCTCGACGTGATGAGCGCCGGCCCGCTCAAGGAGAAGTCGCGCGACGTGATGGGCGTGCTCGCGCCCGAGATCCAGGCCGCGCTGATCGGCAACAAGAGCCCCAAGGCCGCGCTCGACGACGCGGCCAAGGCGGCGAACGCGCTGCTCGCGCGCTGACCCCGGTGGGCGGCCCGGTTCGTCCGGGCCGCCCACCCCGCCCCCGCTTCCCGTCCCATCCATCCGCTCTTCAGCCCAAGGAGGTCCCCGTGGCCGCAGTCGCGGAACAACCCCGCAGGCTCCGCCGACGCGGGCCGCACGCCCGCCGCGAGGCCCGAATCGGGCTGCTGTTCGTCCTGCCCGCCTTCGTGCTGTTCGTGCTGTTCCGTTTCGGCCCCAGCATCGCCGGCGTGCTGCTCGGCTTCACCGACTACTCGCTGATGGACTCGCCGAAGTTCACCGGCCTGGACAACTTCACCCGCCTGTGGGACGACCCGGTCTTCTGGTCCTCGCTCAAGGTGACCGTGCTGTACACGGTGATCACCGTGCCCGGCACGATCATCGCCGCGCTCGGGCTCGCCCTGCTGACCCGACGCGCCTTCCGCGGTTCGAAGTTGTTCCGCTCGATCTTCTTCCTCCCGGTGGTCACCAGCCTGGTGCTCGCCTCCACCGTCTTCATCTGGATCTTCTCCACCGACGGCCCGTGGTCCACGGTGATGAGTTGGGTCGGCGGACACACCGGATCCTGGCTGGCCGACGACGTGTTCGTGGTGCCCGCGCTGGCGATCGTGGGCATCTGGTCGCGGTTCGGCTACGGCATGCTGATCCTGCTGGCCAGCCTGCAGAACGTGCCGCGCGAGCTGGAGGAGGCCGCGCTCACCGACGGCGCCGGCCCCTGGCAGCGCTTTCGCTACATCATCGCGCCGAGCCTGAAGCCCGCGCTGTTCTTCCTCGCCGTGATCGAGACCACCGCCAGCTTCCAGGTCTTCGACGCGGTCTACGTGATGACCGGCGGTGGCCCGGCGAACGCCAGCTACACGCTGGTGTTCCAGCTCTACGACGCCGGCTTCAAGTACTTCGATCTCGGCTACGCCAGCGCGATCGGCCTGGCCCTGTTCGTGCTGACGCTCATCGTCGCGATCATCCAGCGCCTGGTGATCGGGAAGGAGAAGTGACCATGTCCCTCGATACCCACGAGGTCACCGAGAGCACGCCGCCGCCGATCGTGACGGCGAAGCACGAACCCCCGCGCGCCCGCCTGCGGTTGCGCCGCGACCGCTCCGCCGGCAGCCGCGAACAGGACACCGTGCCGCACGCGTTGCGCGGCACCCGACGCGGCAAGGTGCTGCGCGGCGTGCTGCTCGGGGTGGTCGCGCTGGCCACGATCTTCCCGTTCTACGCGATGGTCGTGCTGTCCCTGAAGCCGTCCGGCGCGGTCGAGTTCCCGGGCAGTCTGCTGCCGTGGAACCTGACCACCAGCGCCTACAGCGACGTCCTCGGTTCGCAGGACGTCCCCCAGTGGTTGATCAACACGCTCATCTACTCGATCGTCGGCGTGCTCGGCACGCTGCTGCTCTCCGCGCTGGCCGGCTACGCGTTCGCCAAGAAGCGTTTCCCCGGCCGCGAGGCGATGTTCTGGTCGTTCCTGTCGATGGTCATGGTCCCGTACCACGTGACGATGATCCCGACGTTCGTCCTGATCGCGAAGATGAACGGCGTCGACACCTACTGGGGCCTGATCCTGCCCTCGCTGGCCAACGCGCAAGCGGTGTTCCTGATGCGGCAGTTCATCCAGGGACTGCCGGACGAGCTGTTCGAGGCGGCCAAGATCGACGGCGCCTCGGAGTTCCAGATCTTCGTCCGGATCGTGTTGCCGCTGATCAAGCCGATCATGGCCACGCTGGGCACGTTCGTCTTCCTGTGGCACTGGAACGACTTCCTGTGGCCGTTGATCGTCGGCCAGAGCACCGACATGCGCACGCTGACCGTCGGCATCGCCTCCCTGCAACAGCAGAACGTGCCGCTCAACGTGGTCCTGGCAGGCTCCGTGGTCGCGTTCGTGCCCATCTTCATGGCCTACCTGGTGGGCCAGCGCTACGTCACCGAAGGCGTGGCGGCAACCGGAATCAAGGGATGATCACCCGTCATGGCTGATCATCCGTCAGGAGAGAGGTGGCTGTAGCTGTGGCCGAAGCGAAGGGCACACCCGCGGGACTCGCCTTCCCGGACGGCGAGGCCGCGTTGGAGGAACTCCTCGCGACCCCGTCCGCGGCGCTGATCGCGGACCTGGCCGAACTCGACGGCGACCTGGTCGTGCTCGGCGCGGGCGGCAAGATGGGCCCGAGTCTGTGCCGGCTGGCCCGCCGTGCGCTGGACGCGGGCGGACGCGCCGACGCGCGCGTGTACGCGGTCTCGCGCTGGTCGGACCGGGCGGCGGCGAAGGCGCTGGAGGCCGACGGCGTGCACACCGTCGCGTTCGACCTGATGACCGGCGACCCGGCCGAACTCCCGGACGCGGGCAACGTGGTGTTCATGGTCGGCGCCAAGTTCGGCTCGGCCGGCGCCCCCGAGCACGCGTGGGCCGTCAACGCCGCGCTGCCGGACCGGATCGCCCGCCGCTACCCCGACGCGCGGATCGCCGCGTTCTCCACCGGCAATGTGTACCCGCTGGTGGACGCGGGCTCCGGCGGCAGCGTGGAGAGCGACCCGGTCGGGCCGGTCGGCGAGTACGCGATGTCGTGCCTGGGCCGCGAGCGGGTGTTCACCCACGCGGCCACCACGCGCGGCACCCGGGTCGCGCTGATCCGGCTCAACTACGCGGTGGACCTGCGCTACGGCGTGCTCGCCGACATCGCGGCGGCGGTACACGCGGGCGCACCGGTGGATGTGACGACGGGTCAGGCCAACGTGGTGTGGCAGGGTTACGCCAACGAGGTCGCGCTGCGCTCGCTCGGGCACGCGGGCACACCGTTCACGGTGAACCTGACCGGCCCCGAGACCGCGTCCGTACGACGCCTCGCGGCGATGTTCGGCACCGAGTTCGGCCGGGAGGCGATGGTGACCGGAGCCGAGTCGGGCAGCGCGTTGTTGTCCGACGCGAGTCTGTGCCACGAGTTGTTCGGCTATCCCGAGGTCCCCCTGCGCACACTCGTGGCCTGGCAGGCGGACTGGATCCGGCGCGGGTATCCGCTGTCCGGCAAGGCCACCAAGTTCCAGGTTCGCGACGGAAAGTTCTGAGGCATCGTGATCAACTCCGCAACGGACAACCCGAGTCCGGTCGGCTCGATGGACCCGGTCGATCCGGCCGGTGGGCTCGACGCGGTCGGCTCGACCGACGCGGCGGCAGGCCCGCGCACGCCGATCGAACTGCTGCTCGAAGGCACCGTGATTCCCGCGCACCCGCTGGCGCTCGACGCCGAGGGCCGCTTCGACGAGCGTCGGCAGCGGGCGCTGACCCGCTACTACCTCGCCTCCGGCGCGGGCGGCCTGGCGGTGGGCGTACACACCACGCAGTTCGAGATTCGCCGGCCCGAGGTCGGGCTGCTCCGGCCGGTGCTGGAGCTGGCCGCCGAGACGGTCGCGCGTGAGGCGGGCCGCCCGGTGGTGCGGGTGGCGGGCGCCTGCGGGTACACCGCGCAGGCGGTGGCCGAGACCGAACTCGCCGCCTCGCTCGGCTACGACGCGGTGCTGCTCAGTCCCGCCGTGCCGGGCGCGGACGAACAGGGCCTGTTGGACCGGGCGCGGGCGGTCGGCGAGGTGTTGCCGGTGATCGGCTTCTACCTCCAGGACGCGGTGGGCGGCCGGTTCCTCACCCCGGAGTTCTGGCGCGCGTTCGCCGACATTCCCAGTGTGGCGGCGATCAAGATCGCACCGTTCGACCGCTATCGCACCTCGGACGTGCTCGCGGCGGTGGCCGACGCCGACCGGGCCGACGAGGTCGCGCTGTACACGGGCAACGACGACGCGATCATCACCGACCTGCTGACCCCGTATCGGGCCGGCGACCGGCCGCGCTGGTTCGCCGGCGGGCTGCTCGGCCAGTGGGCGGTCTGGACCTCCAGCGCGGTCACGCTGCTCGACCGGGTCCGCCGGGCGCGCGCCGGCGATCACCGCATGATGGTCGAACTGCTTGGTCAGGCACCCGAGTTGACCGACGCCAACTCGGCGGTCTTCGATGTGCGCGGCGGCTTCCGCGGCTGCATCGCGGGCGTGCACGAGGTGTTGCGCCGGCAGGGGTTGCTGGCCGGGACCTGGTGCCTGGACCCGGCGGAGACCTTGTCGCCGGGACAGGCCGAGGAGATCGCCCGGGTGGCGAAGGCATATCCGTGGCTGACCGACGACGCGTTCGTGGCGGAGCACCTCGATGCCTGGCTCGCCTAGTCCGACGTGGGCCGCCGGGCCGGGCGCTCGCGCCGCGGTCGTGCTGGCCGTCCCGCCCGGGTTGCGCGCGGAGTTCTTCGGCGCGCGGGACCCGGCCGGGCCCGGGGGAGTGGCCGAGCGGCTGCGGGACCTGGCCGAGGTGCTGCCGGTGGACGATCCCGCCGACGTCGACGCGCTGCGGGCGGCCCTGGCGGGGGCGGACGTGCTGGTGTCGTCGTGGGGCATGCCGCGGTTGACCGGCGAGTTGCTCGCGGCGGCGCCCCGGGTCGGGCTGTTGGCGCACACCGGCGCGGCGATCACCCCGTATGTGGGCGCGGACGCGTTCGCCCGCGGGGTCCGGGTGACCCAGGCCGGGCAGGGCATGGCCCGCTCGGTGGCCGAGGTCGCGCTGACCTTCACCCTGGCGCTGTTGCACCGAACCCATCGCTACGACCACGCGCTGCGCGGGGGAGGCGACTGGGCGACGGCCTCGGTCGCGCCCGAGCGGCACGAGATCCTCGGCAGCCGGATCGGCGTGGTCGGCGCGTCGCGCACCGGGCGGGCGTACATCGAGGTGGTCCGCGCGCTCGGCGCCCGGGTACAGGTCACCGACCCCACCCTGAGCGCCGCCGACGCGGCCGACCTCGGGGTCGAACTCGTCGAATTGCCGCGACTCCTGGCCACCAGTCGCATCGTCGCGCTGCACGCACCGTCGTTGCCGGAGACCCGGCACCTGCTCGGGGCCCGCGAGTTGGCCCTGCTCGCGGACGGCGCCGGGCTGGTGAACACCGCGCGCTCGTGGCTGGTGGACGAGCGGGCGCTGCTCGCGGAGTTGGCCACCGGTCGCATCGACGCCGCCTTGGACGTGTTCGACCGGGAACCGCTGCCCGTCGAGCATGCGTTCCGGGGGTTGCCGAACGTGCTGCTGACGCCGCATCGGGCCGCCGGTACGGTCGAGTGCCGCCGCCGGCAGGGCGACATCGTGCTGGCCGAGGTGCAGCGCTACCTCACCGGCGCCGCGCTCGACCACGAGGTCGGCCCGGACGCGCTCACCCGGGTCGGCTGAACCCTCCTTCACCTCCCATACCGACACCTTCACCCCTGGAGAGACCACCGTGCGCCTGATGCGCGTAGGCGAACCCGGCAACGAACGCCCCGTACTGTTCGCCGCCGACGGCCGCCACTTCGACCTCGGCCGGCTCACCGCCGACATCGACGGAGCCTTCTTCGCCTCGGACGGCGTCCGGCGGGTCCGCGAGGCCGCCGCGGCGGGCACCCTGCCCGAGCTCGACGTCGCGGGCCTGCGGGTCGGCGCACCGGTGGCCCGGCCCGGCGCGGTGCTGTGCATCGGTCAGAACTACGCGGCACACGCGGCCGAATCCGGCGCCGAGCCGCCGAGCACGCCGATCCTGTTCTACAAGACCCCGCACACCGTGGTCGGGCCCTACGACGACGTGTCGATTCCGCGCGGCGCGGTCAAGACCGACTGGGAGGTCGAACTCGCCGTGGTGATCGGCCGCCGAGCCCGCTACCTCGACTCGCCCGAGGAGGCGTTGGCCCACGTCGCGGGCTACACGATCAGCAACGACGTGTCCGAGCGGGCGTTCCAGCTCGAACAGTCCGGCGGCCAGTGGTCCAAGGGCAAGAACTGCGAGACGTTCAACCCGCTGGGCCCGTGGCTGGTGACCACCGACGAGGTCACCGACCCGCAGACGCTCGGGCTGCGGTCGTGGGTCGGCGGGGAGATCCGGCAGGACTCGACCACGGCCGACATGATCTTCGACGTGGCGTACCTGATCCACCACCTCTCGCAGTATCTGGTGCTGGAACCCGGCGACATCGTCAACACCGGGACGCCGCAGGGGGTGGCCCTGTCCGGGCGCTTCCCGTATCTGGCGGCGGGCGACGTGATGGAGCTGGAGATCGATCGGCTGGGGCGCCAGCGCTCGCACCTGGTCCCGGCCTGACCCGTTCGTGATCGGCGCCGGCCGGGGTGGTTCACCCGGCCGGCGCCTTCGCATGTCGGGGCGCGGGTCAGGGGCGCACCGCGACCGCGTCGACCTCGAACAACATCTCCGGCAGGGCCAGCGAAGCGACACCGCTGAGCGTCTGGGTCGGCGGCACGTCACCCCAGATCGCCCCGATCGCCTTGCCGAGGATGGCCAGTTTGTCCGAGTCGTGATCGACGATGTGGGTGCGCAACTGCACGATGTGGCTCAGGTCCAGGCCGACGGCCGCGAGGGCGATCCGCAGGTTGTCGAAGGACTCCTCGACCTGCTCGGCGAAGTCGTCGGTGCTCACATGGCCGTCGGCGTCCGACGCGTACTGTCCGGCGACGAACACGAGTTCCCCGGATGCCACGGCGACGTGGCTGTAGCCGAAGTGCACCGGGTCGTGCAGGCCGTCGGGGTTGATGATGCGGTGCGACATGGTCGGGGTCCCTCCGAAGCGAACGGTCGTCGAGTACAGGTCGTCCAGGGGTCGGATCATTCCCGGCGACGGTGACAATCGCGGCCGTCGGAGTGCCCGCGTCACAATCTTGTACCAGTCGAGTTCTTTCGAATTATCGAGCCGTTTCGGTGCCCGCCAGGGAAATGAATCGTGCTGTCGACAAAGCACGGATTGCATTCGCAGGAATACGCATGGGAATCGCGCCCGTCCGGCCGGCCGAAAACGACAAGGGCCCCGCCGGGTCGGCGGAGCCCTTGTCATCGGATCGGGTCACCTGGTGACTCGGCCCGGTTCAGCGGTCGTGCGGTTGCCCGGGTCGAGGGCGTCAGACCTGGTGGCGACCACGGCGGCGGTTGAAGTAGATCGCGCCGCCACCGGCCGCGAGCAGTGCGGCGGCCGCACCGGCGATCAGGAAGGTGGCGGAGTCGTCACCACCGGTGTTGGCCAGGTCCTTGCCCTTGCCCGCGGGGGCGACGGGCAGCCACGGCACGACAACGGCCGGGTCGTCGGTACCGGGCTCCACGATCGGCTTGGTCGGCCCGGTGCTGCCGCTCGGCTGCGCGCTGGTGGCCGGCGGCGCCGAGGAGGTCGCGGGGGCGGACGTGGTCGTCGGCGCGCCCGTGGTTGCGGGGGCGCCCGTACCCGGGCCCTGGCTGGTGGTCGGGGCCGCACTCGTCGGCGGCGCGGACGAGGTCGCCGGTGCCGAGGTGGTCGGCGCGGCGCTGGTCGCGGGGGCGGACGTGCCCGGGGCCGGCGGCGCGGTCGTGGTGGGCGGCTTCGGCGTGGTCGGCGGCGTGGTGTTGACCGGCGGCAGGCTGGTCGGCGGAGCCGTCGTCGGCGGGACGGTCGGCGTCTCGACGCAGTCGAGCTTGTTCGTGTAGGTCTGCGAGTAGTTGCCCGGGCCGGTCACCTTGATGGTGTAGTCGGTGTCCTCGGCGACCTTGACGAAGTGCGTCTTGGTCGAGCTCGGCGGCACCTTCACCGTGGTGCCGTTGACCTTGAAGTCGGCCGGTCCGTCACCGGAGTTCTTCAGCGTGACGGTGACACCGCCCTCGACGCAGTCCTCCTTGGCCGCCGAGGAAGGCACCGGGACGGGCTGGTGGGACCACTTGACCTGGGCCGAGGCACTGGCCGAGAACGGCTGCGAGCCCGCGGTGATCAGGGTCTGGGTGTGCTTGCGGTTCTTGCCCAGGAACACCCGGCCGATGTTGATGCCGGCCTTGGTGGTGGCCGAGATCTTGGTCTCGCCCGGCGTCTTGGGCGCCTTGACGTAGAGCTCGGTGCCGTTCGCGGCCGTGTTGATCGGGTTGCCGTCCTTGCCCACCAGCGAGGCGCCGGCCGGGACGTTGCCGTCGAGCTTGACCGCGACCGGGTCGGTGCCGGAGGTCGTGACGGTGATCGGACCGACGCCCGGAGTGTCACTGTCGTTGCCCGACTTGGTGGTCGGCGACAGCTCCAGCGCGGCGCCCGGCTCGGTGGCCAGACCCTTGTTGGCCGGGCCGGTCAGGTAGGCGTAGAGGGCGTTGACGTCCTCGTCGTTGCTGCTGCTCGCGTCGACACCGTTGCTGTAGTGCCAGATCGCCGCCTGGGTGGCCGCGACGGCCTCCGCCGCGTCGAGGTCGTAGAACTTCTTGTCCTTGTCCTTGCCCCGGCCCTTGTGCAACGGCAGACCCGCGGTCTTGGCCAGCGCGTCGAGGTCGGCGGTCTTGGGGTACGAGTTGTTCAGCACCCAGTTGATCTTCGCGACCTTCGCGGTGTCCTGGAGCCAGGACTCCCCCCAGGTGCCCTCGCGGTACTCCGCCTGGTCCTGGACGGTGGTGTCCAGGTCGATGCAGTAGACCAGAACCTCGGGCGTCCCCCGGCGCTCCTGGCTGAGGATCATCAGCTCGGTCTGCACGCCGAAGGGGAAGCCCTTCAGGCGGACCGAGCCCTCCGTGTCGTCCACGTGACCGCGGAAGCGGAGCTTGGTGCCGGCGTCGGCGTCCGCGTGCGCGGTGGGCGCCAGGCCCACGACCGCGACCGCGGCCAGTCCGGTGGCGACGAACGCCGAAGCCACGCGGGATATACCCCGCTGCGTCTTATGCATGAAAGAAACGACTCCTCGCGAAAAGGCGGCCCCCGCTGCCCGGGTCTGTCACCGGGATCCCCACCCCTGGGCCGCCGAACGCAAGAATCGTGGTAGCGCGAAGTTTAGTCAATTCACGTCCAGGGAAATCCGGCCGCGAATCGGAATCCGCCCGGCGGCGTATCCGGGCATTGATTACCATTTGCCGTTTTTGATGCCGATGGGCGTCCGTCGCGCCCGCCGCCCCCCGAGCGGGCGGCGGCGGGCGCGACGGAACCGGCTACGCCGCGTCGTCGGCGAACGTGCCCGCGCGGGCGGCGCGTTCCGGGTCGCGGGCGCGCAGGACCGCGTAGCCGGCGATGCCCACCACCAGGGCGCCGACGAAGACGTACGGCAGCACGTTGAGCGGGGATTCCGGGACGGGCCACAGGTTGCGGTAGAAGACGTAGACCATCGCCGCCGCGCCGATCAGGCCCAGGGCCCAGGTGATCGCCAGGGCCCGGGCGCCCGTCCTGCGGACGAACAGCGGCGCGGCCAGACAGACCAGGACGTACGACAACATGTAGCCGAAGACGCCGATCGTGTCGATGTACGTGGTCGCGTCCAGGCCGTTGGTGCCGGCGAGCACGACCGCCACCGTCGGGATCGCGACGAAGGGCGTGACGACCAGGATCGCCGCCGAGGGCGTCTTGTGCGTCGGGTGCGCGCGACCCAGGCGGGCCGGCACCACGCCCTCCCTGGCCATGCCGAACAGCAGTCGGGCCGCGACCGTGACGCAGGCCATCACCACCGCCAGGAACGAGGCGGCGAAGCCCGCGTGCAGGAAGAACTTCAGGAAGCCCAGGCCGGAGAGTTCGGCCAACTCGTCCATCGGGTCGGCGCTGGCCACCAGGCCGTCGGGGCCGCCGAAGCCGACCACCTGCGCGTAGGTGGCGAACATGTACAACAGCCCGGCCAGCAGCGCGCTGCCCATCACCGCACGCGGGATCGCCTTGTACGGGTCGGTCGCCTCCGCCCCCAGCGAGGCCGCGCCCTCGAAACCGACGAAGCCGAGCACGCCCAGGACCACCGCGAACACGACGCCGTCCAGGGTGCTGCCGCTCAGGGTGAGTTGGTCGGTGTCGAACAGGTCGTTGCCGCTCTTGAAGAACACCGCGAGGAGCACGACCACGATCAGCACGATCGAGATCACCTCCAACGTCGCCGCCACCCGCGCCGCGGTGCGCACGCTCGCGATGGTCAACCGCACCGCGATGGCGGCCAGCAACACGTCGAGCAACACCTGACCGGCCACGCCGGTGAAGGCGCCCACGCCGATTCCGTCCAGCGCCCGGCCGGTGTAGTAGCCGGCGCCCGCGAGCGAGCCGGAGCCGATGCACACCGCGCCGATCAGCAGCGCCCAACCGGTCACGAACGCGCCGGCCGGTCCGAGCGAGAGCCGGGTGAAGGCGTACAGCGAGCCGGTGCCGGCCCGGCGGCGGGCGAACACGCAGATGCAGTACGCGATCGCCAGCACCGCGGCCATGGCCAGGAAGAACGAGAACCACGCGCCGTTGCCCGCGGACGCGGCCATGCTCGCGGGCGCGAACGCGATCACCGCGCTGGGCGCGACGTTGGCCACGCTCTGCGCGCCCACCTCGAAGGTGGTCACGCTGCGCCGGGCCAGGCCGTCGTCGGGCGGGCCGGAGTGGGCGCCGGGGGAGGGGAGCGAGGCTGCGGATGCGGGCACGGGTGCTGCCTTTCCGGACTTTCCGGCCGAATTGCCTGGGGTGAGAGTAGTCATCGGTCAGCCCTCGCGCTTGGTGGGGTCGTACGCGGACGGGGCGTGCTTGGTGGAGCCGGAGGCGGACCGGGGCGCGACGTACGCGGTGTACGCGTCGTAGGCCGCCGAGTCGGAGCCGGCCACGCCGGCCTCGGCCGGGTCGTGGGGCGCCGGCCGGTAGCCGGTGATCAGCAACTGCCGCAGGGCGCGGCCCTCGTTCAGCTCCGCGAGGGCGTCCCCGGCCTCCTCCAGCGGACGCCGGGCCGAGATCATCGACTCGACGTCCAGGAAGCCGCCGACCACCAGGTCGACCAGCACCGGGATGTCGCGGTGGGCGACCACCGAGCCGTAGTTCGAGCCGAGGATGCGCTGGTCGGCCTCGGCCAACGCGAGCGGGTCGAAGCGGGCGGTGCTGCCGGTCGGCGGGAGGCCGACGATCACCGCCGCGCCACCTTGACCGAGCGCGGCGATGGCCTGCTCGGTGGTGGCGATCTTGCCGATCGCGTCGAACACGTAGTCCAGGCCCTCCGGGACCAACGTGCGCAGCGCCGCCACCGGGTCGACCGCACTCGCGTCGACGGTGTCGGTGGCGCCCAGCGTGCGCGCCAGGTCGAGCTTGTCCGCGACCACGTCCACCGCGACGATCCGGCCCGCGCCGGACAGCCGGGCGCCCTGTACGCAGGAGAGCCCCACGCCGCCGCAGCCGATCACCGCGACCGTCGCGCCGGCCTCCACTCCCGCGGTGTTGCGGACCGCGCCCACCCCCGTGGCGATCGCACAGCCGACCAGGGCCAGCGCGTCCAGCGGCGCGTCCTTGCGCACCTTGATCGCGCCGGAGGCGGGCACCACCACCCGGTCGGCGAACGAGGACACGCCCAGGTAGTGGTGCAGTTGCTCGCCGTCGGTCGAGCTCAGTCGGCTGGTGCCGTCGTACAGCACGCCCTTGGGCGCGACCACCTCGGCGACCAGCGAGCACGCGGCGGGCCGGCCGGCGAGGCAGTAGCGGCAGGCGCCGCAGGCCGGCACCCAGGACAGCACCACGTGGTCGCCGACGGCCAGGCCCGAGTCCTCGGTGTCCGGGCCGAGCGCGGTCACCACGCCGGAGCCCTCGTGGCCCAGTACGACCGGCATCGGCACGTCCCATTCGCCGCGCACCACGTGCAGGTCCGAGTGGCACACGCCGGCCGCGACCACCGCGACCTCGACCTCGCCGGAGCCGGGCGGGGCCAGCACGAGATCGGTCATGGTCAGGTCGTTGCCGGGGCGCAGAACCACGCCGCGGACGCGGTCGGCGGGTGCCGGGGAGGGGATGGTGCTCATGGCTGCTCCTGGCTGGACGAGGTCGCGTTTAGTAGCGCTAAACTTTCGTCAAGGTTTTACAGGAGTAAACTCGTGGCGTAAAGACCCCCGAGCAGGGTGAATCCGAACCTTTACGGACCGCTCGGCGGTCGCGGAACGGTGCGCTGAAACGACGGGAGGACGGGTACCGTGTCGCGCGTGCCAGCACATACCGGAGCAGAGTCCGGCGCAGAGCCCGCGGCCACACCGGCCGCCACCGGCGCAGAGCCCGCAGCCGCACCCGCCGCCAAGGACACCTCCAGCCGGATGTCCCGGGTCGGCCCGCGCCTGCGCGAACTGCGCCTGGCCCAGGGGCTGACGCTGGTCCAGGTAGCCGGCGCCGCCGGGGTGACCAAGGGCTTTCTGAGCCTGGCCGAGCGCGGCAAGGCGTCGGTGTCCGTGCCGACCCTGCTGCGCATCTGCGACGCGGTTGGCACCAGCATCGCCGCCCTGTTCGACTACCCCGACCAGGACGTGGTGCGCAGCGGCATCGGTGCCCCGCTGGAGATGGGCGGCATCGGGATCGAGGAGTTCCTGTTGACGCCGGCGGAGGAGACGCACGTCCAGGTGATGCGCACCGTGCTGAGCCCGGGCGGCGGCTCGGGCGGCGCGTACGCGCTGGAGGCCGAGACGGTGTTCGCCTACCTGGTCCGCGGCAGCCTCGAACTCACCGTCGACGGCGCCGTGCGACATCTGGGCGCGGGCGACTCGACCACGTTCTCCGCGCGACTCGAACACGGATGGACGAATCCGGGCGAGATCGAGGCCGAGGTGTTGTGGTCGATCGCGCCGGCGCTGCCGCGCCATGTGACCAAGCTACGGCCCAACCGGTAATCATCGGTTGCCGATCGGTTGCCGCTCGCTTGCCGACCGGGGTCGATCGAGTGCACACCCGGTACGGACCGGGTGCCGGCCCGATGTCCCCCGGACGCGGGCCGGTTCGCCGTGTTCCCGGAGACGTCGGCACCACGCCGGCGCCGAGGCTTTCTATGCTTGCCGCGTGACCGACCCCAATGACCTCGATGTCCGACCGGCGTTCTCGCCGTCCGCAGCCGCCTCCGCCCGGGGGGTGATGGCGCTAACCTGCGAGCGTGTGGCCGCGACATTGGCTTCGTACGAGCTGCGGGTGCTGCCGTCGACCGTGGCCCAGTGGGAAGCCGGGACGGAACGCCCGAACGAAGCCGAACTGCTCGCCCTCGCCAAGTCCTTGGTCGTCCCCGTGAGCCAACTCATGGGCGGCCGACCGGGCAATCTCCAGGACCACCGGATCGCGGCCGGCCTCACCCGCGCCCAACTGGCCAACCAGGTACGGATGAAGGAGATCGGCTACGCCCGACTCGAACGTGCGAACAAGTGGCGGGCCGACGAGCAGCGGACCGGCTTCCTGGTCCGCGCCCTCGGCCTGTCGATGCGTGACCTGGCCGAGGTGTCCGGCGTCGGCCCCGAACTGGAAAACCTGCTCGCCGAGGCGGTGGTGGGCCGCTGGAAGACCCAACTGCCGGATATCACCCGGTTGATCGGGATGCGCCGCAAGCGCATCGGCGAGGTGCTCGAAGCGCTGAGCTCGGTCTTCCCGGAGGGCATGGACGTGGCCGACGTGCCGCGGGCCGCGGTGGTCGAGCGGTTCTGGGGGCTGCTCGGCGACCCGGTCGCGGACCCGGGCGCCCCGGGCGTGTGGCTGCTGCAAGGACGATTCGCGTAACCGACCCCGAACCGAACGGTCCTGCCGTCCCGTCGGATCCGACGGGACGGCAGGACCGTTCTTTGTTCGCGCCGGGCGCGTCCGGCGGCACGTACTAGACCGGTACGCCGACCAACGTTCCGCCGTCGGCGATGCGGACCTCGAAGCGGGCGAGTTGGTCCGCGGGCGTCCAGGTGCCGGTCCGGATCACCAGGGGCGCCTCCGAACCCGGTACACCGTAGCCCTTCGGCGGGACCGTCCAGCCGGAGATCTGTTGTTCCTTGCCGTCCTTGCCGATCGCGACCAGCGAACACCGCAACGGACCGCGAACGTTGCGCAGTTCGAGCGCGAGGTTGGTGCCCCAGGCCTTGCTCTCCAGCGCGATCCGGGCGGCTGCCCCGGTGCGCGGATCGGTGGCCTGCAGCGTCGTCCCGTTCTCGGCGATGGCCCGGAACGGGTCCGCCTGCTGCGCCGAGGTGGACGAATCGTCCTTGAGCCAGGTCCGGCCGGCGAGCACGCCCGCGCCCAGACCGATCACCAGGAGCGCGACGCACGCGGCGACCAGGAGGGCGAGCCGGGGGGTGCGTCGGGCGTTGCGCCGCGCGGCCAAATCGTCCACCGGACCCGGGCCGGCGACCGGTGGCGGGGCAGCGGTCGGTTCCGGCGTCGGCACCGGGACCGGTCCGGGTGTCCACGCCGGTCGGGTCGGCGCCGCGGGTGCCGGTGCCGCCGGCTCCGGCAGTTCGTACACGCCCTCGTCGCGCACCTCGGTCAGCAGCGTGGCCAGACCGGAGAAATCGGCCAGCTCGTCGAGACAGCGGTCGCAGCCGGCCAAATGCTCCTCGAACGCATCCCGGTCCGCCGGCTCCAACAGGCCGAGGGCATACGCGGCGACATCCGCATGTTCGGGTTGCACGCTCATGCCGACACACCCCTCTCCTCCAGGACGAGCCGCAGCGCGCGCAGCGCGTAGTACACGCGTGACTTCGCCGTACCCGCCGGGATGCCGAGTACCTCGGCCGCCTGGTTGACAGTACGGTCGCGGAAGAACGTTTCGATCAAAATTTCCCGGTGCGATGTGGAAAGGGCGTCCAGCGCGTCGCCGACCACCACCGAGCGCAGCAGCCGATCGACCTCGTCGCCGGTGGGCAGCGTGGCCAACGGCTCGTCGCCGACCTCCGGCGGACGGGCCGCGCGGGCCCGCTGCTCGTCGATGACCAGCCGGCGGGCGACGGTGACCAGCCAGGGCAGCAGCGGCGCGGCGGGATCGAGCTTGGCGCGATTGCGCCAGGCCCGGACCAGCACCTCCTGCACGCTGTCCTCGGCCCGCTGCCGATCGCCACCGTTCAGTCGCGACACGACCGCGAGCAACGGCCGTGAGTACTCGCGATAGAGCATCGTGACGAACTTGGTCTCCTCGTCCGAGCCCGGCGGGTCGGAACCCGGCGGGCCGGACCCCGGCACGTCCACATCGGACATTCGCGACCGGCCTCCTCCCGTAGCCGAGATCCGCATCCCGGAGCAGGCAACACCCTAGGGGGCGCCTGCCTGCCGCCATGGCGCCATCCCTGTTTCGGCCCTCCGACCAGGCACGATGCGAAAATGACGCCACTTTGGCTCCATGGGGTTCACTGTGGCGTCAAAAGTGTGCCATGCTGGCCGCAACGGACCTCCAGGGTCACCGGAAGCGGTTGTTGTGGTCGGATCGCCGCCGGATTGCGACCCGATCACGGACCGATCGGTACTTGGCACCACCATGGCGCCGCAGCACTGCCATGCCGGCGCCGAACCATTCGACAGATCCAGGGAAAGGAAGGGTGGGCGCGATGACCGCCACCACCACTCGGATCGCCACCCCGGGCGGAATCACCGCCCGCGGGGTGCGCAAGTCCTACGGCGACAAGGTCGTGCTCGACGGCATCGACCTGCACATCCCCGAGGGCACGATCTTCGCCCTCCTGGGTCCCAACGGCGCCGGCAAGACCACCACCGTGCAGATCCTCACCACGTTGATCGGCGCCGACGCGGGCGAGGCGCGTGTGGCCGGGCACGACCTGCGGACCGACCCGGACGGGATCCGCCGGGAGATCGGCGTCACCGGGCAGTTCGCGGCGGTGGACAACCTGCTCACCGCCGAGGAGAACCTGCTCCTGATGGCGGACCTGCACCACCTGGACCGGCGGGAGGGCCGGCGGCGCGCCGCCGATCTGCTCCACCGCTTCGACCTCGCCGCCGAGGCCGGGAAGTCGGCGTCCACCTTCTCCGGTGGCATGCGACGCAAGCTCGACCTGGCGATGACCCTGGTCGGCCGCCCGAGTGTGCTCTTCCTCGACGAGCCGACCACCGGCCTGGACCCGCGCAGCCGGCGGGTGATGCGGGACCTGATCCGCGATCTGGTCGCCGACGGCACGACCATCTTCCTGACCACGCAGTATCTGGAGGAGGCGGACCAACTCGCGGATCGCATCGCGGTGTTGGACCACGGGAGGCTGGTTGCCGAGGGCACCGCGGCCGAGCTCAAGGGGCGCATCCCGGGCGGGCACATCCGGGTGTTCTTCGCCACCGAGCGGCGCCTGGACGCGGCGGCCGCGCTGTTCCCCGGCGCGCTGCGCGACAACGAGGAACTCGCCCTGCAAATCCCCGGCGACGGCAACATCGCGGCCCTGCGCGACGTGCTGGACGCGCTGGAGTACGCCGGTGCGGAGGCGCAGTCGCTGTCCGTGCACACCCCCGACCTCGACGATGTCTTCCTCGCCCTGACCGGTCGGCCCGAGTCGTCCAAGGAGAACGCGCGATGAGTACTTCCACCTATGCGGTACGCGACTCGATGACGATGTTGCGCCGCAACCTCAAGCGCGCCCGGCGCTACCCGTCCATGACGCTGTCGACGGTCATCACCCCGATCCTGATGTTGCTGCTGTTCGTCTACGTGTTCGGCAACGCGCTCGGCAACGGCATCGAGCTGCCCGGCGGCGGCTCCGGCCGCGGCGACTACATCGACTACGTCACCCCGGGCATCATCTTGATGACGGCCACCTCCGGTGCCGTCTCCACGGCCGTGTCGGTGTGTTCGGACATGACCGAAGGCATCATCAACCGCTTCCGCACCATGTCCATCTCCCGGGCCTCGGTGCTCACCGGTCACGTGCTCGGCAACGTCATCCAGACCATGATCGCGCTGGTCATGGTGACCGGCGTCGCCTTCGCGGTCGGTTTCCGGTCGAACGCGACCCCGATCGAATGGCTGGCCTCCATCGGCCTGTTGCTCCTGCTCGCCTTCGGGTTCAGTTGGCTCTCGGCCGCGATGGGCCTGGGCGCCTCGACCGTGGAGACCGCGAGCAACGCGCCGCTGCCGCTGACCTTCCTGCCGTTCCTGGGCAGTGCGATCGTCACGCCCGACTCGATGCCCACCGGGCTGCGCTGGTTCGCCGAATACCAGCCGTTCACCCCGATCAACGAGACGCTGCGCGGCCTGCTCCTGGGCACCGGGATCGGCAACGACGCCTGGATCGCCCTGGCCTGGTGCCTCGGCCTGGCACTGGTCGGCTACCTGTGGTCGCGCTCGATCTTCAACCGCGAGGCCCCGAAGGTGTAGGCCCGTCACCGTGTCGCACGATGCCGAAGGGCTCGGCCCGTCACCTGGTGACGGGCCGAGCCCTTCGGCATTGTCGCGCGCTCGGGGTGCCCCGAATTCCGGCGGATTTCCCGGCCGGCGGTATTTCCCGGGCGATGGCCCGGTTCCTCCTGTGACCGGCCGGCCGCAGGAGGAACCGGGCCGCCGACGGGAATTGCCCGGGCGGAGGCATTTCCCGACGGCAGTCGATGGGTGGAACCGATGATCAGCCTTGTCCGGCCGGCGATTCGGGTAATTCGGTGCGACCCGGTTGCGGGGGTCGCGTCCGAACCCCGCCGAGTTCCCGATCCGTATTCCGACACCCGCTCCGGTGAGGCGAGCGTACCTCCCGGTCGGAATTCGGTGACCGGAAACGACGGTCGGTCGAGTCGGCCGCGAACAATTGGGCCCACCACGAATCCTCGGCGCCGGCGGCGGGGGCTGTCCCGTCGACGGGACCCGGTACCGAACGAGCGCCCCGCCCCGCATCGAGGCCGCTCAGCGGCGCAGTTCGAGCGTGCAGCACTTGGCGTTGCCGCCGGCCTTGAGCAACTCGACCAGGTCGATCCCGATCGGGACGTAGCCACGTTCGCGGAGCTGCGGGCCGGCGAGTTCGACGGCGCGTTCCGGCAACAGCACGTGTCGGCCGTCGGACAGCGCGTTGAGCCCGAAGACGACCGCGGTGGCCTCGTCGGCCAGGATCGCGTCGGGGAAGCGCTCGGCCAGCAGCCGCCGGCTGTCGGGGGAGAACGCCTGCGGGTAGTACATGATCTCGTCGGGGCCGAGCACCGTGAGCGCGGTGTCCAGGTGGTAGAACCTGGGATCGACCAAGGTCAGGCTGAGCACCGGGATGCCGAAGAACTCCCGTGCCTCGTGGTGCCCGCGCAGGTCGCTGCGGAATCCGGAGCCGGCCAGCAGTTCGCCGCCCACGTAGAGGAAGTCGCCCTCGCCCTCGTTGAGGCTCTCGGCCTGGCGTACCTCGGACCATCCGTCGGCGCGGAACCAGTCGAGGTACGCCTGCGATTCGTCGGCGCGCTGCGGGTGGCGAAACCGGGCGACGAGCACCTTGCCGTCCACGACCGTCGCGCCGTTGGCCGCGAACACCATGTCCGGGAGACCGGGCACCGGTTCGATCAACGCCACGTCGTGCCCGAGCGCGACGTAGGCATCGTGCAGACCCTTCCACTGGGCCGACCCGGTGTCCGCGGAGGTGGGCACCCGCGGGTCCATCCACGGATTGATCGAATACGTGACGTCGAAGTAGGTGGGCCGGCACATCAGGAAACGCCGCGGCCGAGCCGTGCGGTTGCCGTCCGAAGTCGCCTGGGTGTTTGTCTGGGTCACTTTGATTCCCTTGTTCTCCGCGATTTGTGTCCGGGGTGAAATCAATGCCGATGCGAAACGGTGTGTTCGACCGGACGGAAACACGGCGTTCGCCCGATGCAGGCATGCCGGAAAGGAGCGGGATCGCCGCGGGCCGAAGTTAGCACGAGGTGTGGGCCGCACTCGTCCCGTTGACGGGACAATCACCTGCAATTGATATTCGGGGATTTCATCGGAGTCGATTCGGGTAATTCCCCCCGGCGTTCCGTCGGGCGCTCGGTCGGGGTGCGGGGCGGGTGCACGACGGGGTGCGCGACGGGGTTCGCGGGCCGGGCCGAGGTCGCCGCCGGCGGGCTGCGGCGAGCCGGGCCCGCATCTGCGGATCGCCCACCGGCCGGCCGACTCGCCCGGTGGCGGGTCGACGCCCGACCCGGCCGCGTCCGGTGCGGTGCACAGGCCGGGAACCGCCGCGGAGCCGAGCGCCGGCCCGGTTCGGCGCGGATCCGGGCCGGCCGAATTCGATCGATCGACGCGCGTCGCCGGCACTCGAACGGGGCGCCGAAGAATCCGTCCGGATGGTCGAGGTCATTCCCGATGCGGCCCGGTCGTGAATGTGCGATGACACCCGCCTATCGGTGCCGTTAGGACCGCGTCAAGACGGCCGGGTTTTCGAGCCGCAGCAGGTACGCGCCCTTATAGTGACCGGCCCCGCGAACTCGCTCGATCCGATCACCCCGGCCATGTATAGAAACAACTTGGTTGGTCAAATCTTTTTTCGCCGGTTGTGGAATGAGACGATCGACTACCCGGCGACAGTGGGCGGTATCGTTCCGAAACGATCAGCGGCCGTTTCCTTGATTTCCGGGAGTTGCTGGGATCTACTCGGGTAGGCCGTCGAAGAGGCCCACTTTGAATGTGGATCTTCGGGAGACGGCAAGGCGTGACGCCGGTAGCCGCAATGCCAACGGGGATCTGCAAAGAGGCGAACGGGGCAAGTCGTTGATGCACGCATTCGTACATATGTCCACCATGTCCGACCGCGCGATCCCAAGGATCGCGTGGCACGGTCGTACGCAGGTGGAGCCCAGGTCGTCGAACATTCGGCCGGGAGCGATCCGAGAGTGGCCTTCGGGTCCGATCGCGCCGATGGGATCGATGGTCGACCGAATGTATATCGGATATGTCTGGTATGCACCCGTGGTGGGACTCCCCGTGGCAACGAACTGCGCAAGAGCGGCACGGAATCTGCGCAACATTCGCTTGTTCGAGCGTGCACTCACATGGAGGCATGGTGGCGAATCAAACCAGAAATCATGAAATCGCGAGAGAGACGCAGCTTCGCTCGGGCCCGGGGGTCGTCGCCCGACCGCGGAGAGCCGTCGGGGACCATCCGCACTGCGGTCGGTTGCTCACCACAAAAGTGGGTCTGCAAATACCTGCCGATATGACCTTCGAAGACTGGGAGCAGGCCGGTCGCAAGCTGTCGGGAATCCTGGATTCCTCGTCGTGGTGGCTCGGCGACTGGTTGGTATACGGCAAGGACCACTATACCGATCTGTACCAGCGGGGGATACGCGCGGCCGGATTAAGCTACCAGACGCTAAGGAATTATGCATGGGTTTCGAGGCGTTTCGAGTTCCATCGCAGGCGGTCGGCACTGAGTTTCCAACACCATGCGGAATTGGCCTCGTTGCCGCTCGCCGAACAGGAACTGTGGCTGGACCGCGCGGAAGAGATGAAGTGGACCACCAAACAGCTTCGCAACGCCATCCGTGACGTCCGGGCGGCGACCGAGGGGCAGGACGGCCGGCAGGCCGAGGCGACGCGCCGGCTCGCGGTGCCGGGCGATCGCATCCAGTGGTGGCACAAGGCCGCGGAGCAATCGGGGATCGACTTCGAGCAGTGGGTGCTCGCGACGCTGGACAACGCCGCCGAGCGGGTCCTGGAGGACGTCGAGGAGCAGACGGCGGTCAGCGCCTGACGGCAGGTGATCGAGGCACAACGGGGTGATCGTGGACAGTGCACCGCCCGGGGCGGTGCAACGCACCACGATCCCGGGGCCCGTGCTCGCGAGCACGGGCCCTTCGGTCGTTCTCCGGAACGGGTCCGGCTTCGGCCGCCCGGCCGCCCGGCAATTCGTCGATCGTCCGCCGAGCCCGGAATACCCGGCGGGTGTATGGCGAAAGGGGCGTCCGCCGAGCCGGCGTCCGACGCCGGTTACCAATTGATTACCACGGATCGGCTCGACCATCCATGAACGGCCCGGTTCGCGATACCGCCGGGTAACGAACACGCGGGAACTCACCCGCTCGGTAATCCGGTGCGCCATGTCGCGGAGCATCCTGGCTTCGTGTGCCCGGGCAGTGGTTCGGTACCCGGGTGGACGATCGGGCCGGCGGACCGACCGGAGCGTTGTCCCGTCGGCGGGACGGCCCCGGCGGTCGTATTGCGGACCGAGCCCCTTGAAAGGTTTGCCCGGCCCCCCTACGTTGGAACTGCGGTGCCCCCAGACGCAATATCGAATGCGTTTCTCCCGTATGGCCGGTCGAGAGATTCGGGAGCATGGGCACGTCGGACAATGGTTATCCTGAATTCCCGACCAGGGTCCTCTTATCGGTTTCCGTGACCGACCCGCCGAAGATACGGAAGTCCCTGTCGCCGCCCTGCTAGCGGGAGAGTTTTCTATGGGCACTTTTGCACGCGAGATCTACGACGTGGTGGGCATCGGGTTCGGCCCTTCCAATCTGTCGCTGGCCATTGCGCTGGACGAGTATCGGTCCGCAGGTCCGGACGATCCGTCACAGCCGTCGGCGATGTTCTTCGAACGACAGCCCGCGTTCGGCTGGCATCGCAATATGCTGTTGCCCACGACGACCATGCAGATTTCCTTCATGAAGGATCTGGCCACGTTCCGCAATCCGGTGTCGAGCTTCGGCTTCGTGTCGTTCCTGCATGCGTCCGGTCGGTTGACGCAGTTCGTCAACAACCAGGACTTCTTTCCGACGCGCCAGGAATTCCACCAGTACCTGGAATGGGCGGCGGCCCGCTTCGCCGACCGGGTCCGCTACGGCACCGAGGTGACCGGGATCCGACGGCCCGCGGCGACCGAGGGCGACGCCGGCGAGCCGTACGTGGAACTGGAGGTCCGCAGCGGCTCCACGACCCGGGTGGTGGGCGCACGCAACGTGGCCGTCTCCACCGGCCTGGTGCCGCGCATGCCCAAGGGTGTGCAGCGCGACGAACGTGTGTGGCACAGCTCGGAGTTCCTGGACAAGTTCGGTCGGATGGACCCGGCCGGGCTCAAGTCCGTGGCGGTGGTCGGCGCGGGTCAGAGCGCGGCCGAGATCACCCGCTATCTCTACGACGAACTGCCGCACGCGCAGGTCTACTCGATCATTCCGTCCTACGGCTACTGCGTAGCCGACGACACCCCCTTCGCGAACCAGATCTTCGACCCGGGCGCGGTGGACACCTACTACTTCGGGACGGATCGCTCCCGCGAGGCGTTCTGGCACTACCACCGGAACACCAACTACTCGGTGGTCGACGACGAGGTGATCCGCGACCTGTATCGGCGTTCGTACGACGAAGAGGTGCGCGGCCTGGACCGGTTGCGCTTCCTCAACCTGACCAGGGTCGACCAGGTCAAGCGGGCCGGCGACGAGACGCGGGTGTCGCTGCTGTCCCTGCCGACCGACGAGACGCCGGAACTGGACGTGGACGCGATCGTGTTCGCCACCGGCTACGACGCGATGGAGCCGACCGCGCTGCTCGGCGACCTCGATCGATACTGCCTGCGCGACGACACGGGTCGGCATCGCGTCGCCCGGGACTACCGGCTGGTCACCACGCCCGAGTTGGGCTGCGGCATCTACCTCCAGGGCGGTACCGAGCACACCCACGGCCTGACCTCGTCGCTGCTGTCGAACCTGGCCGTGCGCAGCGGTGAGATCGCCGAATCCATCATCGGCCGGCGCGCCGAGCCGATGGCGGAGCCACCGCTTCGCCGGGTGGTCGCCGGCGAGACCGGGTGATCCCCTCCATCCGGGAGTCGCGGCCCGTCGGCGATCCCGACGGGCCGTTCCCGGCTCGGACGCGGCCGTCCGGCGCGGTGCCCCGTCAGGGCTTGATGCCGACCGCGCCGTAACCCCAGACGTTCTCCACCGTGTCCAGGGGGTGGTCCGGCTCCGCGTCCGGGTTCCAGTGGGTGCGCAGACCGGGGTCGACCAGGTCGAAGCCGGCGAACAGCGACAGGATGTCGTCGTGGCCGCGCATGGTCATCTCGGCGGAGGCGTTCTTCCATCCGTCGGCGCCCTTGCGGCCTTGGTTCGGGTCGGCGTCGAAGGACGCGTGCGAGAGCAGCAGCATGCTGCCGGCGGGCAGCGCGTCGCGCAGTCGGGCGACGATCTCGTGCGGCTTCTCGTCGTCCCGGATGAAGTGCAGTATGGCGACCAGCATCAGCGCGACGGGCTCGCCGAAGTCGATCACCTCCAGCACCTCGGGCGCCGACAGGATGTCCTGCGGCGAGCGCAGGTCGGCCTGGGTGAAGGTGGTCCGGCCGGGTCCGGCGTCGGCCATCAGCGCCCGCCCGTGCACCAGCACGATCGGGTCGTTGTCCACGTACGCCACCCGGGCGTCCGGGGCGATCTCGTGCGCCACCTCGTGGGTGTTGCCCGAGGTGGGAATGCCGGTGCCGATGTCCAGGAACTGCCGGATGCCCCGGCGCGCGGCGTAGCGCACCGCGCGGCGCAGGAAGAGCCGATTGAGTTGCAGGGTGACCGGCAGGTCGGGAATGGCGGCGACGATGGTGTCCGCCGCCGCGCGGTCGACCGCGAAGTTGTTCTTGCCGCCCAGCAGATAGTCGTAGATCCGGGCGGTGTGCGGAATGCTCGTGTCGATCCGTGCGGGCAACCGACTCTCGACCTCGTCGAGGCGGGGCAACCGCCAGGTCTCGTCGTCGTCTCCCGCGTCCCCCGCCGGTATGGATGTCACGTTCGCCTGCCTCCGCACCACCGATTCCCCGTTTTCGCCGAGCGTACTGTGGCCATTCGCGGTTTGGGATCGCGCCGAAGGCGCTGTGGGGGAATCGATACACGGCCCGGGTCGCCGGGCGGTCGACTCGGGCGGGCGGTGCCGGCGATCGGCCCCGTGGCGCGGACCGCCGGCACCACCCTGCTCGGGGGTTACTCGGGCATGCCCTCGTCGACCCAGCGGGCGATGGCGTCCACCCGGTCGGCCGGCCAGGGCCCGTCGCACGGCATGGTGCCCGCACGCAGCCGGGCCAGGATCGCCTCGGCATGCGTGCCGACGCCGGCGTGCGACCACAGGTCGAACATGGCGCCTGGTACGGGCGTGAGCCGGCGGGCGCGCCGATCCCGGCGAACCGGCCGTACCGCACCGCGTCGCTGATCCGGCGCGCCCTCGGCGGCACGATCCCCCCGACACCCCACCGCCGTCCACCCCGGCCACGCCCTAAGGCGAGTCGATCGGCTCCTCGTCGCGCGGCCGGCGCGGCAGCAGGAACGCGGTGAGTACGACGAGCGCGAGTGCGGCCACGACCACCCACAGGGTCTGTTCCAGCGCGTGCGTGTACGCATCGGCCCGATCCGCGGCGTCCGGTGCGGCGGCGGCGTCGAAGAACACCGTGCCCAGGATCGCCACCCCCAGCGTGGCGCCGAGTTGCTGGTTGGCGTTCAGCACGCCGGACGCCGAGCCGGTCTCGTGCTCGTCGACGCTCGCCAGTGCGATGTCGAAGAACGGGGCGAGCACCAGGCCCATGCCGATCCCGACGACCACCAGGGACGGTGCGAGCTGCCCGGCGTCCACGTCGGCGCCCACCCGATGCAGGGTCAGGGACAGCGCGGCCACGCCCACCGCCATCACCACCGCGCCCGCGTGCAGGACGGTCCGGCCGAACCGCGGCACCAGCACGGCACCGGCGGCCACCGCGCCGAGCACCACGCCCAGCGCGATCGGGGTGCTCGCCAGGCCGGCGTGGATGGCCGACCAGCCCAGGCCGATCTGGAGGAACAGGCCGAACACCAGGATCAGTCCGTTCATCGCGGCGAAGAACACCAGGCCCACCGACAGGCTGCCGGTGAACGCCCGTTTGGCGAGCAGGCTCGGTACCACCAGCGGTGATCCGCCGGCCCGCGCGATCCGCCGCTGCCACCAGGCGAAGGCCGCCAACACCGGCAACGCGCCCGCCATCGAGGCGAACGTCCAACCGGGCCAACCCGATTCGCGCCCCTGGACCAGCGGATACACCAACAGCAGCACGGCGGCCGAGACCAACACCATGCCGATCGGGTCGAGCCCGGGCCGCCGCGGCGCCCGCGATTCGGGCACGTAGCGCAGCGCGCCGAGGATGGCCAACACGCCCAGCGGCACGTTGATCAGGAAGATCGCCCGCCAGCCGGTGCCCGCGGGATCCGCCTCGATCAGCGCGCCGGCCACGATCGGGCCGCCCACCGAGGCCAACGCCATCACCGGCCCGAACAGGCCGAAGGCTTTGCCGCGTTCGGCCGGCGCGAAGACCGACACCACCACCGAATACGTCTGCGGGATGGTCAGCGCGGCGAACAGGCCCTGCACCGCGCGAGCCGCGATCAGCAGCCCGATCGACGGCGCGACCGCGCACAACGCCGAGGTCGCGGTGAAGCCGCCGAGGCCGATCAGGAACATCCGGCGGCGGCCCAGGATGTCGCCGAGCCGACCGCCGGTGATCAGGCCGACGGCGAAGGTCAGCGTGTACGCGGCGGCGATCCACTGCAGCCCGGTCGAACCGCCGCCCAGGTCCGCCCGCACCGACGGCGCGGCGACCCCGACCACGGTCGCGTCGAGCAGGTCCATCGTCTCGGCCAACAGGGCCACGGCGAGCGCCGCCCACCGCCGCGGATGGGGCACGGCCTCCGTTACCGAAGGCCGGTCCGGGGCCGGCGGGGCGCCCGACGGGAAGGTGCTGACATCCATGACTCTCCTCGACGAATAAGGTTCGTGCCGAACGAATGTCGTTCGGTGGAACGATCGCTGTTCGTTCCAGGAGTCAGTGTTCGGGTCAACTACGCTGTTCGCAACCCCCGATCGAAACAGGACGGCAACAGATGGCGAGAACGTCGCGGACCGGATCCCCAGGCACCCCCGACCGACCGCCCGCGGACGCGGGCGCCGACGTGCCGGAACTGCCCACCCCGCCGTGGCGGCGCGGCCGGGCCAGGCCGGTGCGCCCGCCGCTGAGTCGGGCGTCGATCGTGCGGGCGGCGCTGGCCGTGCTGGACGAGGGCGGCCTCGAAGCGGTGAGCATGCGGCGGGTCGCCGACGAATTGCAGACCGGACCGGCGTCGTTGTACGTCCACGTGTCGAGCAAGGAGGAACTGCTCGAACTGGTGCTGGACCACGTGCTCGGCGACGTGGTGATCCCGGAGCCGGACCCCGAGCGCTGGCAGGCCCAACTCAAGGAGGTGGTGCTGGACTTCCGGACCGTGTTGGCCGCACACCACGACCTGGGCCGGGCGGTACTGGCGGCGATCCCCTCCGGACCCAACGCGCTGCGGATCAGCGAGGGGCTGTTGGCCGTGATGCGCGGCGGCGGTGTCCCCGAACAGGCCAGCGCGTGGGTGCTGGACGTGCTTCAGCTCTACATCTCGGCCGACGTCTACGAGGCGGCGCTGCACCTGTCCCGGTCCGAACACGGGGAGGATCCGATGGCGATGGCCCAGTCCTACCTCGGCGAGGTCATCGAGTCGTTGCCCCCGGACCGATTCCCGACCCTGATCGCCCTGAGGCCGCACATGACCACCGGCGGCCGGATGGCCCGGGTCGAATTCGGCCTGGACATCTTCATCCGCGGCCTGGCGGACCTGCCGCACCCGTGACCCCGGCGGCGCCGTCGCCTTGGTCCGCGCCGGGCGGGTGCGGGCGCTCTGTCGGCGTCGATCACCCAGGGCGGCCCCGGCGCAGGCCGAACCCGCAGCGGCGCGGGCAGTACGGCGCGACGACGATGGTGACGCCGTTGGGCAGTTCGACCACGCCGGTGCCCGGCCCGGCGAGGCGACCGATTCCGGTCAGGCGTGCGGAGCCTCCATGGCCGGCCGCAGCCGGGCCAACAGGCGGTACAGCGCGAGGCGTTCCTCTGGGGTGAGGGCGTCGAGGGCGGCGCGGGTGGTCTTCATCTCGCTGCGGATGCGGCGGATCGTGGCGTGGCCCTCGTCGGTGGCCACCACGTTCTTGACCCGGCGGTCGTTCGGGTCGGGCTCGCGGCGGACCAGGCCGCGCGATTCGAGCCGGTCCACGATGCCGGTGACGTTCGAGGCGTCGCACACCAGGCGGTCGGCGAGCCCGCGCATCGGCAGCGGGCGGCGGAGCAGGGACAGCGTCTTGGCCTGCACCGAGGTGAGGCCGTGCCGGCTGACCACGGCGGCGAAGTCGTGGAAGTACGCCGTGCCGACGGCGGCCATGGCGTCCATGATCTCGGCGGTGTCGGGGCGGTCCGCAGTGCTGCTCATGGAGCCAAGTTAACGCAAAAAGGTTGAGGACTTCAACCTTTGAACTTGACGTAGCAATTTCCGGCTGTCTACGGTCGGTCCGTCGTATTGCTTGAAGACCTCAACCATCGAGGCTCCCAAGCTTCCCTCCTGCCCCGTCCCCTTCCAGGAAGAGCACCCCGTGAGCCTCACCCCGCCCGGCAAGGGCACCGGTACCGCCGCCGGTGGCGCCACCGCCGACAAGGGACGATCCGGCGCCCCGCTGATCCTCGCCCTGGGTCTGGCCGCCATGGTCGTCGCGATGGCGCAGACCCAGGTCATCCCGATCCTCGGGCTGCTCCAACAGGAGCTGGGCACCACTCCCGCCGGCGTCGGCTGGGTGACCACCGCGACGCTGCTGTCCGCGGCCGTGTTCACCCCGCTGCTCGGCCGCTTCGGCGACCAGCACGGCAAGAAGCCGACCCTGGTCGGCGTGCTGATCGTGATGATCGCCGGCTCCGTGCTGGCGGCGGTCACGTCCTCGCTGCCGCTGCTGATCCTGGGCCGGGTGCTCCAGGGCGCGGCGACCGCGATCTTCCCGCTCGCGTTGTCGATCATTCGCGAGGAGCTCCCGGCGGAGAAGCTGCCCGGCGCGATGTCGCTGATCAGCGGCACCCTCGCGTTCGGCAGCGGTCTCTCGCTGGTGGCCACCGGGCTGCTCACCCGCGGCGACGACCCGAACTACCACCTGGTCTTCTGGTTCTCCGCGATCCTGTCCGCCGTCGCCCTGCTCGCGGTGATCCTGCGGGTGCCGGCCGGGGGCAGCAAGGCGGGCGGCCGGATCGACCTGCTCGGCGCGGCCACCCTCGGCCTGTTCCTGGTGCTGCTGCTCCTGGGCATCTCGCAGGGCCACGAATGGGGTTGGGCGTCCGGCCGGACCATCGGCGCCTTCGTCGGCGCGGTGCTGACGGCGGGTGTGTGGGTCCGAGTCGAGCGCCGGGTCGCCGACCCGCTGGTGGACCTGCGGATGTTCGTGCACCGTCCGGTGCTGCTGACCAACCTGGCCGGTCTGTTCGTCGGCTTCGCCGCGTTCAGCCAATTCATCGGCATCTCCTACCTGGTGCAGATGCCGGAGCGGGTGGCCGGCTACGGATTCACCGCGTCGGTGTTGCGGGCCTCGGTCGAATACCTGCTGCCGGGCGCGCTGATCTCGCTGCTCGCGGCGCCGCTTGGCGGTCTCCTGGTGGGCAGGATCGGCGCCCGCACGACCCTGGCGATCGGCTCGACGGTGGGCATCGCCGGCTTCGCGTGGCTCGCCTTCGGCCATGGCACCTCCGCGTCGGTGATCCTCGCGGGCATGCTCACCGGCATCGCGATCTCCTTCGGGTACGCGGCGATGCCCGCGCTGATCGTGGCCAACGTGCCGCACCACCAGACCGGCATCGCGAACGGCATCAACTCCATCTCGCGCAGCGTCGGCAGCTCGATCGCCAGCGCCGTGATCACCACGCTGCTGGCCTCCGAGTCGGTCCGGGGCCTGCCCGCCGGCGTCCCGCCGATCCCGGCCGAGAGCCGGTTCACGCTCAGCTTCGTGATCGCCGGGGTGATGTTGGTCCTGGTCGTCGGGGTGGCGTTGCTGGGCCTGAAGCGGGTACCCGCCAGGGCCGAACCCGTGGCCGTCCCGGTGCCGCAGGAGCGGCAGCCCGTGGACGCCTGACCCGAGAGCCGCACCGACGCCCCGCCTCCCCACCCACCCTTCACCGACGAGAGAGGCCACCTCCGATGACCCCCACCACCAGCCGCGCATGGCACCTGCTGGCCCGCCCCAAGGGCTGGCCGAAGGCGGAGGACTTCGCGCTGCGCGAGGTCGAGATCCCGGAACTCGCCGACGGGCAGATGCTGATCCGCAACCTGTTCCTGTCGGTCGACCCCGCGATGCGCGGCCGGATGAACGACGTCAAGTCGTACACCCCGCCGTTCGAGCTGAACAAACCCATGGACGGCGGCGCGGTCGGCCGGGTCGTGGCCTCCAGGGCTCCCGGTTTCGAGGTCGGCGACGCGGTGCAGCACTGGCTCGGCTGGCGCGAGTACTCGGTGGTCCCGGGCAAGGGCGCGGGCGCGGTCAAGGTCGATCCCGACCTCGCGCCGCTGTCCGCCTACCTGGGCGTCCTGGGCATGCCGGGGATGACCGCGTGGGCGGGCCTGCTCGACGTCGCCTCCTTCAAGCCCGGCGACGCGGTGTTCGTCTCCGGCGCGGCCGGTGCGGTGGGCAGCCAGGTCGGCCAGATCGCCCGGCTCAAGGGCGCCTCGCGGGTGGTCGGCAGCGCGGGTTCGGCGGACAAGGTCGCCTTGCTCGTGGACGAGTACGGCTTCGACGCCGCGTTCGACTACAAGCAGGGTCCGATCGCCGAACAACTCGACAAGGCCGCGCCCGACGGCATCGACGTGTACTTCGACAACGTCGGCGGCGAGCACCTGGAGGCCGCGATCGGCGCGTTGCACACGCACGGGCGGGTCGCGATGTGCGGCGCGATCGCGCAGTACAACGCCACCGAGCCGACCCCGGCGCCGCGCAACCTGGCGCTGTCGATCGGCAAGCGGCTGCGCCTCCAGGGCTTCATCGTGATCGACCACTTCGGCCGCCGCGACGAGTTCCTCGCCGAGGTCGGCGGTTGGCTGCGCGAGGGCAGGCTCAAGTATCGCGAGACGGTGGTCGAGGGCATCGAGAACAACCTCGAAGCGCTCCTGGGCATGCTGCGTGGGGAGAACACCGGGAAGATGGTCGTCGCCCTGCCGGAGTGACACCGCCGCGGCACGGTGCCGCCGCCGGACATGCCGAGGGACCGCGCGTGGGGTCGGTCGCGCGGTCCTTCGGGTCCTTCGGGTCGGGCGGGTCGTGCGGGTCTTGAGCGGTGCGCCTGCGGTCAGCCGATGAACAGGTAGTCGGCCTGGTAGGGCACCTCGGCGGTGGGCCGGCTCGCCGGGTCGCACGCGCCGGCCGGCGCCACGCCGCCCCGGGTGTTCAGCCGCAACACCTGGGTGGTCGCGGAGAGCAGCCCCTCCGGCTTGCCGGTCCGGGTCGCGTTCAGCACCAGCTCGGGGATGTTGCCGTCACCGTTGGGCAGCTTGCTCGCCACCGCGCCGGTCACCGCGCTGCCGTCCGGAGCGATCCACTGCGGCGGGCCGGCGGTCGGGGTCACGAAGGTGTGCTTGAGACCGCCCTGGAGCTTGGCCGCCACGTCGAGCTGGGTGAACGCGGTGCCGCCGTCCTTGGTGGTGCACTGGTAGATCTGCTTGCCCGCGACCACCGACAGGTTCACCGCCGGCGGCTTCGGGGTCACCTTCCGGTCCGGTTGCCCGCGCACCGCGCCGCCCGGGAACTCGCCGGTGTGCAGGTTGGTGTAGTAGTTCGCCGGCGTCGCGTCGATCCGCTCGACCACGGCCGGGTCGATCCCCTCCACGGTGCCGGCCAGGCCGGTCACCGACTGCGGCAGGCCGGCCTTCGCCTCGAACAGCGGTGCGACCACGTCACCGTTGGCGCCCGCCGCCCCCCGGTGCAGGTGGCCCAGGGTGGGTGGCGCGACGCCGGTCCAAGCGAACGACCAGTCGATGCAGTTGCCCCACGGCCGGATCGAGGTGTCCGCGCGGCCGTCCGGGTCGCCGGTCTTCCCGCCCGCCGGGTCGGCCACCTCCTGCTTGCCCGTCGCCTCGGCGGGCAGCGTGCCGTTCTTGAGCACGCTGTTCACCTCGACGGGGCGGGTGAGCTCGACCAGTTGGCCGCGGATCGCCCCGCCGGGAAACTCGCCGGTGTGCACGTTGAAGTACACGCTCGCCGGGTCGCTCGTGATCTTCGCCCGCAGCGCGGCGTCGACGACCCGGACGCTGCCGGTGACCGCGTTCGCGGTGCCGGGCAGGGTCGAGGCGAAGAACGGCACCGCGACCTCGCCGTTGCGGCCCTTGCCGCCCAGGTGCAGGTGGGCCGCGGTGGGCGCGCCGATGCCCTCCCAGCGGATCCCGAAGCTCACCTGGTCGCCCTTGATCCGGACCAGCGCGGTGCCCTTGCCGTCCCGGTCGCCCACCGCGGCGTTGCCGCCGGGCACCTCGTTCGCGCCGGACAGGCCCGCGGCGAAGAAGGTCTCCGCACCGGACGCCGGTTCGGCCGCGCCGGTGGTGGTGTGGTCGGCGGCCGGGACGGTGCCGCCGTGTTCGGCCCCGTGCGCGGTGCCGGGGTTGTCGGCCGGGTCGTTGGCGCCCTTGGCCACGGTGGCCGAATCGGCCTTCCCGGCACCGGACTTGGTGTCCGAGGACGCGCAGCCGGAGACGGCGAAGGCGAGGGCGGTGGCGAGGGCGACGGTGGGCAGCGTGTACTTGCGTGCGGGCATGACGAATCTCCCCGAGGTCATGGTTCGGTGAAGTACGCGTGGGTGGGATCGGCCGGGCCTCGTCCGCGTCGTCGGCGCGGGGGCACGGGGCCGGTACTGCCGGTGGCAACTCATCGATGATGCCCCGGAGTTGCCGGATCAGTGGTCCTTGGCGAGCGGTGCCGGGGCGGACCGACCGGCACCGCTCGGGTCGGTCAGTATCCGCCGCCGGTCGAGGGCTTGTCGGTCTGCGGCGCCGTGCTCGTGGCCGCACCGGCCTTGCTGCCGTCGGGGGTCACCGCGAACCAAGTGCCGTTGACGCCCTGGCCCTTGGTGTCGCCGGGCTTGGCGTCGGCCGCGAAGCGGTACACCGGCCAGCCGCCGATGGTGACCTGGGTGCTGCCGTCGGTGCGGGTGACACTGCCGACGGCGGACTGGTCGATACCGTTCAAGGTGACGCCGCCGGTGTCGGTCACGGCGGGCCACTTCACGGCGCAGTCGCCGTCGCAGTTCGACTTGGCCGGCTTGGCGGTGTCCTTGTCGAAGCGGTACAGGGTGAAGCCGCTGCCGTCGGTGACGATCGCACCGAGCTTGGCGTCGGTGCCCGCCTTCAGTACGGCCTTGCCCGCCGTGCCGTTCGGGGTCTGGCCGGGCGCGCTCGGCGCGGGCTGGGACGGCTGCGTGGCGGGCGGGGTGGTGTTGCCGGCGGCCTTGCCGTCGTCCTTCGAGTCGCTGCCACAGGCGGACAGCCCCAGCCCGAGCGCGCCGGCGATGGCGACGGCGGCGATGCCGCGGGTGCCGCGGCGGCTGTGGGTGCTGTGGGTGCTGTGGGTGCTGAAAACGGACATGGTGAACCCCCGCAAGATGATCGATGGTTTGGTCGAACGGCGGTACGGGAGGAGGACTTTGGGTCCCCGTTCCCGAGTCGACCGGTTCGCGTGCCGGTCGTTGCGCGTCGACATCCAGCAGTACGGGGGAGGGGTCGCGGAGGGTTCAACGCGGTCCGAAGTTTTTTTCCGCGAACCCGGCCGGAACCCGAACCGGCCCCGGCGAGAAGCTTCGCCGGGGCCGGAACGCGCAGGTGGGCGGCCTACCAGGCGGCCGGTGCGTAGTCCTTGAGGAAGCAGCCGTACAGGTCCTCGCCGGCCTCGCCGCGCACGATCGGGTCGTATACCCGGGCCGCGCCGTCGACCAGGTCGAGCGGCGCGTGGAAGCCCTCGTCGGCGAGCCGCATCTTCTGCGGGTGCGGGCGCTCGTCGGTGATCCAGCCGGTGTCCACGGCCGTCATCAGGATGCCGTCGGAGAGCATCTCCTCGGCGCTGGTGCGGGTCAGCATGTTCAGCGCGGCCTTGGCCATGTTGGTGTGCGGGTGGCCGGGGCCCTTGTAGCCGCGGCTGAACTGGCCTTCCATCGCGGACACGTTGACCACGTACTTGCGCCGTGCCGAGGCCGCGGCCATCGCCGGACGCAGCCGGCTGACCAGGACGAACGGCGCGGTCACGTTGCACAGTTGCACTTCGAGCAGTTCGACCGGATCCACCTCGTGCACCCGCTGCGTCCAACTGTTCACCGGGTCCAGGTCGGGTACCAGGCCGCCCGCGTCGATCGCGGTGCCGGTCTCGATCCGGGCCGGCGAGGCCGATCCGCTGGTGAGCGCGAGCGCGGTGAGCGCCTGTGGGGTCAGTGCCTGTTCCTCCGCGCGGGACTGGCCGGGCAACAACACGTGACCGCTGCCGCCGATGTGGCCGAACGAGACCATCTCCGGCAACTCGCCGGCCGGGAGCGGGGCGGCCTCGGCGGCGGCCAGTGCCGCGTACGCCTGCGGGGTCCGACGCACCGTCTGCGCGGCGTTGTTGATCAGGATGTCCAACGGCCCGGCCTCGGCCACCGAGTCGGCCAGCGCGACCACCTGGGCCGGGTCGCGCAGGTCTATCCCGGCGATCTTGAGGCGGTGCAGCCAATCCGCGCTGTCCGGCATCGCGGCGAACCGGCGGATCGCGTCGTTGGGGAAGCGGGTGGTGATCGTGGTGTGCGCGCCGTCGCGGAGCAGGCGCAACGCGATGTACATGCCGATCTTGGCCCGACCGCCGGTGAGCAGGGCGCGGCGCCCGGTCAGGTCGGTGCGCTGGTCGCGGCGGGCCCGGTTCTCGGCAGCGCACTCGGGACACAGCTGGTGGTAGAACGCGTCCACCTCGCGGTAGCGCTTCTTGCAGATGTAGCAGGCCCGGGCGCGTTCGAGCACGCCGGCGATCTCGGTCGTGGTGACCGTGGTCAACGCGATGCCGAGCGTCTCGTCGTCGATCCGCCCGGGGGCGCCGGTCGCGGTGGCGGCGGTGACCGCCTCGTCGTTGGCGATCACCCGGTCCCGGCGCTCCTTGCGGCGGCGTTCCTTGACGCTCTTGTAGATGGCGGCCGTGGCCCGGCGGATCCGCACCGCGTCCGGGTGCTCGACGTCCAGGTCCTCGACCTCGGCGAGCACGCTCAGACACAGCTCCATACGCACGGGGTCGATGCCTGCCCGCACGCTCGTGTCCGCCTGAATGTCGCTACTCGCTGTCATCGTCGTTGCCGTTTCCTGTATTCGCCGCCACCACGAAACCCCGGCGAAACTCTACGTCGTGCGGGGACCTGGACCAATTCCCGCACCGGCCCGCCCGGGTGCTCCCGGGCCCGGCCGCCGCCCGTCACGCACCGCCACGGCATCGGTGCGAGGGGTTCGCGGCGGCCCGCCGGACCGGCGCCCTCGCTCAGGTGCGGGACCAGCCGTAGGTGCGCTCGACGGTGATCCGGATGACGACCCGGTGTTCGGCGGCCATCACGGCGCGGTATTCGGTCCAGTCCGGGTGTTCGCCGACGATCCGGCGGTAGACCTCGACCAGTTCGTCGGCCGCGGCGTCGTCGGGGGCCCGGCAGGGCGCGCCGATCTCGGCGCGGCCCTCGGCGACCAGGTAGCCGGCGTAGTCGGGCGCGGTGACCAGGAAGCTCGCGCGCGGGTCGCGGGCGAGGTTGCGGGTCTTGGCGCGGTCGGCGGTGGCCGAGATGCGAATCAGCCGCAGGTCCGGCTCCCAGAGGTAGGAGACCGGGGAGAGCTGGGGGCGGCCGTCCCGCTTGAGGGTGGTGAGGACGCCGCGTCGATCGGTGCCGAGGAGTTCCGTGTCCATGTCGGGTGGCTCGCTTCCGGTTTGGGGGGCAGGGTCAGGCGGGGCAGGAACCAGTGGGCCAGCGGGCCGATGGTGAGGGTGAACACGACCGTGCCGACGCCGACCGTCCCGCCCAGCAGCACCCCCGCCACCAGCACGCTCGCCTCGATCACCGTGCGGCCCACCCGGATCGAGTGGCCCCGGGCGGCCCATCCGGTCATCAGCCCGTCGCGCGGCCCCGGGCCCAGACCCGCGCCGATGTACAGGCCGGTGGCGATCGCGGTCACCACGACGCCCGCGAGCAACAGCCCGGTCCGCAGCGGCAGGCCCGTCGGCGTCGGCAGCAGCCACAACAACGCGTCCACCACCAGGCCGACCAGCACGACGTTGGCGATCGTGCCGATCCCCGGTCGCTGCCGCAGCGGGATCCAGAGCAGCAACACCAGGACGGCGGTGCCGATCACGATTCGTCCGAACGGCAGCCCGGTGCGCTCCGCGACGCCCTCGTGCAGCACGTTCCAGGCGTCCAGCCCCAGCTTCGCCCGCACCATCAGCGCGATGCCGACGCCGAACAGGGCCAAGCCCAGGAACAGCCGGATCAACCGATTCGGCAGGCGATCGGGCACGCTCACGAGGTACCGGCCTTCCCGGCCGCACCGTCGGCGTGGACGTCGGGCCGAACGGAGTGGTTGATGTGTCATGTAAATCGTCGCGGGCAGGTATATGACATGTCAAGTAGCTGCTAGATTGGCGGCCATGGCCGGTATCGAGGAGACGCCCTGGCTGGACCCGGGGCAGCAGCGCGCGTGGCGGGGATACCGCCGCCTGCGGCTGCTCGTGGACACCCGGGTGGCCCGAGACCTGGCCGTCGACTCGGGCCTGTCGGATCCCGACTACGACGTGTTGTCCGAACTCTCCGAGGCGAGCGGGCACCGGCGCAGGCTGGGCGAGTTGGCCGAGCGCATGTTGTGGTCGCAGAGCCGGATGTCGCATCACGTCAAGCGCATGCAGCAGCGCGGCCTGGTCCGCCGCGAGGAGTGCGCGCGGGACGGGCGCGGTGCCGAGATCGTGTTGACCGCCGAGGGGTTGCGGGTGATCGAGGAGGCCGCACCCCGGCACGTCGCCTCGGTCCGGCGGAACCTGATCGACCTGCTCACCCCGGACCAGATCGCGCTGCTGGAACAGATCGCCGACACCGTGGTCGAGCACCTGGAGGCCCGCCCGTGACCCGCGCCCGCCGGCGGGCGCGGGCGAAGCCGTCAGGCGCCCTGCGCGTAGCCCTTGGCGACGTGTTCCAGCCACCACTGCGGCGCGGCGTTCATCAGCGTGCCGAAGTCCCAGTAGTCGTGCCAGCGCACGATCTTCCCGTCCCGGAACTCGTGGATCGACACGAACGGCAGGATCACCTGCTCGCCGCTCTCCCAGTGCCACTCCTCGGCGTGCTCGGTGACCACCAGGTCGCCTTCCGCGACGGTGCTGCGGTGGTGATGGATGTAGCCGGTGAGCATCTCCAGGCCCAACCGCAACCGAGCCTCGATCGCGGCCGGCCCGGTCGCGCCGGGACCGGGCGCGGCGACGTCCGTGTAGTGGCCGTCGTCGGCGAAACAGGCCGCGACCTTGGCGAAGTCGCGGGTGTACAGGTCCTGCCAGAACTGCTCGATCAGCCGCTTGTTCGCGGTCGCGTCACTCATGGCGCGCACCCTACGCACGCACGCCGAAACTAAACAGAGGCAAGCTTCTCCGTGCCGCCGCGCCGCGCCGTGCCACGACGCGCCCGAGCTCGGGTACGCCACACCCCGGCCGCCGTCGGGTCGGCCGGCGGGATCCCGAGCGGCGCCCGGAACCGGTCGACCACCTCCTCCGGATCCACCGCCGTGCCCCGTCGCAGCACCGGCCACCTCGGCCGGGCCGCGCAGGTCCAGCGCGAGTTCGCGCGCCGGCGCCGCGCCGGCCCGCTCGTCACCGCGCCGGCGGTTGTCCGCCTGGGCCCCGGATGGAACGGCTCGGGCAGACCGAGCCGCCGGGCCAACTCCGAAGCGAACAACCGCGGCTCGCGCAAGGTGCCAGGCCGGCCCATCAGTTCGGCCGGCGAACACCACAACACCTGCGCCAACGCCAGGAGTTGTGGCTCATTCGGGCGGGCGGTGTCGGCTTCCCAGGCCGCGACGTCGGTGGCCGTGACCCGGGTCCGGAACGCCGCCATCGCCTCGGCTGCCCGCGCGAAGGGCGGCCTCGGCGCGCGACGTTGCCGGCCGGCCGCCCGGGGCGAACGGCGGATGGTCCGCGAATCCCGGAAGTGACCGCACGCGCACAGGCCGGGGCGGTGCGCACCGGGTACGAATCGGTGTGATCACCCCACGGCGCTGCCGGCATGTGTGCTCGGATCGGGAGGATCCTCCGACGCCCGTGCCGGTGTGTGCGGCACCGGGTCAGCGCCGATCGAGCAGCATTACCGTGAGCAGCGGCGCGTCCGGCCAGGCCGGACGCAGATCGCCGAGCACCCGATAGCCCCACCGCTCGTAGAGCGCGAGCACCCTCGGGTGGGTCGGATCCACCAGCAGGGTCACCCGCTGTTCGGTACGGGCCGCCAGCAGCGTGTCGTGAATGGCGCGGGCCGCACCCGAACCGCGCCACGGTTCGCGAACCATCAGCTCGTTGAGCGCGAACGTGCGCCGGCCGTCCTCCTCGATGTCCACCGCGGGCACCGGCTCGGTCAACCCGACCCACCAGCGCGCACCGGCCCGGAGCGGGTAGCCGAACGCGTAGCCGACCGGGATGTCCCGGCTCCAGCCCACGACGCACTCGAAGCCCGGCGCGGCGGCGTAACCGGCCAGCCGCCGCGCGAAGTTGTGCACCGACTGGAAGGGGCGGTCCAGATCCGCCGCGTACACCTCGGCGTAGATGTCGAGCAGCACCTGCCGGATCTCGTCGAGGTCGCCGCCTCGGTGATGGGTCCGCTCGATGTCGGTTGCCACGCGTCCTCCAGACAGAGGTGATCGGCCCCCCCGGGCGGATCTTCCCCGCGCCGCGCGTCCCCCACGCACCGCCGTCCTGATGAACCGTCAACGACCTTGCACAGCAAGGAAATACTCGACGCGGACCGGGCCCGCGTGTTCCCCTGCCGGTATGGCTGACCCCCTCCACGAACGCGACCTCGTCCGGCCCGCCCTCGACCTGGTGGCCAAGGCCGCCGGGCCCTACCTGGAGGCGCTGCCCGAACTGCCGGTCCGCAATCCGGCCGCCGACGCGCTCTTCGACCGGTTGGGCGGGCCGCTGCCCGAGCGTGGCGACGGCACACTCGCCAGTGTCGAGGAACTGCTCGACGTCGGCACCCGCGCCGCGATGCAGTCCTCGGGGCCCCGGTTCTTCCACTTCATCGTCGGCGGCGCCACGCCCGCCGCTCAGGCCGGCGACTGGATCACCGCGCTGCTGGACCAGGCGGGCGGTCTGTGGGCCGCGTCGCCGCTGGCGACCGAGGCCGAGACGGTGGTGCTCGGCTGGCTCAAGGACCTGTTCGGGCTGCCCGACGCGTACGGCGGTGTACTCACCCCGAGCGCCACCTTCGCCAATCTCACCGCGCTCACCTGCGCGCGCCACTGGTGGGCCGCGCAGCACGGCGTCGACGTGAGCGCCGACGGTCTCGCCGGACTGCCGACCATGCCGGTACTGGCGAGCGGATACGTCCATCCCAGCAACCGCAAGGCGTTGCAGATCCTGGGCTGCGGGCGGGACACGCTGCGGGTGTGCGCGCGCGACGACGTGGGCCGGGTGGACATCGACGCGATGGAGCGCGCGCTGATCGAGATCGACGGACCCGCGGTGCTGATCGCCGCGGCGGGTGAGGTCGACACCGGCGACTTCGACCCGATCGAGGCGCTCGCCGACCTGGCCCGGCGGTATGGCGCGTGGCTGCACGTGGACGGTGCGTTCGGCCTGTTCGCCGGGGTCTCGCCGCGGCTTCGCCACCTGGTCCGGGGGGTCGAGCGGGCGCACTCGGTGGCCGCCGACGGACACAAGTGGCTCAACGTGCCCTACGAGAGCGGCTTCGCCTTCGTGCGCGACGCCGAGCTGATGGGCAGGGCGTTCGGCGCGTGGAATGCCCCCTACCTGCCCGGTGTCGGCGACACGCACCTCAACTACGCCTCGCTCGGGCCGGAATCCTCGCGTCGGGCCCGGGCCCTGCCGATCTGGGCCACGCTGCGCGCCTACGGCCGGTCCGGCTACCGGTCGATGATCGAGCGGCACCACGACTTGGCGAACCATCTCGCCGCGCTGGTCGAGCAGGCCCCCGAACTGGAACTGCTGGCCCCGGTCCGGCTGTGCGTGGTGTGCCTGCGCTACCGCCCCGAAGCCGCGCTCGGCGAGGCCGGACTCGACGAGCTGAATCGCCGGCTGGGCGCCGAACTGAACGAGGACGGCCGGGTGTACGCCGGTACCACCGTGTACGCGGGCCGGGTCGCGCTGCGTCCGGCGATCGTGAACTGGCGGACCACGGCGGCGGACGTCGAACTGTTCGCGCAGGTGGTCCGGGAGATCGGTGCCCGGGTGGCCGCGGACCTGGGTGTGGGCACACCGGCTGGCGCCGACACAGACGCCCTCGAATGAATTTGCGACGCACCGCGTGAACCGAGACTTCCGGGGCAGACGTCGGCCGGAGGTGGTTCAAGATGATTCCGCTGCTTGTCGTGCTTTTGCTCGCTTTGATCCTGTTCGGTGCGGGATTCGCCCTCAAGGCTCTCTGGTGGATCGCCGTCATCGTATTGGTGCTCTGGGCCCTCGGGTTCGTCTTCCGCAGCGCCGGCGCGGGTGGTCGGCGCGGGCGTTGGTATCGCTGGTGAGTCACGCGTAGCCGAACCGGCGCAGACGGGGCCCGTCCGGGTGACGGGCCCCGTCGCCGCGCCCGGGGTCGGTCGGCGCGGCACGCGCCGATTCGGCCGCGCCGCGATGTCGAAACGATTTTGCGCGGGGGTCCGGACGGCGTGACGGTAGGAGTACTTTGGGCACACCGAGGGCACCTCGTATGCCGTCATCCACGGCGGCGTCGTCTGCGGCGATCCGGACATTCGCGCACCAGACCGACCAGAGGATTCGAACCCATGTACTCACAGCACTCGATCGCGGGACACCGCCGAAGCGCTCGACCGGAGACCACGGTCGAGATGACCTACGGCCTGGCCTGCACGATGTGCGGCCGCGACCTGCGGGCCGCAGCGGACCGACCCGCGCACGACGCGGTGCCGGTCGGACACGTGGAGGAGCGGCAGACCTTCGCCTGCCGAGGTGTGTGTGCCCGCTTCGCCAGCGGTTCGGCGGACGGGATCGCCGAGGAGCCGGTGCCGCTGGACGAGCGTGTGGCGGCATTCCCCACCGACTGAACACCGCCGACCGACCGACCGAAAATCCGCCTGGCCGGCGACCGGGGTCCACCGGGCCGCCGACCGGAATCCGCGAGGCCGCCGGGCGATTGCTCGGCCCCGCGCATCGAAACGCGGCAGCGGGGGACTTTCCTCCCATGCCGGACCGCATCGCCACGACAGTCGACGGACGTTCGCTGACGCTCACCCACCTGGACAAGGTGTGGTGGCCCCAGACCGGATACACCAAGGGCCAAGCCCTGGACTACTACGCCCGGATCGCCCCGGTCCTGCTCCCGCACATCACCGGACGCCCGGCCACGTTCATCCGCTTTCCGCACGGCGTGGACGGCGGCAGCCGCTTCTACAACAAGAACGTCCCGGCCGGCGCGCCCGACTGGGTGCGCACGATCGAGGTGGTCGGCCGGGAGGAGAACCGGCGACACGTCGACGTCGACTCGTTGGCCACCCTGATGTGGGCGGCCAACCTGGCCGCGATCGAGATCCACGTGCCGCAGTGGGGCACCGACCCGGACGCCCACGACCGGCTCGTGCTCGACCTGGACCCCGGACCCGGCGCGGGCCTGCCCGAGTGTCGCCGGGTCGCGCTGCTGGCCCGCGACCTGCTCGCCGCCGACGGGCTGACCTGCGTGGTCAAGACCTCGGGCAGCAAGGGGCTGCACCTGTACGCGGCCCTGGAACCGACACCGGAGGCGGCGGTCGGCGCCTACGCCAAGGCACTCGCGATGCACCTGGAGCGGGAGCACCCGGACCTGGTCGTGCACCGGATGGCCAAGAAGCTGCGCACCGACCACGTGTTCGTGGACTGGAGCCAGAACGCGAGCGCGAAGACCACCGCCGCGCCCTACACCCTGCGTGCGCAGCCCGAACCGACCGTGTCCACACCGGTGTCCTGGGCCGAGATCGAATCGCGCGCGGAGCTGGTCTTCACCCCGGCGCAGGTGCTGGAACGGGTGGCCCGCGACGGCGACGGGTTCGCGCCGCTGCTCGCCGCCGAGACGACGGGCAGGCTGCCGTAGGGCTTCCTGGTCGGTCGGTCCTCGGCTGTCGGTCCGGTCGGACCTCGACCCGGTCAGTCCTCGGCCAGGTCCGGCCGCAGCCGGTGCCAGGACGGATGGCGCAGCAGGCCGGCCCGGGTACGCATCGAGTACCGCACCTCGCCGACCAGCCGCGGCAACACCCAGCGCGCGTCGGCCACCACGGGTTGCGGCGTGAACGGGCACGCGTCGATCGAGGACACCTCGAGCAACTCGCCCAGCACGACCCGATCCCGGATGCCGAAGCCGGTGCCCACCGCGCCGACGTAGCGCAACAGCCCACCCTCGCGCACCCCCACCAGCAACGCGCCGGGCAGCCCGGTGAGCCGGCCGCGACCGGGCACCCATCCACCCACGATCACGTCCACGGTGTGCACGTGCCGGATCTTCACCCAGTTCGGCGAGCGCTCGCCGGGCGTATAGAGCGAGTCCAGCCGCTTGCAGACCAGCCCCTCCAGACCCTCCGCCCGGGTCGCCGCGAGGGCGGCCTCGCCGTGACCGACCAGCGCGGCCGGGGTCGACCAGTGCGGGCCGCGCAGATCGAGCCCTTCGAGCACCCGGCGCCGGTCCGCGTACGAGCGGCGGAGCAGCGGCTCACCGCCCAGGAACAACACGTCGAACAACAACAGCCGCACCGGCACCCGCTCGCGCATTCGGGCCGCCTCGGCCGGCCGACCGGCCAACCCCATCCGGGACTGGAGCCGTTCGAAGTCGCTGTGCCCATGCTCGTCCGGCGCGACCACCTCCCCGTCCAGCACCGCCGACCGGGTACCCAACGCGGTCCGCAACCCGCGCAACTCCGGATAGGCCGCGGTGATGTCCGCCCCCGACCGCGCCCGCAACACCACCGTGCCGTCCCCCGGCAGGTAGCCGACACACCGCTGCCCGTCCAACTTCGTCTCGTACGCCCAGGCGTCGTCCTCGGCGACCGGCGGCAATACCCCCGAGGTGGCGAGCATGGGCGGATACACCGGCAGATCGACCATGGGAGGAACGTGGTCGCACCACCCCACCGTTACACACCCGCCCCCCCGAACGGCCCAACGCCGCCCGGTCCGCCCACCACCGAAGCCGTCGGCGCGCCGACCTCGGTGGTGGACGGTCGCCCGATCCGCTACGTTCGGTGCCCGCGTGTTGTCGGAACGAACCGGTCGACGAGGGTCGCCCGGTCGTGCGGGGGGAGCGGCATTGAGCACGGAGGCGCCCGGGGGAGCGCCGGTTCTGCCGCGATTCACCCCGGGGCAAACCCCGCGAACGCGGTGTGCCGATCGGGGCCGCTCGGTCGGGTGGGGTCAGCGGGTCAGCAGGGCCTCGATGGTGGAGCCGGGGGACTCCGGGAGCCAGGTGGGGTCGCAGCCGGCGAGGGCGGCGAAGACTCGGTGCCACCGGGTCGGGTCGGGGTCCAGGTGGGTCTTGAGCAGGGCGGCGATCTCCGTGTGCGCCTCGGTGGCGGCGGCGTGGATGGCGGGGTCGACCCCGATGCGCCGGGTGGCCTCGGCGATCCAGCGCAGCAGCGAGCCGGCGCCGCGGGCGAGGTGTACCAGGTCGTGGCCGGTCAACAGGCCGGCCGAGACCAGGTGGTCCAGGTGGGTGTACCACGCGGCGTCGCCCAGGACACTGTTCCCGAAGGCCACCGAGGCGCGCGCGTGCGCCGCGTCCAGGGTCGCCGCCGTGCGGGCCACCCGGTAGTACACCGGCCCCAGTTCGAGCAGCCGTGCGGGCGAATCCGGCTGGAGGACGAGACGGTTCACCACCTCGGCCGGGAACGGCTCCCGCTCGTGCTCGGCCACGATCAGGGCCCAGTCGCGCAGATACGGCAGGTCGAGCACTTCGCCGGCATCGGTGCCATCGAAGCACCTGCGCAGCTTGGTCACCAGCTTCTCGCCGGACCGCTCACGGTCGATCCGCTCGGTGAGCGCCGCGTCCGGATCGGCCGTCGCGAGTGCCTTGACCACCACCCGACCGGCGGTCGCGCCCAACACGCCCTGCTCGACCAGGTCGCCGATCCGATCCGCGCCGCCGTGGCGCAACAGGCCGCGCAGGCCCAGCAGTCGGTCCAGCAGCGACGCCTTCTTGCCCAACTGGCGCAGTGCGTGCTCGATCAGCTCCGGATCGGCCGCCTCGACCTTGATCCGCAGCGCCGGCAGCACCGAAGCGGTGGCCCGACGGTCGGCCGACAACCGCTCGCGCAACACCGGGTCCAGCGCGAGCAGATCCGCCGGTCCGGCGGCGGGCCGACCCTGCGGCACCCGGGACAACACCGCGCGGCGCAGCGCGACGTGCTCGCGCGCCGACGGCGTCCCGTACAGATCCGCGTTCAACTCCGGATCGTCCAGCCGCAACAGCCGGGCCCGGACCTCGGCGTCGCGACGCCGGGCCGCCAGGATCCGCAACGCGTCCCGATCGCCGGTCAGGAACGCGTATTCGTCCAACGCGCTCGACGCGTACTCGACGTGGCGCGCATACGCCCACAGGGTGGGGTAGGCGTGCGTGCCCAGGAGCGGCAGCAGCACCGCGAGCGCCTCGGGCGACGCGCGCAGCAGCAGATCGCCGGCCGGCCACCGCCAACCGCGCCGAATCCGCCAAGTGTTCGCGTACGCCGCCTCGAACTCGACGACGATCGGCGACCGGAGCCGCCGCCAATCGCCCACGCCCGCGCCGCCGACCGCCGCCGACTCCACCGCCGCGTCCAGGAGTTCCGGCAACGCGCGGTCGCCGGCCGTACCCATGGCGAGCAGCGCGGCCGACCACCGGGCCGGGTCCACGCCCAGCCGCTCGGCCACCGACACCTCGATCGCCCGGTGCAGCGGATCCGCCACGATCCGCGAGCGCCACTTCCTGGGCAGCGGGGTCAACGCCCGTGCGGGCAGCACGCCGAGCAGGTCGAGCGGCCCGACGAAGCCGTGCCGATAGGCGCTCTCGGCCAGGAAATCGCCACCGCCACGCTGCTCGTCGTAGTACTCGCGGATCCAGCGCAGGTACGAATCCGGCCGGGCCGGGCCCGGCCAGGTGTCCGACGTCGGGTACTGCTCCGGGCGTTCTGCGGGCGTGCCGGCCAGGATCGAGGCGAGCCGATCCCGGGTCGGCTCCTCCAGGTCCTTGTTCTCGGCCATCGCTGCCAGCACCTCGGGCTCGCCGAGGTCGATCAGGTCGTTGGCCACCGACTCGTCGAACACCCGGCGCCCCAACGCCGCACGCGGCCACACCGAAGCACTGTCGAAACACGCCTGGTAGAGCCAACCGGGGAACTCGTAGCCCGGCGTGTCGGCGATCCGCACCGACGCCAGCGCCGCGAGCACGTCCGGATCGTCCGGCACCGGAACGCCCTGCGGATCGGGCCCCGAGGCCAGGGTGCGCAGTACCTGCACCGCCACCAGCCGGGACGAACGATCGGGCTCGGCGGCGCGGCCGACCCGGGCGCGTCGGATCGTCGGCTCGGCCGCCGGTTCGCTGCTTGCGCTCTCCGCCGCCTCGCGCCGGGCGGCCTCCAGCGTCGCGGCGTCCGCGCGGGCCAGCTCATCGGCGTCGGGACGCGGACCCGCCACCTGGCCGGCCAGCACCACCAACTCGGCGAGCGACCCGGTGAAGCCGTCGACCAGACCGACCGCGACGGCCAACGCCTCGGTGTGGCCCGCGAGATGCTCCCGGGTCAGCTCGGCCAGCCGGGCCCGCATCGGGGCCAGCACGGTCTCCGGGTTCATCGAATGCGCGGACTGGACCACGGCCTGAGCCGGATGGGCCACGTCGATCAGTTGCACCGGATCGAGCAGGTCGTTCTCCACCGCCGCGTTCACCCAGGCTTCGTCCCGGCCGAACGGCTCGGCGCGCAGCCACTCCGGCGGCGGGGTGTCGATCGTCCGGCGTGCGTAGGTGCGCTGGGCGTTGACCAGCATCAGGCACAACCGGGCCCGATCCTCGTCGGTGGCGTCCTCGTGCCGGATCAGGTCGTCGATCGCCTCGAAGGCGAACGGTTCCGCCCGGTTGGCCGCCATCAGCAGCGGGAAGTCGTGGGCGTACGGCTCGTGCACCAGGTCGCGCACGGTGGTGCGACTGGTCCGGGTCTGCAGACGGTGCGGCAACGTGGCCGGGTCGTCGTAGGGCTCGCCGCTCGCACGCAGGTCGGCCAGGCCGTCCTCGGCCTTGAGGGCGGCCTCCACCCGCTTGCGGATCTGCGCCGCGGTGTCGGCCCCGCTCCGGTCCAGGAGGGTGCGCACGCCGTCCGGGCCGTGCCGCTCCCACACCTTGATGTAGGCGTACTGTTGGGCGATCTTGCGGCAACCGAACGCCAGCGCCCGCGCGGCCAGTTCCGGTTCGCCGCCGGCCACCAGCGGCAGCAGCGTGCGCCGGTCGCCGTGCGCGAGCAACTCGCTGCGCAGGCCCGGGTCCAGCGGTGCGCGTCGGGCGATGACGCGGCGCAGCGACGGGGTCGCGCGCATGCCGAGATAGGCGGCGGCGTCCACCGCCGGGACCTGCTTGGCGACCAGGCGGGCGAGTTCGCGGATGTCCAGACCGACATTGCCGGCCAGCGCCTGCCACGCACGCGGGTCGGTCGAGGTGATCGCCGCCTCGTGCACGTGCGGGGGAAGCGAGCCGCTGGAGAGCAGGTCGCGCACCAGGGTGTCGGGCAACTCGGGCAACAACTCGCGCAGGTCGTCGGGGTCGGCGCAGACGAGCAGGTGGCGGAACGGCTTGGTCAGGGTCGGCGGGGGACCGCCGGCCTGCTCCGGCGGCGCGGTCACGGTGCCCGCCTCGATGCCCGCCAGCAGGGTCGGCAGCGCGTCGCGGTGCCGGGGCAGCACGGCCCGCAGGGTGTTCCAGCGGCCGGCGTGGCGGCCCAGGTGTCGGTGCAGCAACGCGCGCAGTTCGGGGCACTCCGGCAGTTCGACCAACGTGGCGACCGCGGTCCGGGCGGGGGTCACCTCGGTCAACACCCGGGCCGGGTCGGCGGGTTCGGCCAACTCGCGGGCGAGCGCGGCGATCCGGGCCAGTGCGGGGTGCTTGGGCGTGCCGATCGCCGCCCGCAACACCGCGAGCGTCGGCCGGGCCACCGGGCCCACCGTCGTCGGATGCGCGGTGTAGAGCGCGACCAGCAGGTCCTCGGGGCAGTCCGGGTCGGCGGCCAGCAGCGCGGCGGCGGCCTCCGGCAGCGGCTCGCGCCCCTGCTCGACCCGCAGCGCGGCCCAGTCGACCTCCCGGCGCCAGGTCGAGGGATGGAATCCGGCGCGCAGTTCGGCGATCAGTCCGGCGGGGCCCTCGGCCTCGGCCACCGCGACGGCGAGCGCGTCGGCCGCGGCCCGGTGTGCCCCGGCCGGCTCGCCCGGGCGGTCGAGCAGCGCGGCCACCTCGGGGCGCACGTGGCGCAGCGCCTCGGGCAGCAGGTCGGTGCCGCCGTGTCGGCTCAGGGACAGCAGGCCGCGCAGTTCCTCGGCGGCGGTCAGGGTGCCGGCGCACACCCGCAGCGCGTGTGCGACCAGCTCCGGTCGTTCGGCGACCACCGCGGCGGCCGGTCCGCGGGCCGGCGGATCCTCGGCGGACCGGGCGAGCAACTCCTCGTGCAGCGCGCTCAACGGGTGCGGCGTCCCGGTGTGGCGCCCGGGGGCGAGCACGACCCGACGCATCCAGGTGGTCGCCTCGGGATGCGTGTGCACGATCCGGTCGACCACCGGGTCCGGTTGCTCCAACAGCGCGGCCAGGTCGGTCGGCGTGAGCACCGTCCCGTTGTGCGCGAGCCGGCGGCGGACCCACGGGTCGGGATCGTGTGCCGCCAACGCCCGCAGGGCGGGCGAGAGTTTCCGGTCGCCCAGGAGGGCGGCGATCACGTCGTCGCCGATCCGCCGGCGGACTCGGCCCAGGTCGCCGACGGCGGCCCCCTCGAACAGCAGCCCGACCAGGAGAGCCTTGTTCGCGACCTGCACCCGTGACATCACGTGCCCCCGTACTCGCCCGTTCCACTTGCGGGTTCCACCTCATCACAACGCCCGGACATCGGGGACGCCGACCCCGAAGCGGACTCGCCCGACTCGGACGCGACCCCGGGTCGACGTGTCGACCTGCGGTGGATACGGGTACAACCGAGCGAGTCCTCCCAAGTAGTACGGCCTGTCCGGATCTTGGTCGAGTACGTACTGCGTCGCGATGCCGAACCCGGTGGGGTGCCGGGGTGTTCCCGGAGCCGATGAGCAACCGGGCGCGGTCGTGGCGCATACCGGCTGCGGACGGGTCGGGTCCGAGTGGAGGCCCTGCCCGGCGGGTTCGCCCGCTCGAAAGGACGGTTCGGTGAAGACCACCCTGGGTGTCGAGGAGGAGTACCTGCTCGTGGACCCGGTCAGCGGACTGCCGGTGCCGGCGGCCGAGCGGGTCCGGGCCGAGGTGAGCTTACGGCCCGGGTACGGCGTCGGAGACGTGCAGCCCGAACTGCTGAAGGCCCAGTTGGAGGTGGCCACTCCGGTGTGTTCCTCGCTCGACGAGATAGGCCGGCACCTGTACCGGATGCGACGCGAACTGTCGGCGGCGGCCGAACGGGTCGGCTGCCGGCTGGTCGCCTGCGGGACCACGCCCGCGGGCGACGGGAAGCCGATGGAGATCAGCGAACATCCGCGCTACCTCGCGATCGCCGAGAACGCCCGGCGATTGGCCGACGTGCAACTCATCCACGGGATGCACGTGCACGTGGCGGTGCCGGATCGGGAGACGGGTGTGCAGGTCGTCAACCGGATCCGGCCGTGGTTGCCGCTGTTGGTCGCGATGGGCGCCAACTCGCCGCTCTGGCAGGGGGTGGACACCGGGTTCGCGAGTTGGCGCACGATCCATTACGCGCGCTGGCCGGTCGAGGGTCAACCACCGGTGTTCGTCGACCTGGAGGAGTACGAACGCAGGGTGGACGCGCTGCTGGCGGTGGGAGTGATGCTCGACCGAGGTCAGGTGTACTGGCAGGTGCGACTGTCCGAACGATTCCCCACCATCGAGATCCGCTGTCCGGACGTGCAGTTGCGGGCGGACGACGCGGTGATGCTGGCCGGGCTGATCCGGGCACTGGTGGTCACCGCGCTGCAACAGCACGGCGAGAAGGCGCCGTACGCCGCACCCGACCCGGAACTGCTGCGTGCGGCGTGCTGGTTGGCGGCCCGGGACGGGCTGGAGGGGGATCTGTTCGGGCCGGTGGGGCCGGCGGGCACGGCCCGTCGGGTCGAGGCGGGCGACCTGGTCCACGAGATGCTCGCGCACGTCACCCCCGTGTTGGATCGCTTCGGGGACACCACGCGGGTGTTCGCCCTGGTGGATCGGCTGATCCGGCAGGGGACGGGGGCCGATCGGCAGCGGGCGGCATTCGTGGCCGGGGGGCTGCCGGGCGTGCTGGACCTGATGGTCTCGGATACGTCGGCCGGGTAGCCGTCGGCCTGCCATGCCGGTTGAGCTCGGCCGAGTGGCCCGCCGACGCGTGGGCCCGATTCGTCCCCTGGTCGGCCCGACCGACACAGGATGTCCGAATATCACCTTCGATGTAACGGTCCGTCGCCGACAGACTGCATAGCGACACGGGTGTCGATACAACGAAGGACGGGGTGAGCGGTGATGTCGGAGGGATTCGCGCCGGAGACGGGCGCACAAGGGGGCCCGGGAGCCGAGCCCGGCGCGGCCGACGTGATTTTCCACGGCGGCGAAATCGAGACGGTGGCGGGTGGGCCCGGCCCCGAGGTGGTCGGGGCGGAGCCGGGTGCGCGGCCCGAGGCGGTCGCCGTCAAGGACGGCCGGATCGTCTTCGTCGGCGACCTGGACCGGGCGCTGGAACACTGGCGCGGGCCCGAGACCCGGTTGTACGACCTGGCCGGCCGGGCGTTGTTGCCGGGCTTCATCGATCCGCACGGCCACGTGGTCGGCACCGGACTCCAGGAGACGATCGCCGACCTGCTCGGCGATCCGGACGGCGACGTCGGGGACGTCGACGCGATCGTGCGCAAGTTGCGCGAGTTCGCGGACGGCGAGGTCGGCCGGCGATCGGCGTGGATCGTCGGCTTCGGCTACGACGACGCGCGGCTGGCCGGCGGGCAACACCCGACCCGGGAGGACCTGGACCGGGTCTCCACGGAGCGACCGGTGCTGGCCATCCACCAGTCGTTCCACCTGGGCGCGGTGAACAGCAAGGGGCTGGAACTCCTGGAGTACAGCGCCGCGACGAAGAACCCCAAGGGCGGGGTGATCCGGCGCGGCGACGAGTCGGTACTGCCGTTCGGCGAACCGAACGGGGTGCTGGAGGAGACCGCGTTCTTCCCCGCCTCCGGTCACGCGATCATCGGCATCGCCGAACAGGACCGGGCCCGGTTCCTGGCCAAGGGTCTGCAGGCGGCGGCGAGTTACGGCTTCACCACGGTGCAGGAGGGCGCCGCGGAGTTGGCGGTGCTGGGCGACCTGCGCGCCCTCGCGGCGGTCGCGCCGTTGCCCCTGGACGTCGTGGTCTACGTCAAGGCGGCCGAGGCGATCGAGGCGCCGCATCTGGTCGAGGCGAGCCCGGACTACCTGAACGGTCTGCGGGCGGCCGGGATCAAACTCAACCTGGACGGCTCTCCGCAGGGCCGGACGGCCTGGCTGCGCGAGCCGTACCTGACGCCGCCGGAGGGCCTGGACGACGACTACTGCGGCTACCCGACCCTGGAGGAGGAGGTCGCCCTCGACCAGGTCCGGGCCGGCTTCGCGCACGGCTGGCAGGTGATCGCCCACGTCAACGGCGACGAGGCGATCGCCCAGTTGATCCGCTGCGTGCGGATCGCCACCCGGGAGGCGCGGCCGGCCGATCGGCGCACGACCGGCATCCACTGTCAGACGGCGGGCGAGGACCAGATCGAGGAGTTTCGCCGGCTGGGCATCATCCCGTCGTTCTTCTCGATGCACACGTTCTACTGGGGCGACTGGTACTACGAGACGGTGCTCGGGGAGGAGCGCGCCGTCGACATCTCGCCCGCGCAATGGGCCCTGGCCCGCGGCATGGTCTACACGTCGCACCACGACGCGCCGGTGGCCCGGCCGAGTTCGATCGCGATCCTGTCCGGCCAGGTCACCCGCAGGACCCGCAAGGGCATGGTCCTGGGCAAACATCAGTGCGTCTCGGGGGCGGACGCGGTGCGGTCGATCACCATCAACGCGGCCTACCAGTACGGCGAGGAGGCCGACAAGGGCAGCATCGAGGTGGGCAAGCTGGCCGACCTGGTGATCCTGAGCGCGAATCCGGTGACCGTACCGGGTGAGGCGATCGCGAGGATCACCATCGAGGAGACGATCAAGGCGGGTCGCACGATCCACCCGCCGATCGAGGAGATGCCCGTTCCGGTGCCCTCGGGCGTGGGATTGCAGTTGTTCACGCACCACTGCTGACGGCGTGGTCCTCCCGCCCGGACCGGATCGGCACGGGCGGTCGGCACGGCCGGATCGGCACGGGCGGGAGGACCGGGAATCAGGCCAGGGGGACGCCGAGGCCGGGCAGCACCCGCGCGCCCGGGAGTTCGGCCAGCAGGCGGCCGGGTACCCACAGCTTGGAGCCGCGAATCCCGGAACCGACCACGATGCGCGGGTGCGCGGCGACGGCGGCGTCGATCAGGATCGGCCAGTCCGCGGGCAGCCCGATCGGGGTGATCCCGCCGTACTGCATCCCGGTCGCCGCGAGCACCACGTCCACCGGCGCGAACGACGCCTTGCGGGCGTCGAGGTGCCGGCGGACCAGGCCGTTCACGTCCGCCCTGGTGGTGGCGGTGACCAGACACGCCGCGTAGGTGACCGTGCCGCCGCGCTTGGCGGCGATCACCACGCAGTTCGCTCCGTCGGCCGGGGCCACGTCGTAGCGGGCGCAGAACGCGGCGGTGTCGGCCAGTTCGGGATCGATCGCGGCGACCTCGACCGGATCGGCGGCCCCGGCCGGCCAACCGGCCAGGGCACGGGCCACCGGTTCGGCCAGCAACTCGGGGTGGGACAGGGCGGGATGAACGGCAAGTGCGGTGCTCATGAGGCCATCCAACCCAATCGACGACACTTTCGGGTCGGCGCGCGGGGCCGAATGTGCGCCACCGGCGCGTCGATGGGAGTGGGCCGCGTGCGGTGGGTGCGGGCCGGCTCCGGGTCGCCGAGACCGGCGTCGCCTGGGTCGAGTCGGGTCGGGACCCCCGGATCGCGCCGGACCCGGCGGTGCGTGCGCGTCGCGGGGGCGCGGATCCGGCCGCGGGCGGACAGGCGCACGGGCACCGGGAGTCGATGCGTTCAGCCCCGGACCCGGCGGACCATGCGGGCGTACATCGGGCGCCCGACCAGGTGCCAGAGCAGCCGGGCCGGGAGCGGCAGCCCACCGAGCATCGTGGCCCGCTCGGCCGGGCGGGCGTCCTCCAGCACCACCCCCAGCAGAAGCAGGATCTGCGGCTTGGGCGTGGTCTCCACGAAGTGCTCGCCCATCGCGTGCCACTCCTGCGCGGTGAGCAGCCGCTGAGCCAGCGGAAGCAGTTCGGCCTCCTCCTCGTCGAGGTGCTCGATCAGCGCCGCGCGGTGCTCGACCAGCGCCGCGACCAGCGCGTCCCGCTCGTTGCCCCCGGCGTTCGCCGCCCACGCCGCGAGCAGTTCCCCGGCGGTGGTCAGCGAACCGGCCACCCGCTCGTGCTGGGCCTCCATCCGCAGCACCAGATCGGCCTCCAGGTCGACCCGCGCCAGCAGCGGCGGCCACAACAACTCGTCCTCGCCGGTGTGGTGCCCGTGCAGGCCCAACCGGTACAGGTCGAAGTGGTCGGCGAGTACCTTGGCCCGGGCGGTGTCGCCCGGCTCGACGGCGGCGACCAACTCGATCAGCAGCCGCGATTCGCGGCGCAGCCCGCGGTGGACGATCACCATGTCCCGGGTGTCGAAGCCGGCCGAGGCGGGGGAGACGGGCGAGGAGGACGAGGCGGTCATGGCGGGTGATCCCTTCGGTGGGCCCTCGGCGTGGTGTCGCCGGGCATGCTCATAGCCTGGTCCGGGCGTCTTGGAGGAATCCTGGAAGGAACATGGAGCCGCCCGACGGAGTTGTCCGGCGAGCGGCTCGCCGCCGGCCGAGCCGCTCGAACCGGATAGGGGGATGGATGGTCTACCTGCGTGTGCTCGGCCCGTTCGAGGCCGACGTGGACGATGCGACCGTGCCACTGGGTGGTCCGCGCCAGCGCGCCGTGCTCGCGCTCCTGGTGGCCGCGCGCGGGCGGGTCGTGTCGATCGACCGGATGATCGAGGACCTGTGGCGCGGCGAACCACCCGCCCAGGCCGTCACCTCCCTCCAGGCGTACGTGTCCAACCTGCGTCGCCTGCTCGAACCGGGTCGACCGCGACGGGCCCCGGCCACGATCCTGGTCAGCGCGGCACCCGGCTACGCCCTGCGCCTGCCGGACGACGCGGTGGACGCGTGGCGCTTCGAGCACCTGCTCCGCGCCGCGCGGGAGCGGGCCGAGACCGACCCGGCCCAGGCGCGCACCCTGGTCGAGGCGGCGCTCGCGTTGTGGCGCGGCCCGGCGTTCGCCGCCGCCTCGGACGAGCCGTGGGCCCTCGCCGAGGCCGCCCGGTTGAGCGAACTGCAACTGAGCGCACGCGAACTGCACATCGCCGCCGGCCTGCGCTCGGGCGCCGCGGCGGGCGCGGCTGCGGACGCCGAACGGCTCACCCACGAGGCGCCGTTGCGCGAGGAGGGTTGGCGTCTGCACGCCCTGGCGCTGTGGGCGGACAACCGACAAGCGGACGCGCTGGCCACGCTGCGCCGGGCCCGCGCGGTCCTGGCGGCCGACGTCGGCCTGGACCCGGGGCCCGCCCTCGCCGAGGTCGAGGCGGCGATCCTGGGTCGCCGCATGGACGTACTCCGGTCGGCGACCGGCGTCGCCGACCGGGCTGCGGCGGGCGATCGGGACGAGGCAACCGCCGGGGCGGCCGGCCGACCGACGACCGGTCGCGCCGACGCCGACCGGCCCGCTGCCCGTACCGACCGCGACGCGGTGCCCGCGAGTTTGGCGCACCCGACCGCGGCGCCGGCCTTCGGCGCGGTCCCCGACGCCGACATCCACCCCCGACCCGGCGGCCCCGCGGACCTGTTCGTCGGACGGGACGACGAACTCGCCGCGCTGCTGGGCGCGGCCGGCCGGGTCGGAGCGGCCGGCCTGCGGGTCGCGCTGGTGACCGGGGAGGCCGGACTGGGCAAATCCGCGCTGCTGAGCCGACTCGCCGGCGAACTGGAACGGGCCGGGCTGCTCGTGGCCACCGGACGGTGTCCCGAGGTCGACGGCGCACCGCCCGCGTGGGCGTGGGTGGAGGCGCTGCGGGCGATCGCCGAGATCGTGCCGCCGCCGGCCGAGTCGGCCGCCGCCCTCGCGCCGCTGCTGGGCGACGACCCGGCGGAGGGGCCCGGGCAGGACACCGCGGCGGGCCGGTTCCGGCTGCACCGCGCGGTCTGGTCCTGGCTGGCCGCCGGCGCCCGGCGTCGGCCGCTGGCCATCCTGCTGGACGACCTGCACCGCGCCGACGCCGAAACGCTGGCCCTGCTCGCCGCCGCGGCCGACGGCGAGGCCGCCGGCGCGCCGCTGTTCGTGGTCGCCGCCTACCGTCCCGACGAGGTGGCCGGCCGGCTCACCGAGACCCTGGCCGGACTGGCCCGCCGATCGCCGGTCCGACTGGCGCTGCCCGGCCTGCCGGAGGCCGCCGTGGCCCGGGTCGTGGACGCCGTGTCCCAGACGCCCGTCGACCCCGCGACGATCACCGCGTTGGCCGAACGCACCGGCGGCAATCCGTTCTACGTGCGGGAGAGCGCCCGCCTGCTGGACAGCGAAGGGGCCCTGGTCGCGCTCTCCGACGTGCCCGAGGGGGTCCGCGACGTGCTGCGCCGACGGCTGGCCCGGCTGCCCGAACCCGCCGTCGCGGTACTGCGGTTGGCCTCGGTGGCGGGCCGCGAGGTCGACGTGGACGTGCTGGTGCACGCGGCCGAGGTCGAGGAGGGCGGCGTGCTGGACGCGTTGGACGCCGGCCTGATCGCCGGGCTGCTCACCGAACCGGCCCCCGGGCGGGTGCGGTTCGTGCACGCGCTGGTCCGCGACACGATGGTCGCGGACCTGAGCGGGCTGCGCCGCACCCGGATGCACGGCCGCATCGCCGCCGCCCTGGAACGGCTCGGCAGCGGCGACGTCTCGGCGCTGGCCTACCACTACGGCCACGCGGCCACCGCCGGCACCGCCGCCCGGGCCGTCGAAGTGTGCGTGGCCGCAGCCGAGTTGGCCGAGCGCCGGTTCGCCCACGACACGGCCGTCGAGCTGCTCGGCCGGGCGCTGGAATGCCTGGACCGGATTCCCGCCGACACCGCCGGCGACCGGGACGGGCGGCGGGCCGACCTGTTCGGCCGGCTGCTGCGCGCCCAGGTCCGGGCCGGCGACGTCGGGGCGGCCCGGTTGACCCGGCAACGCGCCTTCGAGGCCGCCGAGTCGATGCACCGCGACGACCTGACGATCGCCGCGTTCACCGCGTGGACGGTGCCCACGCCGTGGCAGAGCCGGCCGTACGGAAGCCTGGACCTGGGTGTGCTGGCGGTGTTGCGCCGGCTGATCGCGCGCACCGACCTCGACCCGCGGACCCGATGCCGGTTGTTGAACGGCTACGCAGGCGAGCTGATGGGGGAGGACATCGAGCCGAGGCCCAGGGCGATGGCCGAGGAGGCCGTCGCGCTCGCCGCCGACCTGGGCGATCCCGACCTGCACGCACTCGCCCTGACCACGCTCACCGGCAACCTGGACAGCCTGCCGGACGCGCCGGCCCGGGCCGAGGCCGCCGCCGAACTGGCCCGGATCGCAGATGCGTTCGACCTGCCGGAGTATCGCTGGTACAGCCGGTACAACCAGGCCATCGCCGCGGCCGACCAAAACGATCCGGCCGTCGCGCGCCGGTTGGTCGAGGAGAGCACGGCGATCGCGGAAAGCTACCGGATGCCGGAGGCGATCGGCGTCGGCGGCTGCGCGCTCGCCACTCTCGCGCACATCGACGGCCGCCACGACGAGGCCGAGGAGTACTACCTCCGGGCCACCGAGCCGATGATCGCGCAGGGTTCGCTGCACGCGTACGGTCTGCGCCGGCTCGCCCTCGCCACGATCCTGCTCGGCCGCGGCCGGATCCGCGAACTCGCGCCACAGGCACCGGGGATCCTGGCCGACTTCGGGCCGTTCGTGGCCGACCTGTGCGCCCTCGCGGTGGCCGCCGACGGTCGGATCGAGCAGGCGCGGGCGATCCGGGCGGTGATCGAGCCGATCCGCCGCGACTTCTTCCACACCCCGATGTCGGTCTTCCGCGCGGCGGTGGTGGTGGCGTTGGGCGAACACGAGGAGGCCGCCGCGCTCTACCCGACCCTGCTCCCGCTGCGCGACGCCGCACCCGCGTGCGCGGGGTTGTCCCTGGCGATCCGGCCACCGGCCCACGACCTGGGCGAACTGGCCCGCTTCCTGGGCCGGGAGAGGGAAGCCCGCGCACACTTCGACCGCGCCGCCGAGATCGCGGACACCTGGCACGCGAAGCAATGGGCGGCCGACGCCCGAGCGGCACGTGGCTAGGGACTACACGAACCGAGCCGCTGCCGCGCCCGCCGTCAGTCCTGTGCCGACCGCGGTCCCGACCGCACCTCCACGATCGGCAGTCGCAACGCCCCCGGCGCGTCCGCCGGGACCGCCGGCGCCACCGGTGCGGTGCGGGCGATCCGCCGATAGGCCGAGCCCAACTCCGGCCGGGGATCGGCCTCGCCGCGGTTGGGCCACAGCGCCGTCGCACGCTCCGCCTGGGCGGTGATGGTCAGGGACGGGTTGACGCCCAGGTTCGCGCTGACCGCCGCACCGTCCAGGACATGCAGTCCCGGATGCCCGTACACGCGCTGGTACGGGTCGACCACCCCGGTCGCGGCCGAGTCGCCGATCACGCAACCGCCCAGAATGTGCGCGGTCATCGGCACGTTGGCCAGATCGCCCCAGGTGCCGCCGGCCACCCCGCCCAGTCGTCGGGCGATCCGTCGGACCGCCTCGTGGCCGGCCGGGATCCAGTTCGGGTTGGGCTCGCCGTGGCCCTGTCGGGTGGTGATCCGGGTCCGGCCGAACAGGCCGCGTCGGCGATACACCGTCAGCGAGTTGTCCCGGGACTGCATGACCAGCGCGATGATCGCCCGCTCGGACCAGTTGCGCACGTTCATCAGCCGCAACCGGGCCGGGTGTTGCCACGACTCGCGCAGGAATTGGCGCACCCGGGGCCGGTCCCCGTCGGTGAGCAGGGTCTGCAACAGCCCCATCGCGTTGGAGCCCTTGCCGTAGCGAACCGGTTCGATGTGGGTGTCCGCGTCCGGGTGCCACGAGGAGGTGATGGCCACTCCGCGCGTGGCGTCGATCACCCCGGTGGTCGGGGCGACCGCGCCGACCAGCGCCTCGGAGTTGGTCCGGGTCAACCGGCCGAGCGTGCCGGACAGGTGCGGCAGCGTACCCTCGGCCGCCATCCGGTGCAGCAACCGCTGGGTGCCCAGCGTGCCGGCGGCGAACACCACCTGCTCGGCGGTCCAGGTGCGGGGCGCGCGCGGCGCCGTCGCGGGCCCGGTGTGGACGGTCTCCACCGCATAGCCGCCGGTGGACCCGTCCGGGTGCCGGCCCGCGCCCAGCGGGCGGACCCGGCCCACCGTACGCTCCGCGTGCACCTGGGCGCCCGCCCGTTCGGCCAGGTACAGGTAGTTCTTGAGCAGCGTGTTCTTCGCGCCGACCCGGCAACCGGTCATGCACGAACCACATTCGGTACACGTGGTCCGGCGCGGCCCGGCTCCGCCGAAGAACGGGTCGGCCACCTCCTCGCCGGGCGACTGTCCCTCCTCGGGGAACAACACGCCGACCGGCGCGAGACGGAAGGTGTCGCCCGCGCCCATTTCCTCGGCGACGGCCTTCATGTGCTCGTCGGCGGGCGTCATGTGCGGGTTCGTCACCACGCCCAGCATGCGTTCGGCCTGGGCGTAGTACGGCGCGAGTTCGGCGTGCCAGTCGGTGATGCGGGCCCACTGCGGGTCGTCGAAGAAGGGTTGCGGCGGCTCGTACAGCGTGTTCGCGTAGTTCAGCGAACCGCCGCCCACACCCGCGCCGGCCAGCACCACCACGTCCTTGAGCACGTGGATGCGCTGGATGCCGGTCAGACCCAGGGCCGGCGCCCACAGGAAGTCGCGCAACTGCCACGAGGTTTTGGGGAAGTCGGCATCGGCGAACCGGCGACCGGCTTCGAGTACGCCGACCCGGTAGCCCTTCTCGGTCAGCCGCAACGCGGCGACCGAACCGCCGAAACCCGAACCGATGACCAGAACGTCGTAGTCGAACACGGGGGACCCTTCGCCGGGCGGGCAGGAGGCATGCCACGAGATCTCGCGATCCGGCGATCCTACTGCTCGGTAACCCGGCGAAGGCAGTCCCTCGCTGGTCCGATTCGGTGACTCGAATCGGCGTGCGGGGTGGTCCGATTCAGCCGCTCTTGCGACGGAACGAGCGCTGCTGCGCGGCGGGCCCGTGCGCACCGTGGATCTTGGACCCGTCGCCGCCCGGACCGTCGCCGGTGCCGTCGGTCTTGGTGCCGCGCTTGCGGGCGAGCGCCTCGCGGAACTTGCGCTTGGTCTCGTCCTCGGGCGTCTCCGGCTCGGTGGCCTCGACGACCGTCTCCTCGGGTGTCTCGTTCGCGGGTGTCTCGTCAGCCATGGTGCGTTCCTGCTCTCGAACTGGATGCGATCCGTGGGGACACCCTTCCACGTCCGAGCCCGGGATGGCACGCCCGCATCGGGTAACGCTCACAAGAGCGGACATACCGGCTGCCGGTGCCGACCTGTGCCGGGTCGCTCAGGTGAGCCGCGCCGTCCGGGTGACCAGCGTGTCGATGAAATCGTTGAGCGGCGGCCAGCCGAAGCCGGGCGTCGTCATCCGCAGCAGGATCGCGCCGTGCATCGCCGCCCACACGGCCAACGCGTCCTCGAACGGGTCCGTCCCCGTCGGGCGGTCGGCCGACGAGGTGTTCGCCACCGCGTCGACCAGGGTCTGGAAGACCTCCCGGCGACTGGGCGGCGGCAACGGCGGAGCCGCCGGGTCGACGACCTGCGGGGGCATCCGCAGGAACAGCGCGCGGTAGCGGCCGGGGCGGTCCATCGCGAACCGGGCGTAGGCCCGACAGCCCTTGAGCAGCGCCCCATTCGGTTCGGCGTCCGCGGCGGAGGCCGCCACGATGGTGGCGTGCAACTCGTCGAAGTAGCCGTTGAGCACGGTGTCGAGGATGTCGTTCAGGTCGTTGAAGTGCGCGTAGATCGACGGCGCGGTGATCTCGGCCTCGCGTGCGATCCGGCGCAGCGTCACATCGCCCGCGTGTCCGTCGCGTTCGATGAGGGCGGTGGCCGCGGCCAGGATGTCGTCCCGCAACCTCGCTCCCTGGCCGCGGCGATTGCGTCGGCGGGTGGGTCCGTGATCGTCGTCCATGGCGGCCAGCGTACGAGGCGGGCCGGCGGCGCTCGCGGGCATGGTGCCTCCTCCGGTGTGTCGCCGACGGGCCGCCCGACGACGGATGCCCGGCGACCGGGTCGGGCCGGTCGCCGGGTGCCGGGATGACGCTCCGTCAGGCGGCGGGCACCGCCCGGGCGTCGGTCGATTCGGTGGGTCGCCCGGTGGCCACCGAGGTGCTGACCGTGCGGCGCGGGAGGCCGAAGGCGACCACGATCGCGCCGATCGCGGCGACCGCCGCCGCCACCAGGGCGCCGTTGTTCATCGCCGTGGTGAAGGCGTGGTCGGCGGCCGAGGTGAGCCGGTGGCCGTCCTCGGGGGACAGGTGCGCGGCAACGGCGTGCGCGCTGGGCAGGTCGCGTTCGGCCACCGAGGCCGGGCCGGTCGGGTGCAGGTCGGCCATCTCGGACCGGTAGTGCGTGGAGACCAGGGTGCCGACCACCGCGATGCCCAGCACGCCGCCGAGTTCGCGGACCACGCTGTTGAGTGCACCCGCCATCGCCGAGAACCGGGCCGGCACCGACGCGGTGATCTCCATGCTCGCCGGGGCCATCATCATGCCCATGCCGGCTCCGACCAGGGCCATCTCCGCGGCCAGTACGACGAACGGGGTGTCGGCGTCGGTGGTCAGGCCGAGCACCGACAGGCCGATCGCGATCGCGCCGAGTCCGCCGGTGAGCGTGCCGCGAATGCCCAGCCGGGCGGTGACCACCGGCGACAGGCCGGACATCGTGGCCATCGCCACCGCGAACGGCATCGCGGACAGGCCCGCCTTCAGCGGGCTGTATCCGTGTACGAGCTGGAAGTACTGGGACAGCACGAACAGTGTGCCGAAAAGCGCGAAGAAGGTCACCGCCAGCGTCGCGGCGGCGAGCACGAAGCCCCGGTTGGCGAACAGCCGTACCTGCACCATCGGTTCGTCGCGGCGCAGTTCCCAGGCCACGAACGCGGCGGTGCACAGCACGAATACGCCCGCCTCGACGAGGGTGAGCGGCGCGGTCCAGCCGCGCTCGGGCGCCTCGATGATCGCGTCGACCAGCGCGCCCAGGCCGACGACGGACAACACGGCGGCGGGCAGGTCGAGTCGGGTGGTGCCCTGGCGCGCAACGCTCGGCACGATGCGCAGGATGCCGACGAGCGCGGCGAGCACGAGAGGCACGTTGATCCAGAACGCGCTGGACCAGGAGAAGTGCATCAGCAGCGCGCCACCGGTGACCGGGCCGATCAGCACCCCCACGCCGGCCGCGGCGGACCAGACGGCGAACGCCTTGGGGCGTTCCACCGGCGGGAACATCCGGATGATGATGGCCAGCGTCGCGGGCATCACGAACGCCGCGCCCAGGCCCATCACCGCCCGCCAGGCGATCAGTTCGGCCGCGGTCGAGGACAGCGCCGCGATCGCCGATCCGGCGCCGAACAACGCGAGACCGCCGAGCAGCGCGCGCCGGGCGCCGAACCGGGCGCCCAGGCTGCCGGCCAGGAGCAGCAGGGCGGCGAAGACCAGCGTGTAGGCGTCGGTGATCCATTGCAGATCCGACGTCGACGCGTCCAGCCCCTTCGCCAACGAGGGCAGCGCGGTGTTGAGCACCGAGTTGTCGAGCGTCACCGCGACCAGCGTCGAACTGAGCACGAGCAGCGCGGCCCACCGACGCGGGTGGCCGGCGGCCTCCGAAACGTCGGCGGAGCCGGCATCGGGTGATCGGGATTCTTGGCTGCTCACGCGGTACCCCCTGATTAACGCATGTGTGCTTACGGCTGTAAACATAGCTCGTGGCTATACGCCCGTAAAGCCAAGAATTGGCAAAGCGCACCGAACCGGCCCGGTCGGCCCGATGGAGCTTCTGTGGCAACGACCCCGACGTCACCCACGACACCCACGACACCCACGTCACCGCGGACCGGCTGCGCGGCAAACCGGCCGCTCGGACCTCCAGGCCGGGCGGCCACACGTCGCCGGACCCCGGCCCGGACCCGGCGCGGCGCCGGCCCGCCCGCCGCCCGCCGGCGGATCGCCCTCGGTCAGAACTCCCGCGTCACGTCCAGCGGTCCGCAGGACAACGTGCCGCGCGCGTGCGGTGCGGCGATCCAACTGTCCGTGCTCACGAAGTCCCGCCCCCGCTGCTGCGCCTCGCGGGCCGGCGTCGGGTCGTCCCAGGTCACCGCGAGCGGCTTGTGCTCGACGTCCCAGCGGGCGCCGCCCAGCGCGCGATCGTCGGCGGAGGTCGCCTCCACGTGGGTGAGTCGACCGGCCTCCGTGGCCAATACGCCCGCGTGCCACAACGTCACGCCCGCCTCGTTGCGCACGATGGCGGGCGGCACGACCAGTGCCAATCCGGTGCCGTCGTGCCGCTCCGAGTCGAAGCGCAACACCAGGCGACGCGGGATGGTCGGCAATACCAGGTCCAGCACGAGATCGCCGTCCGGGACATGGCCGAACAAACAGGAGGTGAACCGGATCGGCCCGGCCGACAACGTCGTGGCCAGCGCCGACCGGGCGAAGCGGTCGCCCGAGCGGGTCACCGATACCCCGTACTGCCCGAACAGCGGCGGCGCCGGCGGGCGCGGGCCGGCGGGCCGGGCCGAGGTCTCCATGCCGATCGTGGTGTACAGCCCGGCCGGCGTCCGCAGGATGCCGCCGTGGAAGACCCGTACCTCCTCGTGCGCAAGCAGGATTTCGGGCGGCCTGACCAGCTCGATGTCCACCGGGGCAGTGCTCTCGCTCATGCCGCGACCCTATCGGCGGGCGGCGGCCGGACCGGGTGGCTCGGGGTGTCGCGGGGCGTCGTGGCGGCGGGTCGCGACCCCGTCGCGAGCGTCTCGGCGCCGCCCCGTGCGGTGCCCCCGAACGGGCGTCGGCGATCCGTTCGGGCGTCGCCCGATCGGCTCAATCGGGTTTACCGGGGCGTTGTGCGCATACGGTGCACGGCCCGGTTGTGGCCGGATCCCGCGTGACCTGCGGCGAAGTTGCGAGCGGGGCATATCGGTCGGGTTCGACGGGCGCATACGGGATTCGAACCGCCATATCGTGGGGACACTTTCCGGTTACGGCTTCGCCTATACCGCCCCCGAACGCCCCGCGCGTCACCCGACAGGCGCATACTGGTGGGGATGACGACGTCAGCCGTGACCCGGCGCATTCTGCCCACCAGTCCCTTCAATGTCCCGGTCGCTCCCATCATCGAGGATTTCGAACTCGGTGCACGAGTGACGCACGATCAGTACGGACTCGGTCGGATCGTCGGTGTCGAAGAGGACATCGCGGTCACTGTCGATTTCGGATCGCGCCAGGAGCGCATCTGCCGTCCCTACGCGAAGCTGAGCAACCTCTGAACGTCCCGACTCCACGCGGTCGGCACAGGGGAGGCGCCCCCGGGTAACCGGGTCGGCGCCTCCTTCTTGTTTGCGTGGCCTTGTTCGCGGCGTTCCGCACGCACATTCGCAGGCGTTCACTCCCGCCCAAAGACATCAGGTTGTCAGACAACTTGTGCTAGCGTCACCGCCATGAAGCCGCGCGTCCTTCTTCTCGGTCGCCGCGGCGGGGTCTGAGCCGACCGGCGCCCCGCCGCGGGGTTCGGTGCTGCCGGTCGACCCCTTCGAACGGCGAGGACGACCCCGCACCATGACCGAACACGGCTTTCCCACCCTGCGCACCCCGGCCGGCCCGATTCCCGACGGCCGACCGCACTGGAACCGGCAACGTTCGAGCGCGATGCCGTATCACCGCTACCGCCCGGCGCACGAGCGGGTTCGGGTCGAGATCGACCCCGACCGACGCACCTGGCCGACCCGGCGGATCGAACAGGCCCCGCTGTGGGTCCCGGTGGACCTGCGCGACGGCAATCAGGCGCTGGCCGAGCCGATGGACCCGGCGCGCAAGCGGCGGATGTTCGACCTGCAGGTGGCGATGGGCTTCAAGGAGATCGAGGTCGGCTACCCGTCGGCGAGCCGCGCCGACTACGACTTCGTCCGACACCTGGTCGAGAGCGACGCGGTTCCGGACGACGTGACGATCGTGGTCTTCACCGCCGCCCGGACCGACCTGATCGAACGCACCCATCGGTCCATCGAGGGCCTGCCGCACACCGTCGTACACATGTACACCGCGACCGCGCCGACCTGGCGCGACGTCGTGCTCGGGCACGACCGGGCCGCGCTGCACGGCCTGATCCTGGCCGGCGCGAAGGACGTGGCCCGCGGCGCGGACGCGCGGCCGGGGGCGGACATCCGCTTCGAGTTCTCGCCCGAGGTGTTCAACCTGACCGAACCCGACTACGTCCTGGAGGTGTGCGACAGCCTCACCGAGTTGTGGGACGCGAGCCCGGATCGACCGGTGATCCACAACCTGCCGGCCACGGTCGAGATCGCCACGCCGAACGTCTACGCCGACCAGATCGAGTACATGCACCGCCATCTGGCCCGCCGGGACGCGGTGATCCTGTCCGTGCATCCGCACAACGATCGTGGTACCGGGGTCGCCTGCGCCGAACTGGCGTTGCTGGCCGGGGCGCAGCGGATCGAGGGCTGCCTGTTCGGCAACGGCGAGCGCACCGGCAACGTGGACCTGGTCACGCTCGCGCTGAACCTGCACACGCAGGGCGTGGATCCGATGATCGACTTCTCCGACATCGACGAGATCCGGCGCACGGTCGAGTACGCGAACCGGATCGAGGTACCCGCGCGACATCCCTATGGCGGCGACCTGGTCTACACCGCGTTTTCCGGCACCCACCAGGACGCGATCGGGAAGGGCTTCGCGCACCACGCGCGGCAGGCCGAACGGCTGGGCTCGACCGCGGCGCAGGCGCCGTGGGACGTGCCGTACCTGCCGATCGACCCGGCCGACGTGGGTCGTGACTACGAGGCGGTGATCCGGGTCAACAGCCAGTCCGGCAAGGGCGGCATCGCCTACCTGATGCAGAGCGCGCACGGGCTGGACCTGCCGCGCCGGCTCCGGATCGAGTTCTCCCGGGTGGTCCAGGAGGCCACCGACGACAGCGGCGAGGAGATCACCGCGGCCGAACTGGGCGCGTTGTTCCAGGGCGAGTACCTGGACCGGCACTCGCCGATCGAGGTCACCGAATGGCGGGTGCAGGAGGGCGGACCCGGGCGGCACCGGTTCACCGGGACCCTGACCGACGCGGCCGGCCGTCGCCCGGTGGACGGCACCGGCAACGGTCCGCTGTCCGCGCTGACCTCGGCTCTGGGCGCGGCCGGCATCCGGGTCGAGATCCTGGACTACGTCGAGCACTCGATCGGCGCGGGGGGCGACCGACAGGCGGCGTCGTACCTGGAGTGCCGCGTCGACGGGGTCACCCGGTGGGGCGTCGGCATCGACACCTCGATCCTGGCCGCCTCGGTGCGCGCGACGATCTCGGCGGTGAATCGGGCTCGCGCGGGGGAGCGGGAGGGGGTGGGCGTGCTTCCCGGCTAGGATTCGGGCAATTCGTCAGACAACCTGAGACGTGATGGTGACGCGATGACGTTCGGCCCCCTGCGCCGCAGCCCGCTGGTCGGCCAGGCGGCCGAGCGGCTTCGCGACCAGATCGCCGCCGGGCGCTGGCCGGTGGGCGGCAAGTTGCCCGGCGAGGTGGCGCTCGGCGCGGAACTGGGCATCGGCCGCTCGACCGTGCGCGAGGCGATCCGGGCCCTGGCGGGAGCCGGCCTGGTCGAGTCCCGGCAGGGGTCCGGCGTCTTCGTGATCGCCACCGAACCGGTCGAGGATCTGCCGGCGCGGTTGCGGCGGGCCTCGGCGGTCGAGGTGTACGAGGTACGCAATCTGATCGAGGTACGGGCCGCGATGTTGGCCGCGGAGCGGCGCACCGACGAGGACCTCGCCGCGCTGGAGGCGGGCCTGGCCGCGCGGGCCGCGGCGCTCGGCGACGACGAGGCGTACATCGACGCGGACATCGCCTTCCACGCGAGCATCGTCGCGGCGGCCCACAACGAGGTGCTGACCGACCTGTTCGCCGTCTTCCAGGTGACCATGCGCCCGGGCCTGCTCGACCTGCTGGCGGCCATGGACGAACAGGGCCTGCGCACTGCCTCCGCCGACCCGGGCGCCGACGCCCACGCGGCCATGGTGGCCGCCATCCGAGCCCGCGACGCCACCACGGCAGCCCGGGTGACCGAAGCCGAACTGGCGGTAAGCCTGCAAATCCTGCGCGAGTAGCGAGTAGCGAGCAGCGAGGAAGGGGTGGCGGATCCGGCCGCAGGCCCGTGCGCGCTTCGGGAATAGCTCGGACCCGATCCTGCTTTCATCAGTTGATTGAGTGTTCAACTACTGAGAGAGTGGTCATCGTGCAGTTCGGGATCTTCACCGTCGGAGACGTCACCGTCGACCCCACCACCGGCCGGGAGCCCACCGAGCACGAGCGGATCAAGGCGATGGTGGCGATCGCGCTCAAGGCCGAGGAGGTCGGCCTGGACGTGTTCGCGACCGGTGAGCACCACAACCCGCCGTTCGTGCCCTCGTCGCCGACCACGCTGCTCGGCTACGTCGCCGCCCGGACCGAGCGGATCATCCTCTCCACGTCCACCACGCTGATCACCACCAACGACCCGGTGAAGATCGCCGAGGACTACGCGATGCTCCAGCACCTGGCCGACGGGCGGGTGGACCTGATGATGGGTCGCGGCAACACCGGGCCGGTCTACCCGTGGTTCGGCCAGGACATCCGCCAGGGCATCCCGCTGGCGATCGAGAACTACGCGCTCCTGCACGAGCTGTGGCGCAACGACGTGGTGGACTGGGAGGGCCGGTTCCGGACCCCGCTCCAGGGCTTCACCTCGACCCCGCGACCGCTGGACGGCGTCCCGCCGTTCGTGTGGCACGGCTCGATCCGCAGCCCCGAGATCGCCGAACAGGCCGCCTACTACGGTGACGGATTCTTCGCCAACAACATCTTCTGGCCCCGCGACCACTTCGTCCGGCTGATCAACCTCTACCGCGACCGCTTCGAGCACTACGGCCACGGTACGCGCGAGCAGGCCATCGTCGGGGTCGGCGGCCAGGTGTTCATGCGCCGGAACTCGCAGGACGCGGTACGCGAGTTCCGCCCCTACTTCGACAACGCGCCGGTGTACGGCCACGGTCCGTCGCTGGAGGAGTTCACCGACCAGACGCCGCTGACCGTGGGCAGCCCGCAGGAGGTCATCGACAAGACGCTGACCTTCCGCGACTCGTTCGGCGACTACCAGCGTCAGCTCTTCCTGATGGACCACGCGGGACTCCCGCTGAAGACCGTGCTGGAACAGCTCGACCTGCTCGGCGAGGAGGTACTGCCGGTGTTGCGCCGGGAGTTCGCCGCCCGACGCGCGGCCGACGTGCCGGCCGGTCCGACCCACGCGGCACTGGTCGCCCGGCGGGACGAGGCGGCGGCGCAGGTCGCGGCCGGCGAGAGCGCGCCGGCGCTCTGACCGGTCCCACCCATCACCGGACATCCGGCGCAACGACAGAGAAGGGAACAGGGATCACCATGGCGCAACCGGTCAAGCTGGTGGTCGTCTCGGCCGGGCTGGGCAAACCCTCGTCCACCCGCATGCTCGGCGACCGACTGGCCGAGGCGACCAGGCGGCAGTCGGTCGATCGGGGCGTCGAGGTCGACGTGCACACGGTCGAACTACGCGACGTCGCGGTGGACATCGCGCACAACCTGATCACCGGCTTCCCGCCGCCGGGGCTGCGCGCGGCGATCGACACGGTCACCCGGGCGGACGCCCTGATCGCGGTCACGCCGATCTTCACCGCGTCCTACAGCGGGCTGTTCAAGTCGTTCTTCGACGTGTTGGACAACACCGCGCTGACCGGGAAGCCGGTGCTGATCGCGGCGACCGGCGGCACCGCACGCCACTCGCTGGCCCTGGAGCACGCGCTGCGCCCGCTGTTCGCCTACCTGCGGGCCGCGGTCGTACCGACCTCGGTCTACGCGGCGACGGAGGACTGGGGCACGTCGGCGGGTGCCGGCGACGACCTGGCCGCGCGGATCGCCCGCGCGGGTGGCGAACTCGCCGACCTCGCGGCGGGGTTGCCGCAGGCCGCGGCCGGGCCCGACCCGGTCGAGGAAGTGGTGCCGTTCGCCGAGCAGTTGGCCGCGCTGCGACGCGGATGAGCCCGCCCGGGGCCGAAGATGTGCTTCGGCCCCGGGTCCGGCGGTCAGTTCTCCCGCGCTCGGTCTTCCTTCGCCTGTTCCAGTCGCGACTGGAGTCTGCGCATCCCGGCCAGCCAACGATCCGGGTCGGCGGCCCGGCCCGCGTACATCCGGGCCACCTCGGGGTGCGGCAGGACCAGGAACGGGGCGTTGCCCGTGATCGCCTCGGCGACCACCTCGGCGACCTCCGCCGCACTGATCGCCCCGTCGTCCAGGAGCAGCCGGGCCGCCTCGCCGGACGCGCCCATCAGCGCGGTGCGCACCCCCAGCGGGCAGACCGCCTGCACGGTGATGCCCTTGGCGCCGTAGGTGATCGACATCCACTCGGCGAACGCGTAGGCCGCGTGCTTGGTGACCGAGTACGCCGCCGCGTCCAGCATGGTGAGCAGGCCCGCGGCGGAGACCGTGGTGACCAGGTGGCCGCGCCCCCGGGCCAGCCAGGCCGGGGTGAGCAGCCGGGCGGCGCGTACGTGCGCCATCACGTTGACGTCCCACGAGCGGTCCCAGGACTGCTCCGAGGCGTCCAGGCCGCTGCCCTCGCCGATTCCGGCGTTGGCGCAGTAGATGTCGATCTCGCCGCCGAGCGCCTTGCGGGCGCCGGTGACCAGCGCCGCGACACCCTCCTCGCCGGCCGCGTCGCCGGGCAGCGCGATGCCGTCGATCTCGGCGGCGACGGCACGGCACGCGTCCGGATCCAGGTCGTTGACCACCACCCGGGCGCCGTCGGCGGCGAAGCGCCGGGCCAGCGCCGCGCCGATCCCGGCGCCGGAGCCGGTGATCACCACGCCGGCGCCGGCGAGCGCGGTCATCAGACGCCGCCGGACAGGCTCACGCCGCCGTCGACCAGCAGCGTCTGACCGGTGATCCAGCTCGCCTGCTCGGACAGCAGGAACGCCACCGCGCCGGCCACGTCCTCGGGCACGCCGAGCCGGGCCAGCGGATACGCCGCCGCGACCTCGTCCTCGCGGCCCTCGTACAGCGCGTTCGCGAAGACCGTCTTGACCACGGCCGGCGCCACCGCGTTCACCCTTACCCGCGGGCCGAGTTCGCTCGCGAGCTGGGCGGTCAGGTGGGTCAGCGCGGCCTTGCTGACGCCGTAGAAGCCGATCCCGTGGGCGGGCCGCTCGCCGGCCAGCGAGGAGACGTTGACGATCGCGCCGCCGTGCTCGCCCAACCACGCCTTGTGCACACGCTGGGTCCAGGCGAGCGCGGCTAGCAGGTTGACCTCCAGGATCTTGCGCCCGGCGTCGAGGTCGAGTTCCACCAGCGGGCCGTACACCGGGTTGATGCCGGCGTTGTTGACCAGCATGTCGATCCGGCCGAACGCCTCCATGGTCGCGGTCACCGCCGCGTCCTGGTGGGCCGGGTCGTGCGCCTTTCCGGCGACGCCGATCGCGTGTTCGGGGCCGCCGAGTGAGGCGACCACCTCGGCGAGTGTGTCCGCGCCGCGCGCGGTCACGCAGACCCGGTCGCCGCGTGCGACCAGGGCCTGGGCGATGCCCAGGCCGATGCCTCGGCTGGCGCCGGTGACGATGGCTACGGGACGGGACGCGTCACTCACTGGGCGGCTGCCTCTCGGTAGGACTTGAGCTCGCGCTGGGCGAGCGAACGGCGGTGTACCTCGTCCGGCCCGTCGGCCAGCCGCAGTGTGCGGGCGTGCGTCCACAACGACGCGAGCACGAAGTCCTGGGACAGGCCGCCGGCGCCGTGCGCCTGGATGGCCTTGTCCAGGATCCATTCGACGGTGAGCGGCGTGGCGATCTTGATCGACTGGATCTCCCGGTGCGCGCCGCGGTTGCCGACGGTGTCCATCAGCCACGCGGTCTTGAGCACGAGCAGGCGCAACTGCTCGATGCGCACCCGGGATTCGGCGATCCACTCCTGGATCACGCCCTGGTCGGCGAGCGGTCCGCCGAACGCCTCGCGGGCGACCACTCGGCGGCACATCAGCTCCAGGCCGCGTTCGGCCATCCCGATCAGCCGCATGCAGTGGTGGATCCGGCCGGGGCCCAGCCGGGCCTGCGCGATGGCGAAGCCGTCGCCGGCGTTGCCGACCAGGTTCGCGGCGGGCACCCGTACGTTGTCGAAGACCACCTCGGCGTGCCCGCCGTGCGGCCCGTCGGTGTAGCCGAAGACGTGCATGCCGCGGCGGATCCGCACGCCCGGGGTGTCGCGCGGCACCAGGATCATGCTCTGCCGGCGGTGGCGCGGCGCGTCCGGGTCGGTCTTGCCCATCACGACCAGGATCTCGCACGTGGGCGCCATCGCGCCGGAGGACCACCACTTGCGGCCGTCGATCACGTACTCGTCGCCGTCGCGCACGATGCGCGTGGTGATGTTGGTGGCGTCGGAGGAGGCGACGTCGGGCTCGGTCATGCAGAACGCCGAGCGGATGGTGCCTTCCAGGAGCGGCTTCAGCCATTGCTCCTGCTGCTCGGGCGTGCCGAAGTCGTGCAACAGCTCCATGTTGCCGGTGTCCGGCGCGGCGCAGTTGAGCGCCTCCGGGCCCAGGTGCGGACTGCGGCCGGCGATCTCGGCCAGCGGCGCGTACTGGAGGTTGCTCAGCCCCGCGCCCTCGGCGCCCGGCAGGAACAGATTCCACAGGCCGCGCTTGCGGGCTTCGACCTTGAGCTCCTCGATCACCGGCGGCCGGCCCCACGGATCGGCACCCGGCTCGGCCACCTGTTCGGTGAACACGGCTTCGGCGGGGTACACGTGCTCGGCCATGAACGCGAGCAGCCGCTCGCGCAGTTCCTCGGTCCGTGCGTCGTAGCTGAAGTCCACCGGCGCCTGCCTCTCCCTGGTCGCGGACGGCGCGGACGTTTCGTGGCCGTAGGGTGCGCGAAAACGTACCGTGCGCAAAATACGGTACCGACCGGTCGGTATCTTGGCTAGGGTAGCGTCGAACGCTCCCTCGAAAGGTTGGACATCATGGCGGCTAGAGGTCGCGGCAACGCGGCACCGGTTGGGTCCGAGGCCGAGGTCGACGGGGCGCCCCTGCCCCAGCGACTGTTGCGGATCGCCTCACGGATGTTCGCCGAGCGGGGCTTCGAGAGCACCTCGGTCCAGGAGATCGTGGCCGCCGCCGGCGTCACCAAGGGCGCGATGTACCACTATTACGCGTCCAAGGACGACCTCCTGGTGGAGATCTACCACCGGGTGCTCGCGATGCAGACCGAGCGGCTGAACACCATCGCGGACGGCTCCGAGCCGGTCGTGGACCGCCTGCGCGAGGCGGCGGCGGATGTCGTGGTCACCACGCTGGGCAACATCGACGACGCCGTCGTCTACTTCCGCTCGATGCATCTGCTCGCGCCGGACAAGCGCAACGAGATCCGGGCCGAGCGGCGGCGCTACCACGACCGCTTCCGCTCGCTGATCGAACAGGGCCAGCACGAGGGCCTGTTGCGCGCGGACGTGTCGGCCGACATCGCCACCCACAACTTCTTCGGCGGCGTCCACCACCTCAACAGCTGGTATCAGCTCGACGGCCCGATGTCGCCGCGACAGGTCGGCGACGCGTTCGCCGACCTGCTGCTGCATGGGCTGGCCCCGGCGGCGGGAGCGCGGTAGCAGGCCGTCTCGGCGGCGGAATTCGCTCGCGTGGGACCGTGTGTGGCGTCGAGAATCGACCATGCTGACTGACCATTGGCCCGTGTTCGGGCTGCGAGTGACCACGCCCCGACTGGAACTGCGTACGGCGAGCCAGGACGACCTGGTAGAGCTGGTGGAACTGGCCGCGCGCGGCATCCACGCGCCCGACCGGATGCCCTTCAGCGAGCCGTGGACACGTCAGCCGCAACCGATGTTCGCCCGCAACGGCCTCAAGCACTACTGGGCCACCTGGGCGAACTGGCAGCCGGAGAACTGGCGACTGCTCCTCGCGGTCGTCCACGACGGCGTGATCATCGGTACCCAGGACTGCGGCGCCAAGGACTTCGCCCGTCGGCGCGAGGTCTCCTCCGGATCGTGGCTGGGACAGGCCCACCAGGGGCGCGGCTTCGGCACCGAAATGCGGGCCGCGATCCTGGAGTTGGCCTTCGCCGGCCTCGGCGCACACTGGGCCGTCTCGTCCGCCTTCCCGGACAACGCCCCCTCCCTCGCGGTGTCGCGACGCCTGGGTTACGCCGACGACGGCCTCGACGTCCTGCACAACGAGGACAACACCCCGCGCCCACTGCAACGCCTGCGCCTGACGAGGGACGCCTGGCTCGAACACCGCACGATCCCGGCCGAGATCGAGGGACTGGCGGCGTGCCGCGACATGTTCGGCGCGTGAGGGAAACGAGCCGAGTCCGGGCCGGTGACCGGACGCCGGGGAATCACATTATGGCGGGTATGTAGTCGATTACAGGGCAATTCTGCTGGCCGAAAATGCAGCCTTGACGCGTTCGAGTATGGATGACTTAATCAATTAACTTCAATCTGCGATTGGGTTTTCCATGCGAAGAATTGCCGTATTGCTGGCGGCTTCCCTGATAGGACTGGCGGGGGCAATCGTCCCGGCTTCGGCTCAGGCGAACGAAGAATCCACCAAGACGATCACCCTGGGCGGGGAGAGGTTCGTCGTCCCCAAGAGTGCCGACCGGGACGGTGGGGCGAGGGTCAAGGTCCCCGCCGAGACCTTGTCCAAGATGCGGCGAGAGGCCGCTCCGGCAGGGTCGGCCCGCAGTGCCGACGGTGGCACCCTGTGGTACCGCGCACTGAGCCGGAGCAATACGCAGGTCTGGGGGGACTGGAAACTCTCCAATGATGTGCTAAATCCCGGTTATGTGGGGAATGCAGGCAATAACGACCCCATCGTCGCCGTTCAGTTTCTGTGGTACCAGCATCCGCCGTTCGGCTACAACCTGGGACTCCGAGGTCATTGGAGCGATTTCGGCTATGGGTCGATATTTCCCCTCAGCTTCGACGACAATAATGCAGACGCCTCGGTAGTCATGTATACCCCGCTTTTGCAGCCTTTGGAGGAGCTGGCCTTCTTCAACTCCGGACCGAACTCGGTCGTGGCAGCCGGCCACATACAAGATGTCGGCTGGCAAGGGGGCACCTATTTCCAGCCCGAATCGGGGTATCCGTGGGGGTGGCCGTGGGTCGGCGCCTACTGGATCGGTAGCACCGGTCAGGCACGCTGGATCGAAGCCTTCTGGGTCGACACCGTCTGAAGGCCCTCATCGAGAGAACCGCCGACGCTCCCTGTGCCACGAGAATTTCGAGGCACGGGGAGCGGAGGGCGGGTGAGCCGGGCCTCGCCAACGCCGCCGCCCGGATCGGCGCCGACCGCATCGACATCGACCTCGTCAACGACGACCGGGCAACCCGCGCCATCCTCAAGGCCGAACACACCGCCCCCGAATGGATGCGCTACCACGGCACGTCCCGCCGAGTCGTCGCGGACCTGATCTCGCGCGAACGCCGCAGGCCGACGCAACTACTGGCTCTCGCCGACCGATTGCGTATCGCGTAGAACGCGGGTGCGGTCAGGGCCGGGTCAGTCGCGGAGTGCGTCGGTCAGTGCCGTCCAGGATGCCGCGCCGATCGTCAGGTGTCCGATGCTCGGGTCCTTCGAGTCGCGTATCGGGACGATGCCCGAGAGATCACTGCGGACCTCGACGCATTCGCCTTGATCCGCGTTGCTGTACGTGCTTTTGCGCCACGTCGTGACGTTTGCGCCTCGGGGTCCTGGCATGATTCCAACTCCTTGATGGCTGCCTGGATCATCGCTGCCGACTCTCTAGGGGAAAGAGCGTAGGCGCGTAGACGATCGTACGTCGCTTGATGGTCTGCGACGGTAGTGGGATCTTCGTGCAATTGTCCGGCGTGGCTGCCTTCGCGATATGCGACGGGCTCACTGTCCGGCAGCGTCAGCAGTGTCAGGGAACCGCCCAACTGCGGATGGGCTTCGGAGCTGAACGGTAGGACCTGGATCGTGCCGTACTGCGTGTCCATCCGGGGCAACAGCACTTCGAGTTGGGCGCGCATGACGGCCGGGCCACCAATCTGACGACTGATGGCCGCTTGGTCAAGGATGGCGCCGTACTGTGGTGGGTGCTCCCGGGTGAAGATGCGTTGCCGATTCATGCGCGCGATCACACGTCGTTCGATCTCGGCGTCTGATGCCCCGGGTTCGCCTCCGACGAACTGCGCCCGAGCGTAGTCCGGAATCTGCAACAGCCCGGGCACAGTGGCCCCGGCGTACTGCCAGATCCTGGTCGCTGCCGCCGTAAGCGCAATGATCGCGCGGTAGCGACTGGGGAATTGGTCGTGCTCCACCATCTGGTAGAGCCGCACGAACAACCCGTCCGTCTCGAACGCGATATCCAGTTTTGCCGGCATGTCCGGTGGGATGGTGCTCTCACCGGTCTCGTATCGAGACATCGCGGCTTTGCTGTAGCCCAGGATCGACGCGCATGCCGTCAGTGACATGCCCACGCCGTTGCGCTTGACCCGAATCTCGCGCCCGAACATCTGACGTGGCGAGCCCTGAGGTTCGAGGTCTTTCTGCTGATATCGCACGGGTGTTCCCCCTTCCGTTCCACCGCAAATCGGTAACGGTGCCGAGATGCACAGGCTAGCTCTCCCGACCCATGATGGGGACGTAGAGCGACAGACTGTGTACGGAACGGAGAGGCAACTCCCTTGCTCAAAACGTCGCAGGTCGAAGGATGGGGCCGCGACGGGCGTAGGGAGTGGGGCTCAACTTTGGCGAGTCGCCCCACTCCCCGCGTGCCTCACAGAAAGGACACGTGCCCACGATGACATATCAATTCGGGTGGACTCAACGCGGTTCGGTACCTGTGCCGGTGGTGGATCGCGACTGGCAGGACGAGCGGTTGAGCCTGCTGGTTCGGGAGTGGGTCGGCGGGGCGGAAGCCGATAGTGCTGCGTTCATCCCACCCCGGAGGCCGCGAGTTCGGTCGTACCTTCGTTTGTTGTGGACCTGGCGGTTGTCGGTTCGGTTCCGCGTGGTGCGCTCGGGGGGACGGAACGTTCGATGACCACTCGGCAGCGGGCTTCGGGGAGTACGCAGGAGGATCTCGATCGGGGGTGGGCGTTCTTCGAGCGCTATCGGCATGCGTGGTGTCGCGACGCGTATTCGGGGCGCGAGGGTGTGCTTATGGACGTGCGGGGGCGGCAGGTTCACCTCCGGCTGCGCAGTGGGATCGAATTCGCTTGCCGGGTTGGGGATTTGGTCATTCTTCGGCCGCCTACGCCGATTCTGTACCGGAGCGTGAGATACGTCGGCGGGGAAGACGCGACCCTTCGGCCGGACGGCACGCTCGCGGAGTTGTGCGCTGTGGACCAGGGCATGTTGGCGACGGTGCGACCGCCGGTCGGCGCCGAGTGGTTCGCGTTGTTGTCCGATCTGGAGCGCGTCGGCTGCCTGTTGGGCGCCGTGGCCGATTGGTCGGAGCCTCCGTTTCCGCTCGACGAAGAGGAGGGGTAATGACGGCGATACCGATGCCGCCACCGACCGACAACGACCCGACACCCACCGACTCGGAAGGCACGACGATGGCGGACCATGCCAAAGACGACAAGGACGGCGACGCCAAGACCCCCCAGCGGCAGTGCGATGGCCGGTGGGACAGGCCCGTGCCGCCCAAAGACAAGGACAAGGACCAGGACAAGGAGAAGGACCAGTGAGCGCCTCGGTCGACTGGGACGCCGTGTTCGCGGCGACGCCCCGGCGCTCGTACGTCCCGGCGGTGGTGTGGAGGAGCGACGACGCCCGGATCGACCGGGACGTCGATCCCGAGGCGTGGGCGGAGGTCGTGGCGGCCGACATCCCGCTTGTCACCCAAGTGGATGACGGCATGCCGGGCGGGAGCCTGATCCCGACGTCGTCGGCGTCGCAACCCTCGCTCGTGCGGCTCATGCTCGAACAACTCGACGTCGACCCGGATCACGAGATTCTCGAAATCGGGACCGGTACCGGGTGGTCCACCGCGTTGTTGGCCACCGCGCTCACGGCCGGTCGGGTGACCTCGGTCGAAGTGGATCCCCTCGTGGCGATCCAGGCGCAGGAGTCCCTGCGTGCCGCCGATTCGAGGCCGACCCTGATCGTCGGCGACGGGTTGCGCGGGTACCAGGAGGGCGCTCCCTACGATCGCCTCATCGCCGCCATGGCGGTGCGGAACGTGCCCTACGCGTGGGTGGAACAGGTCCGGCCCGGAGGGGTGATTCTTACGCCCTGGGGCACGGCCTTCCACAACTCCGGGCTCCTGCGTCTGGTCGTCGCGGGCGACGGCACGGCGTCGGGCCGGTTCGTGGGAAACGTCAACTTCATGTGGGCCCGGTCGCAGCGACCGAGGTTCGAGGCCCGGCGTTTCGTGGGCGACGTGATCGCGGACCCGAACGCGGGCAGGATCCGCCACACGACGACCGATCCGCGCCCCCTTCAGGAGGAGCACGCGGACTTCGCGATCGGCCTTCGGCTGCCCGATGTCGAGCAACGCACGTTCTTCGGATCGGGCGCGCGGGCCGGGGAGTTCACCACGTGGTACGTCGACGGGGAGTCCTGGGCAGCCGTCGACTACGTACCGGACGCCCGCGTGTTCGAGGTCAACGAGGGCGGGCCGCGTGACCTGTGGCGGGAGATCGAGGCCGCCTACCAAGCGTGGCGGGCGCGGGGTGAACCCCCACGCGAGCAGCACGGCGTCACGGTGACCGGCGATGGCCAGTGGACGTGGCACGCCGGACCGCGCGGTCGCGTGGACCGCGCGGCGTCGGCTCGCTGAGAGGCTCCCCGGAGGACCGCAGGAGCAGCCCCGACTCTCGAAGTCACGCGGTGTCGGGGCTGTTCCGACCTCGGCGTCGGCCCCGGTGCGTCGGCGCGACGGCTGACGGCTGACGGCTGACGGCTGACGGCTGACGGCTCCACGCGAAACGGCCCGGGCCGTCCGTCCCTCCCGCTCCGCCCACCGTCGCCCGCCCCGATCTCGTCCGTCGCGCCGCGCCGTTACCGTCCGCCCCCAACCGCCCGCCCCCAACCGCTCACAGCGTGCGGGTCGGTGGCATCCCCGAGTACCCCGACGCCGGTGTCCTGACGGCCAGGATCTGGTTCACGCCGATGCGGTTCTGTTCGAAGGCCAGGGCCGAGGCGGCCATGTAGAGGCGCCAGACGCGGGCCCGGCCGGGTGAGGTGAGCCGGGCCGGGCGGTCGCCGGCGGCCTCCAGGTTGGCCACCCAGGCGCGGAGCGTGGTCGCGTAGTGTTCGCGCAGCGCGTGTACGTCCCGGACCTCGAAGCCCGCCTCCTCCAGGACCGACACCGTGCTGCCCACCGGGGCCAGTTCGCCGTCCGGGAAGACGTAGCGGTCGATGAACTCGTCGACGTGGTAGGCCGCTTCGTTCGGTGCCGGCCGGCGGGCGATCTGATGGTTGAGCAACCGGCCGCCGGAGTCCAGGAGTTCGTAGAGGATGTCGGCGTACTCGCGGTAGCCGGTCCGGCCCACATGTTCGGCCATGCCGATCGAGGAGATCGCGTCGTAGGGGCCGTCGGCGTGTTCGCGGTAGTCCTGGATCCGGATCTCGACCCGACCGGTCAGGCCCGCCTCGGAGACGCGTTTGCGGGCCAGTTCGGCCTGTTCGTAGGAGAGGGTGATGCCGACCACCTGGACGCCGTAGTGCTCGGCGGCGTGCAGCGCCATCGAGCCCCACCCGCAACCCACGTCCAGCAGACGCATGCCGGGGCCCAGGGCCAGCTTGCGGCAGACCAGGTCGAGCTTGGCCCGCTGGGCGTCCTCCAGCGTCGCGTCGGGGCGGTCCCAGTAGGCGCACGAGTAGACCATCGAGGGGCCCAGGATCAGCGCGTAGAAGTCGTTGCCGACGTCGTAGTGATACCGGATCGCCTCCTGGTCACGGCGCAGGCTGTGCAGGATGCCCCGGCGGCGGCGGACCTCCTCGGCGGGCGCCGGCGGCGGCACCGGCAGCCCGGTCAGCGCGAGCGCCGCGCCCATCGGCCGCAGCGCGTCCAGTGCGGCCCGCACCGCCGGCCGGCCCGGCTCGGAGCGTGCCGCGACCGCCCCGGTCGGTGTGGTGCTCCCGGTCGGCGGTTCGCGGTGCAGGGCGATGCCGACCATCCGGTCGAGCGCGTCGTAGAGGTCGCCGTCCACGTCCAGGTCGCCGGACACCCAACCGCGGGCGAAGCCCAGCTCGCCCGGTTTCCACAACAGTCGGCGCAGCGCGCGTCGATTGCGCACGACCAGGGCCGGACCGTCGGGCGGCCCCGCCTCGCTGCCGTCCCAGGCCCGGATCCTGATCGGTGTGGGGCGGCCGAGTACCTGCCCGGCCAGCGTGGCCAGGCGGTCGGCGGTGTGCGGCATGCCGGATTCCTCCGCGGTGTGGATCCCGGGCTCCCGAGCCGGGACGACACCGGTTCGCCTACCCCACCGGGCCCGGACCGCGAACGGAATTGCTCCGTCCGAGGCGGTGATCCGCCCCGGACGGAGCATGGTGTGCGGGGCCGGCCCCGGTCACGTCACCGTCGAGCCGCGTCACAACACCTTGGACAGGAACGCCTTGGTGCGCTCGTGTTGCGGGTTGCCGAGCACTTCGCGCGGCACGCCGGCCTCGACCACGACGCCGTCGTCCATGAACACCAGCGAGTCGCCGACCTCGCGGGCGAAGCCCATCTCGTGGGTGACCACGATCATCGTCATGCCGTCCCGGGCGAGGTCGCGCATCACGTCCAGCACCTCGCCGACCAGTTCGGGGTCGAGCGCCGAGGTCGGCTCGTCGAACAACATCAGCTTGGGGTCCATCGCCAGTGCCCGGGCGATGGCCACCCGCTGCTGCTGGCCGCCGGAGAGCTGGGCGGGGTAGGCGCTCGCCTTGTCGGCCAGCCCGACCCGGGCCAGGAGTTGGTGCGCGCGCTCCCGGGCGGCGGGCTTGGCGATGCCCTTGACCTGGGTGGGCGCCTCCATGATGTTCTCCGCGGCGGTCATGTGCGGGAACAGGTTGAACCGCTGGAACACCATGCCGATGTCGCGTCGTTTGAGCGCGACCTCGCTGTCCCGGAGTTCGTAGAGCTTGCCGTCCTTCTCCCGGTAGCCGACGAGTTCGCCGTCGACCCACAACCGCCCGGCGTTGATCTTCTCCAGGTGGTTGATACAGCGCAGGAAGGTGGACTTGCCGGAACCCGAGGGGCCGACGATGCACATCACCTCGCCCGCGCCCACCTCCAGGTCGATGCCCTTGAGCACCTCCAGGAAGCCGAACGACTTGCAGACGTCCTGGGCCTTGACCATCGGTTGCCGCCCGGCGAAGGCCGGTTCGGGCGCGTTCTTCTCGAAACTGGTCGTCATCGGATCTCGACCCCCGGACGCCGGGTGGGGAACAGGTTGGCCCGGATGCGCTGGAGCGGCGTGGGCGGCAGCGCCCGGCTGGCCCCGCGCGAGAAGTATCGCTCCAGGTAGTACTGGCCGATGCTGAAGACCGTGGTGAGCAGCAGGTACCAGAAACAGGCCGCGAAGAGCAGCTCCATCACGGCGAGGTTGTTGGTGTACACGTCCTTGGCCTTCTGCAGTACCTCGGGGTAGACCACCGCGCTGGCCAGCGAGGACGTCTTGAGCATGTTGATGAACTCGTTGCCGGTCGGCGGCACGATCACCCGCATCGCCTGCGGCAGCACGATCCGCCACAGGGTGCGGCCCTTGGACATGCCGAGCGCGTGCGCGGCCTCGGTCTGTCCCTCGTCGACGGACTGGATGCCCGAGCGCACGATCTCGGCCATGTACGCGCCCTCGTTGATGCCCAGACCGAGGAAGGCCGCCATGAACGGGGTGATCACGTCGTTGGTGTTGCTGCCGAACATGGTCGGGAAGACCAGCGCGAGGTTGCCCCAGATGAGCAACTGGACCAGGACCGGCGTGCCGCGGAAGAACCAGATGTAGACCGAGGAGACGGTCGAGGTGACCGGGTTGCCGGACAGCCGCATGATCGCCGCGACGATGCCCAGGAGCAGGCCGAGCGCCATCGAGGCGAGGCTGATCAGGAGCGTGTTGCCGGCGCCCTTCATGATCTGGTCGTCGAACAGGTACTTGCCGGTCATGCTCCATTGGATCTTCGCGGTCGCGAACGCGTTGATCAGGAGGCCGACCAGGACCAGGACCACGACGGCGGCGACCCAACGCCCGTAGTGCGGCACCGGGATCGCTTTGATGTGTTCCCGCTTGGCCGGCTGCTTGTCGGCGGCGGGGGTGTCGGGCGTGGTCACGGGAAGGTGACCTCCTCTTGGAGCACGAGTGCGGGGGCTGGCGCGGGTGGACCGATGGCACGGTCCGCCGGGTCCGACCCCGCCGGGAGGGCGGGGCCGGACCCCGGGATCAGGAGGTGCCGCCGTTGATGGTGACCTCGGTGACGGCGCCGGCCTCGACCTTCCAGTTGCCCAGGATCTTGGCGTACTCGCCGTTCTTGATCAGGGCCTCCAGAGCGGACTTGAGCGCCTGCTGGAGCTGCTGGTTGTCCTTGCCGACACCGATGCCGTACAGGCCGGCGTCGACCTGCTCGCCGGTGACCTCGAAGTCCTTGCCGTCACCGGAGGTCTGCGCGTTGTAGGCGGCGACCGGGAAGTCGTTGAGGTCGGCGACCGAGGCGCCGGTCTTGAGCTTGAGCAGGGCCTCGCCGTCGTGCTCGTACTTCTGGATCGTGATCGCGCCCTTGCCCGCCTCCTCGCACTTCTTGGACTGGGCGATCGCGACGTCCTCGTTGGTCGTCGCCTGCTGCAGCGCGACGGTCTTGCCGCACAGGTCGTCGAGGGTCTTGATGTTCTGCGGGTTGCCCTTCTGCACCAGGATCGAGGTACCGGCGCGGAAGTAGTCCACGAACGCCAGCCCCTGGCCCTGGCGTTCCTTCTTGTCGGTCATCGCGGACATGACCATGTCGAAGCGCTTGGAGGTGATCCCGGTGATCAGCGAGTCGAACTGCGAGTTCTTGTACTCGTACTTGACGCCGAGTTGCTTGCTGAGCGCGGCGGCCAGCTCGGGGTCGACGCCGACCGCCTTGCCGTCCTTCATGAACTCGATCGGCGCGTACGCGATCTCCGAGCCGATCTTGAGCTTGCCGGACTTCTGCACGTCGGGCGGGAGCATCTTGAAGAACGGCGCGTTCTCGTCCTTCTTGCCGAGTGCGCTGTCGCCGCCGTCGTCCCCACAGCCGGTCAAGAGCATGGAGCCCGCGATCAAGGTTGCGGCGCAGGCGATCAGGCGGCGGTGGGTAAGGCGTCCGCTCATGTGCGGGTTCCTCCAGGTATGCGGGGACAACAGGGGGGCCGGCACGGCTCGGGCTGGCTCACGTTGCCCGATCTGCGGGCGGTTTGGGCCAAACCGGGATCGAGCTATGGGCATGAATGATTTCCTGGTGCTCTGAACTGGACAATGGGACAGATTGTTAAATACGAAGATCCAATTTGACAGATTGTCAAGCAGGGGTCAGTTTATTTCATCCGATCAGGTGCTTTTATAGGACATACCGAAACGGCTCTGGTCGGCCACGGTCTACGCGCATTGGCGTGATGCCCGGCGGACCCGGTGGACCCGGCGGGCTCCGGATCGGGCGATGCCGGTACCCCGGCGCAGCAGCAGGGCCACGTCGATCGCGGCGACGGCGATCGCGGCGGCGAACGGGACCCGGGGCCGCCGACCGCCGAGCAGCGCACCCGCACCGGTCAGGGCGCCGGCGCCGATCAGGGCGAGTCGACCGGCTTGGTCCGGGCGGCCGTACGCGAGCAGCGCGGTGGCGCCGAGCAGCGGCAGCGGGGCGAGCGTGCGGATGCCGGCCGGCCCGAGTCGGTGCGGCAGGCCGCGTACGCCGGTCGCCCGGTCGCCCGCCAGGTCCGGCAGCGCGTCGGCCAGATGCGCCCCGCAGCCCAGCAGCGCGCCGGCGCCGACCACCCACCACGTGGGCCCGGGCCGTCCGGGCAGCCCGAACGCGACGAACGCCGGCAGGCCGGCGAAGCCGACCGCGTAGGGCACCCAGGACCAGGCGGTGCCCTTGACCCCGAGGTTGTAGGCCCACGCGGCGCCCACCCCGACCAGATGCGCGGTGCCCGCCGCCGGCCCCGACGCGAAGGACAGCGGCAGGCACACCACGAGCGCGGACCGGGCGGCCAGGGCCACCCGTTCGGCCCCGACCAGCCCGGCCACCACCGGCTTGCCGGTCCGCCCGGCGGATCGATCGCGGGCGGCGTCCACCGCGTCGTTGCACCAGCCGACCGACAACTGCCCGCTGAGCACCGCCGCGCCGACCAGCACGCAACCCCCGGCGTCCCGGCCCGCGGCGGCGGCCAGGGTCGTCACCAGGGCCGTGACGGCGACGGTCGGGCCCGGATGGCAGGCGAGCAGGAGACCGACGAGCGGGGCGTGTTCGTGCGGACGGGTGGTGATCACGGTCGAGTGGCTCGACGTTGCGGCTTCGCTCACGTGGGGGACCTTTCCGGGAGGGTCGGGCGCGGGACCGGCGCATGCGGGCCACGAGCGCGGGCAAACGACGTGGGTTCGCTGTTCCCGCTGGGCACTGTTCCAGCGTTCCCCAACGCCGGCGGTTCCGATCGCCGCCCTCCGCCGTCCGGTTTTCTCGTTCCTTCATCCCGTGGGGGTTCGTCGTGACCCGCATCGCCGCCGTCCGTGGTGCCCTGCCGCCGCACCGTTACCCACAAGCCGAGATCACCGAGGCGTTCGCGGCGCTGTGCCTGCCGACCGGCGCCGATCGCCGGGTCCTGGACCGGCTGCACGCGAGTGCTCGGGTGGACACCCGCCACCTGGCCCTGCCCCTGGACCACTACGCCAAGCTGGACGACTTCGGCGCGGCCAACGACGCCTACCTGGAGGTCGCGGTCGACCTCGCGGCCGAGGCGATCGAGTCCGCACTCGGCGCGGCCGGACTGAGCGCGCGCGACGTGGACCTGATCGTGTTCACCACGGTGACCGGGCTCGCGGTGCCCTCGATCGACGCCCGCCTGGTCGGCCGGCTCGGCCTGCGCCCCGACGTCAAGCGACTGCCGGTCTTCGGCCTCGGCTGCGTCGCCGGCGCCGCCGGGATCGCCCGGGTACACGACTACCTGCGCGGCTGGCCCGAGCACGTCGCGCTGCTGGTCTCGGTCGAGTTGTGCTCGCTCACCGTGCAACGCGCCGACGCCTCGATCGCCAACCTGGTCGCGGGTGCGCTGTTCGGCGACGGCGCGGCGGCGGTGGTCGCCTGCGGGGACGCGCGCACCGGCCCGGGACGCGGCCCCAGGGTGGTGGCCGGCCGCAGTCGGATGTATCCGGACTCGGCGCGGGTGATGGGCTGGGACGTGGGCGGCTCCGGCTTTCGGATCGTGCTCGGCGCGAACGTGCCCGACGTGGTCCACGAGTATCTGGCCGGCGACGTGCGCTCCTTCCTCGCCGAACACGAACTGACCACGGCCGACATCACCGCGTGGGTATGCCACCCGGGCGGCCCCAAGGTGCTCGAAGCCGTCGCCGAGACGCTCGAACTCCCGGCCGGCGCACTGGACCTGACCTGGCGTTCGCTGGCCGCGACGGGAAACCTGTCGTCCACCTCGGTGCTGCACGTGCTGCGCGACACGATGGCCGCCCGACCGGAGCCCGGCACCCCGGGCCTGATGATCGCGATGGGCCCGGGGTTCTGCTCCGAACTCGTCCTGGTGGAGTGGTAGGTCGCGATGTACTGGTACTTCGCCCTGGTCGGCCTGGTCGCCCTCGAACGGCTCGCCGAGTTGGTGGTGGCCCGGCGCAACCTGGCCTGGAGCCTGGCCCGGGGCGGTGTGGTCAGCGGAGGGCGGCACTACCCGCCGATGGTCGTGCTGCACGTCGGCCTGTTGGCCGCGTGTGTGCTCGAAGTGTGGCTCGGCGATCGGCCGTTCGTGCCGTGGTTCGGGTGGACCATGGTCGCCCTCGTGCTCGCCGCGCAGGCGCTGCGCTGGTGGTGCATCACCGCGCTCGGGCCGCACTGGAACACCCGGGTGGTGGTGGTGCCGGGGCTGCCGTTGGTACGCGGCGGGCCGTATCGATCGACCTGGCTGCGGCACCCGAACTACCTCGCCGTCGCGGTCGAGGGCCTGGCGCTGCCCCTCGTGCACGGCGCGTGGGTCACCGCGTTCGTGTTCACCGGCCTCAACGCCGCGCTGATGGTGGTCCGGATCCGCTGCGAGTCCGCCGCGCTGTCGGCGGCGACCGCGTGATCGACCTGCTCGTGGCGGGCGGCGGACCGGCCGGCCTGGCCACCGCGATCCACGGTGCGCTCGCCGGGCTGCGGGTGGTCGTGGTGGAGCCGCGGCCGGCGCCGGTGGACAAGGCGTGCGGCGAGGGGCTGATGCCCACGGGCGTGACCGCGCTCGCCCGGCTGGGCGTCGTGCCCGCCGGGCGGCCGTTGGCCGGGATCCGATACCTGGACGACCGGCACGCGGTCGAGGCCCGGTTCCGGGTCGGGCCGGGCCTGGGCGTGCGCCGCACCACGCTGCACGCCGCACTGTACGAACGGGCGTCGGCGCTCGGGGTCGAACACCGGGTCGGGCGGGTCGGCGACGTGCGGCAGGACGCGCACGGGGTGGCCGCCGCCGGCCTCACCGCACACTGGCTGGTAGCGGCGGACGGCCTGCACTCGCCGATCCGGGCCGCGCTCGGACCCACCGTGCCGGATCGACGCGCTCGGCGGTACGGGCTGCGCCGGCACTTCGAGGTCGCCCCGTGGACCGACTTCGTCGAGGTGCACTGGTCGCCGCACGGCGAGGCGTACGTGACGCCGGTCGGGCCGGATCTGGTCGGCGTCGCGGTGCTGGGTCCGCGCGGGCGGCCCTACCACGAGCACCTGGCCGCGTTCCCCACGCTGCGCGCCAGGCTGGCGGGCGCGGCGGCCGGCGACGTACGCGGTGCGGGGCCGCTGCGCCGCCGGGTCCGCACCCGGGTCGCGGGCCGCGTCCTGCTGGTCGGCGACGCGGCGGGCTACACCGACGCGCTCACCGGAGAGGGCATCGCGCTGGCCCTGGCCTCGGCCCAAGCCCTGGTCGCCGCCCTCGTCGCGGGCCGCCCCGAGCGCTACGAAGCCGACTGGCGTCGGTTGTCCCGCCGCCACCGCATCCTCACCGAAACCCTCCTCACCGCCCGCTCCCGCCCACGAACGGCCCGCCTGATCGTCCCCACGGCCCACCACCTACCGGCGGCCTTCGGCACGATCGTCAACGCGCTGGCCTAGCCCGTCCCGCCCGCCGTGCGCGCCGCCCGATCGTCGCGCCGAAGCGGGGCCGATCACGACCCGATCGCGGGAGCACCCCGCGTCGCCGTCCTGCGGTCGGTACCACCTGCCGGTGGTGTTCGGCACGATCGTCCGTTGGCGTGCCCCCGCCCCCGCCCCCGCCGTCCCGGCCCGGCCGTCGTGGGCGACCGTGGTCGACTAGACCTGATTGCGGATGCACTTCGAATCGCCGTTCTCGCGGCCCACATCGGGCCGCCGGTGGCGTTCGGCACGGTTGTTGACGAGGTGGTGCGCAGCCCGCCGGTGTCGCTGTCCCGGCCCGGCCGGTCTTCGTGGGACATCGTGGCCGAAAGCGGCCTCCGTCGTGGGCGTGCCCCGAGTTGTCGTCCTCGTGGACGCGGCTCGGTTCGGTGCCCGTGTCGGCGGGTCGCGTCACCCGTGCGCGGCCGGCGGCAGCGACCGGCAGAGCGTCTGTACCGCCGCCGGGTATGCGTGGTCGGGGGGTGTCGCGTAGCCGACCACCAGGCCGTCCGGGGCCGGGCCGGTCGCGTCCGGGTGGCGGAACGCGGACAGGCCGTCGAGGGCCAGACCCCGCGACGCGGCGGCGGCGACGGCGGCGGGCTCGGTGCCGGCCGGCAGCCGCAGGACGGCGTGCAGGCCGGCGGCGATGCCGGTCGCGGTGACGTGCGGGGCGTGTGCGGCCAACTCGGCGAGCAGGTGATCGCGGCGGGCGCGGTAGTGCCGACGCATACGACGGATGTGCCGGTCGTAGTGGCCGCCCTCGACGAAGTCGGCGAGGGTGAGTTGATCGGTGACGCCGGCCCACGCCTCGCGCAGACCCTTCACCGCCAGGACGTCCGCCACCAACGGCTCGGGCAGCACCATCCAACCGAGCCGGATCGCGGGGGACAGGCTCTTGCTGACCGAGCCCACGTACACCACCCGGTCCGGATCCATGCCCTGGACCGCGCCCACCGGACGGCGGTCGTAGCGGAACTCGCCGTCGTAGTCGTCCTCCAACACGATCCCACCGCCGGCCCGCGCCCAATCCAGCGCCGCGACCCGCCGATCGGGCGACAGCGGCCCACCGGTGGGGAATTGGTGTGCCGGCGTCAGCACCGCCACCCGCGCACCCGGCAGGGCGGCCAACGCCTCGGTGTCGGCGCCGTGTTCGTCGATACGCAGGGGCAACGTACGGGTCGACGCGGCGGCCAGGATCGAACGGTGGAAGGCGAGCCCGTACGACTCGACCGCGACCGGTCCGCGCAACGGCCCGGCGAACAGCAACCGCAACGCGTGCGCGAAGCCCGAGCAGATCACGATCCGGTCCGGATGCGTGCGCACCCCGCGCACCCGCGCGAGATAGTCCGTCAGCGCGGCTCGCAACTCCGGGCGTCCCTGGGGATCACCGGGCCCGAACGCCTCGTTCGGCGCGGCGTTCAGCGCCCGACGCACCGACGCGACCCAGGCGCCACGCGGGAAGGACGCCGCGTCCGGCTGCCCCTGGCGCAGATCGTGCGTGGAGCCGGCGGGCCGCGCGGGCGGATCGGTCCGGGCCCGGCGGCGCGGCGCGGCGAGCGGTTCGGCCCGCCGGGCGACCCGGGTCCCGGAGCCCTGACGCGCCGTCAGCCAGCCCTCCGCGACCAACTCGGCGTACGCGTCGGCGACCGTGTTGCGCGCGATGCCCAGATCGGCCGCGAGCGAGCGGTACGGCGGCAGTGGCGTCTCGGCAGCCAGTCGCCCGGTCCGGATCGCGTCCCGGATCGCCCGGATCAACACGGCCCGCCGGCTGCCCGTACCGGACAGCTCCAGATGCAGGTCACGGCCGACCCAGGGGGCGGAATCGACCTCGATTTCCGACATGTGGACGAACGATATACCCGCTCGCCGACGTGCCCGCCGCCCCCCGCCGCGCCCCGAGCGACGCTACGGCTTGCGGGCCACCGCCCCCAGGACCAGCCGCTGGCTGACCGACAGACTGCTCTCGTCCACCGGCTCCTCGGGACGCCACAGGTCGATGTAGACCAGCCCCGGCTCGGCCTGCTCCAGACCGTCCAGGTAGGCCAGGATCTCCGCACGCTCGCGGAAGCGCCCGCTCTTGTGCGAGCCCTGCATCACCTGCTCCAGCCGCTCCGACTCCGGGCCGCCGCGCAGGAAGTGGGTCAGGAACAGCCAACTCCCGGACGGCAACGCGTCGAGGTAGGTGCGCACCAGGCCGGCCGGGTCCTCGTCGTCGTTGATGTGGTGGATCACCCCGAGCAACATCAGCGCGACCGGCCGATCGAAGTCGATCAGCCGCAGCAGGTCCGGGTTCTTCAGGATCGAATCGGGCTCGCGCAGGTCGGCGGTGATCACCGTGGTCCGCTCGTTCTCGGCCAGCAGCGCCCGACCGTGCGCGAGCACGATCGGGTCGTTGTCCACGTAGACCACGGTGGTCTCCGGCGCCACCGCCTGGGCGACCTGGTGGGTGTTCTGCGCCGTCGGCAGCCCCGACCCGATGTCGACGAACTGCCGGATGCCCTGCTCGACCAGGAAACGCACGCCGCGGTGCAGGATCCGGCGATGCGCACCCGCGTCGTGTTCGAGGGCGGGGGCCACCTCGATCAACTTGTGGGCCACCTCGCGGTCGGCGGCGTAATTGTCCTTGCCGCCGATCAGGTAGTCGTAGATGCGGGCGACGCTCGGCACGTTGACGTCGATGCCGGCCGGCGGTCGCTCGTCGGCGGCCTCGATCGACCACACACGGTCTCCAGCGTTCTCGGACATGTTCTCGACACCTCTCGGGGCCGCCGGTCGGGGTGGTGCGGCACACCGCCGATGGTAAACCGCAGGTAACGCGCATCGTCGCCAATTGCCGTCCCATCGGCGGGAGTTCGTGATCAAGCACTCGGACAAGTCGGGTGATGTACGGCCCTGCCGGTTATGCGCAGGAGCCGGATCGCCGGCCGCTACGTCCACACGGACCCATGCCCGCCGCCGCCGAATAACCCCAGGACATCGCCCACCCGGCCGGCTACGCTGACGAACCCCGCGGGTGGCCGTCTACCACCCGACGTACCCGGCGCGACCAACGCGCCCGCAACCAAGGGAGTTGCCGCCATGTCGCGCACCCTCGTGAGGGACCTGTCCGAGCATCTCGACGAGACGGTCACCGTGCACGGTTGGATCGACACGCTCCGGCTGCAACGCCGCATGCAGTTCGTCGTACTCCGCGACCACACCGGCCGAGTCCAGCTCGTGCACCCCCGCGCCGACGACCCGATCGAGGCCGCGTTCGAACAGGTCACCGTCGAGTCGGCGGTACGGATCACCGGCAAGGTGGTGGCCAACACCGCGGTCCGCCTCGGCGGCCTGGAACTGCGGCCCGAACGCGTCGAGATCCTCTCGCTCGCCGAACCCGGACTGCCGATCGACGCCCACACCGGCCCCGACCGCCGCCTCGACTGGCGCTTCCTCGACCTCCGCCGTCCCGAACGGCGACTGATCCTGGACGTACAGACCACGGTCGAACAGGCGATGCGCGCGGTCACCGCGGCGGAGGGCTTCACCGAGCTGCACACGCCCAAGCTGATGGGCACCGCGTCCGAATCCGGCGCCGAGGTGTTCACCGTCGACTACTTCGGCCGGCCCGCCTACCTGGCCCAATCACCGCAGTTCCACAAGCAGATGGCCATCGCGGCGGGCATCGACAAGGTCTTCGAGATCGGCCCGGTCTTTCGTGCCGAACCCTCGTACACGTCCCGCCACGCCACCGAGTTCACCGGCGTCGATGCCGAACTGGCCTGGATCGACGGCGTCGAGGACGTGATGGCTTTCGAGGAGCGTCTGCTGCGGGCGGTACTGGCCGACGTCCGCGCCGTGCACGGTGCCACGATCGCGGAACTCCTGGGCGTCGAGGTCACCGTCCCCGAGCGGCCGTTCCCGCGGATCACCATGGCCGACGCACTGACCCGACTGCGCGCCGGGGGCTGGGACCCGGCGGGCCTGCGGGTCGACCTGGACCCCGAGGGCGAACGGGCGCTGTCCGCCCTGATCGCGGCGGAGACCGGACACGAGTTCGTCTTCGTGACCCGCTTCCCGGCCGGGATCCGGCCGTTCTACCACCTGCGCCCGGACGACGACCCCACGGTCACGGAGAGCTTCGACCTGCTCTGGAAAGGCGTCGAGATCACCACGGGCGCCCAACGCGAGCATCGTCACGACCGACTGCTCGCGCAATTGCGGGAAAAGGGCCTCGACCCGGCGCCGCTCGCGTCCTACCTGGACTGCTTCCGCTACGGCACGCCGCCGCACGGGGGCCTGGGACTGGGGCTGGGCCGACTGCTGATGTTGCTCCTGGACCTGCCCTCGATCCGGGACGCGATGTTCCTGTTCCGCGGTCCGCACCGACTGACGCCCTGACGGCGCGGCTTGGGGTGTGGCGCCGGGTACGGACGGAGGCCGCCGCGATGGCGGTCCGTCCGTACCCGGGGTCCTGCCTAGTCCAGGTAGTCGCGCAGCACCTGGGAGCGGGACGGGTGGCGCAGCTTCGACATGGTCTTCGACTCGATCTGGCGGATGCGCTCCCGGGTGACCCCGTAGACCTTGCCGATCTCGTCGAGCGTCTTGGGCTGACCGTCGGTGAGCCCGAAACGCATCGAGATCACGCCGGCCTCGCGCTCCGCCAGGGTGTCCAGGACCGAGTGGAGCTGCTCCTGGAGCAGGGTGAAGCTGACCGCGTCGGCCGGGCGGATCGCCTCGGTGTCCTCGATCAGGTCACCGAACTCGCTGTCGCCCTCCTCGCCGAGGGGGGTGTGCAGGGAGATCGGCTCGCGGCCGTACTTCTGCACCTCGACGACCTTTTCCGGGGTCATGTCGAGTTCCTTGGCCAGCTCCTCCGGGGTGGGCTCGCGGCCCAGGTCCTGGAGCATCTGGCGCTGCACGCGGGCCAGCTTGTTGATCACCTCGACCATGTGGACCGGGATGCGGATGGTCCGCGCCTGGTCGGCCATGGCCCGGGTGATCGCCTGCCGGATCCACCAGGTCGCATAGGTGGAGAACTTGAAGCCCTTCGTGTAGTCGAACTTCTCGACCGCACGAATGAGACCCACGTTGCCCTCCTGGATCAGGTCCAGGAAGAGCATGCCGCGGCCGGTGTAGCGCTTGGCCAGCGAGACCACCAGGCGGAGGTTGGCCTCCAGCAGGTGGTTCTTGGCCCGCTTGCCGTCCTCGGCGACGAGTTCGAGCTCGTGCCGGAACTGCGGCGTGAGGCCGGGCTCGGAGTCCAGCTTCTCCAACGCGAACAGGCCGGCCTCGATGCGCTTGGCGATCGACACCTCCTGCTCGGCGTTGAGCAGCGAGACCTTGCCGATCAGCCGCAGGTAGTCCTTGACCGGGTCCGCGGTGGCACCCGGAGTGGTGACCTGCTGCTGCGGGGCGTCGTCCTCGTCCGTGGTGAGGACGAAGCCGCTGGGACCGACCTCGGGGGCCGCGGCCTCGGCGGGCTCGTCGAAAAGGTCTTCTTCGACCAGTGCCTCGTCGCCGTCCTTGGGGGCGGGCGACTCGACGGCGGTCGTCTCGGTGGCGGTGGTCTTCTTGGCCGCCGTCTTCTTCTTGGCTGCAGCCTTCTTCGGCTTCGGAGCAGATTCCACGACGGACTCTCCCGATTCCGTTGCCGCGGGCGTGACTTGCGCGGGCAAGGTCTCTGTGTTCTTGACACGGGTTGAGCGCGTGGATAGCGTCTTCTTGACAGATCGCCGAGTTGTGGCTACGTCTCTCCGCGGGGTCTCTTTGACCGGGTTGACGGTCAACGTCACACCGGCCTCATCGAGGACCTCGTTGAGGCTACGGAGGATGCTCTTCCACTGCGTTGCAGGGATGGCATCGGTTTCGAAGGCTCGGCGTATGTCCTCGCCGGTAATCGATCCTTCGGCACGGCCACGCTCGATGAGCGCCACCAGAGATTCCGATTCGGCGATTCTGTTGGGAAGCGTGCTGGACGAGCTCGGGGTCACAAATAACCTCTCGGTTCACGCGGGCATGCTGCGGCGCCGCAACTACACCGAATCGATGACGGATCCGCGGGACCGGATCCGTCGGCGCTGCCGGCGCCACTCAAGGCATCGCTCCGATCGGCACAAGTGTTACGCCCCCGCGAGCGTGACCTGGGTCACGTCGGTCCGCAGCGGCTTCGTGCGGTGGGTTCCCCAGTGTGCGGGACGGCCCGGTGATCTGCACGGTCGTGCCGGTGGGCCCGGGGTTTCGGGCCCGGCACGGCCGTCGTGGCCGGGGATCGACGATATCCGAACGCCGGTGGTGGAGGGTCGGATTTTTCCTGGAGCATGCGGATCGGGGTCGGGCACCGGCGTCGGTCGTACGGTCCTGAACCTGTCTTGAGAATGCCCGTCCTCCGCCGCGTTACGCGCGGGACGGGCCACCGCGGTGTGGCTCCGTGCCTCGGCGGCCCGCTCGGGGCGGCTCGGCGCGGGCTCCGGGGCGGGGGTCGCGGGGTGCGGCGGGCGGCCGGCCGGAAAGTGGTGGGGGGATTCTTCCGGGCCGGTGCGCCGGTAATGGCCGGCGGTGGGACGGTCGGGAAATCGCCGAGGATGGATTGCGACTTTATCGGCCGTCCGGGTGACGGCGGTCACCGATGTTCGCCGGCGGCGGGTCGGATATCGCGCCGCGGGGTGAATCGGGACGATCATTGTCCGGGTATTTCGTCAATCGAAAACGACGCCGGCGATCGATCGCCCGGAGATCGATTCGGGAAAGCGATCCGGATTCGGCGGCGCGGGATTGACCGGGTGTCGAAGAAGATGTGTCGTCGGTGTCGTGTGCTGATGTCGTGCGAGTGAACGTCGGTGGATATGCGCGCGGTGAATCCACCCGGAATTCGATCATCGGCGGGTTTACCGACCGGGCGGGAACCCGTGAGGGCGGCCGACGACGTGGTCGTCGGCCGCCCTCACGGTGGTGGGTGGACGGGTCAGGGGGTCCAGGCACCGGTGGGGGCCGCGGCCCGGACGAACTCGGTGAAGTCGCGGCCCGCCCGGCCCAGGGCGCGGGGGATGCCGTCGGAGATCCTGGCCTCCAGGCCGTGCAGGATTCCGTTCAGGGCCGAGGTCCACAGGCCCGCGTCGAACTCGGGCACGCCCCGCTCGACCAGCGCGGCGGTGTACGCGGCGGGCTCGACCGGGATGTAGCGGGCCCGGTGTCCGGTCGCCGCGGCGATCTCGGCGAGGGCCTCGTCGAAGGTCACCGCGCGAGGGCCGGAGAGTTCGTAGGTCTCGCCCGCGTGGCCGGGGTCGAGCAGGGCCGTCGCCGCGACCGCGGCGATGTCCTCGGTGTCCACGAAGGACACCGGGGCGCTCCCGGTCGGCAGGTACAGCTCGCCGGCGCGGATCTCGTCCCGGAACAGGCCCTCGCTGAAGTTCTGCGCGAACCAACCGGGACGCAGGATCGTCCACTGGGCGCCGCTGTCGCGCACGGCCGCCTCCAGCTCCAGGCGGGCGTGATTGGCCGGGTCGTCGTCGGCGAAGTGGCCGGGGGTGTCGGTGCCGCGAGCGGAGAGCAGGACGATCCGCTCGACCCCGGTCGCGACGGCCTGCCGGACGAAGGCCGGACCGGTCGACATACCGTCCAGCGGGACCAGGTAGAGCGCGGACACGCCGGCCAGCGCGGGGGCCCAGGTGCTGTCGTCGTACCAGTCGAAGTGTTGTTCGGCGGAGCGGGAGGCCACCCGCACGGCGGCGCCTCGGGCGCGGAGCGCGTCCACCACCCGGCTGCCGGTCTTGCCGGTGCCGCCGATGACGAGGATCGGGTGTTGCTGCGTCGCTTCTGTCATGTGTCCAGCCTGGACGCGGCCGGGCGGGGTGACCATGGGCGAGAAGCCGGGGCACATGTCCGTGCGTCCGGGCCGCGCGCGGAGCCGTCGGGGTGTTGTGGGCGCCGCGTCGGGTGCTTCGGCGGAGGATTGCCGCCGGACGGGCCTGGCTAGGCCGCGCGGGTGTTGCGGTAGGCGGTCGGGCTCAGGCCGCGGACGCGTTTGAACGCGGTGCTGAACGCGAACGGGTCGGCGTAGCCGACGCGGCGGGCCACCGCGGCGACCGTGGCGTCCGGCTCGGTGAGCAGGTCGGCGGCCAGCGACATGCGCCACTCGGTCAGGTAGGTGAGGGGTGGTTGGCCGACTCGGGTGGTGAACCTCTCGGAGAGGGAGGTGCGCGAGACGCCCGCCTCGGCGGCCAGGGCGGCGATCGTCCAGGGCCGGGCCGGCGCGTCGTGGACTGCGCGCAGGGCGGTGCCCACGACCGGGTCGGCCAGGGCCAGGTACCACGCGGGCGGCTGTGCCTCGGGGCGGTCGAACCAGGCGCGGAGAGTGCAGACCAGCATCCAGTCGAGCAGTCGGTCCAGGACGAACTGTTGGCCCGGCTTGTCGGCGGCGATCTCGGCCGAGACGAAGTTCAGCACCTCGTCGCAGCCCTCGTCGTCCGGGACGAGCAGCGCCCGGGGGAGGGCGGCGGGTAGCCGGCGGCCGATGTCGGCGTGTGCGCGGTAGGCGCCGGAGAGCAGTTCGGTGGTGGGGCCGGCGGCCCCGTCCGGGTGGGCGTCGGTGACGAAGGTGACCGGGGTGCAGCCGCGGATCAGGGCGGCGTCGCCGGGGCCCAGGGGCAGTGCCGGGCCGCCTTCGGGCAGGAGCCGGCCGCTGCCGCGGACCACGGAGTACAGGGTCAGCGGGGCGCCGCTGGTGACCTCGGCGGACGCGCCCGGCGGCAGGACCCGTCGGTCGAACAGCGCGCCGTCCGCCCGGATCCCGCGCAGCAGATCACCCAAACCGTCCATGGGGTGAGCCTAAGGCAGGTACTCGGGCCGCCGAATCGGCTCGACCGGGCCGGTGAGCCGGGCGCGGGCGCGGGTCAGGCCCGCGAGCAGGGCGTCGCGTACCTCGGTCGGTGCGATCACGTCGTCGTAGGAGAGCGCGTTCGCCGAGCGCCACGGGCCGCTCGCCTCGTTCGCGGTGAGCCGCTCGGTGGTGTCCGCGTCGTGCTTGGCGGCGGCGGCGCCGGCGGCGGCCGGGATGCCGCCGAGGGTGACGCCCGGGAGCGCGTACGAGACGGTCTGCGCGTCGAACGGGTTCATCGCCATCACCGAGCTGCCGAATCCGAACGCCTTGCGCAGCGTCACGTGCAGCTTCGGGACGCGTAGCCGGTGCTGGGCGGCGAACAGGCGGGCCGCCGCGCGCAGGACGCCCGATTGCTCGGCGGCGGTGCCGGCCAGGACGCCGGGGTTGTCGGCGAGGAAGACCACCGGGAGGTGGAACGCGCCCGCGAGGTGGACGAATCGGGCGGCCTTGTCGGCGGCGTCGGTGTCGATGGTGCCGGCCCGGACCGCCGGTTGGTTCGCCAGTACCGCCACCGCGTGGCCGCCGAGGCGGGCGAGCGCGGTGACGATGGAGGCGCCGTGCGCGGGTTGCAGCTCCAGGACCGTGCCCGCGTCGAAGACCTCGGTCAGGACGGGCTTGATGTCGTACGGGCGGCGGGCGTCCGGGGGGATCAGGTCCAGGAGGGCCTCGGTGCCGCGCGGGCCGACATCGGTGTTGCCCGACTCCGGTCCCGCGTACGGCGGATGTTGCCAGGCGTGGGACGGGAAGTAGGAGAGGTATCGGCGGGCCAGTCGGAGCGCGGCCGCATCGTCGGGCACGGCGTTGTGTGCGACGCCGCTGACCACGCAGTGCACCCGGCTGCCGCCGAGGGTGTGCTTGTCGACTCGTTCGCCGGTGGCGGCGGCGACCAGCGGGGGGCCGGCGGTGAACAGGGCGCCGGTGCCCTCGACCATGATCACGAAGTCGGACAGCGGGGCGGTCAGCGCGCCGTGTCCGGCGGACGGGCCGTGCACGATCGCGACGGTGGGGACCAGGCCGGCGAGATCGACCAGGGCCTGGAGGTCGTTGGGGGTCGCGGTGTGCCCGGCGAGTGCGTTGCCCGCGCGGTGGCCGGCGCCTTCGAGCAGGGTCACCAGCGGCGCGCGTTCCTGGCCGGCCAGGCGGACCAGCCGGGCCCGCTTGGCGGCGGCGCCCGGGCCGATCGAGCCGCCCTGGACGGTGAAGTCCTCGGCGCCGACGAACACCGGGCGGCCGTCGATCAGGCCGGAACCGGCGACGAACGCGTCGGAGGGGATTTCCGCGCCGCCGGTGAGCGTGCCGAGTTCGGCGAACGAGTCCTCGTCCAGGAGCGCGGCGACCCTGGCCCGGGCGGGCAGCCGCCCCGGTACCGCAGCCGTGTATCGGGCGACCTTCGCCGGCCCACCCATGGCCCGGGACCCGGCCCGCCGCCGCGCCAGATCGGCAACCAACGGCCCCCAGGCGGCCCGGTTGTCGGCCTCTCCCATGTGTACGGATCCCCCGTCGATCAAGCAGCAGACCCCGGCGCGAACCCACGCCCGACGCCCTGCTCCGCGAGCCGCGCCAATGTAACGCCGCAGCCTCACGAACGACAGCCCCACACCCCATCCACCTGCGGCGCGGCCGATACGGGAACCACCCGGGTCCCGGCACCACCCGCCCTTGGGCCGATCAACCCACACGGCGGGCCGAGCGTCGGTTCGGGACGGCCCGGTGGTGGTCGTTCCTGCGTGGCACGCCGGTGCGGTCGCGTCCGTGTTGCCTGCTTGTGGGGGCGGCTCGGGTCGCTTGTTCGGGTGTGGCGTTTGCGTTGTCTCCTGGCGCGGGTTGCCTTCGTGTGGTTCGCCTGTGTGGTTGCGTGCTGGTGCGGTTGTCTTCGGGTCACCGCCGGTGTTGTCGCCTCGGCGCTGCGCAACCCCGCTCACCGCGTGGCCCTCGTCGCCAAGCCGTCGACTTGCTCCGATCGCCTCATGCCGGCAACCAGCTCTGCCCCGCGCGGCTCCGCTCGCTCCGTGTTGCCACCTTGCCAACCCTCGTCGCCGCGATGCTGTGCCTCCTGCGGCCGCGGTGCCGAGCTGCGGCGCTGCGGCGCTGGTGGGATGGGGGAGATTTGGGATTAATAGGGCTTATTGGGCGGTGATGGAGCGCGCGGGATTGCTCATTCGTGCTTGAAACTGCTATCAAATGAATAGTTTCAAGCATGGGAGTGCAGCAGTGCGCACTGCCAAGGACCCGGGAGCGCCATGACGACCGTGAGCCATACCTCTGCCGAGATCGCCACCCAGCCCGAGTTGTGGGCGCGGGCCGCCGCGTTGGCCGGGGACTGTGTGGGACTGCCCAAGTCCGGTGAGCGGGTGGCCATCGTCGGGTGTGGGACGTCGTGGTTCATCGGTCAGGCGTATGCGGTGCTGCGTGAGCGTGCCGGGCTCGGGGTCACCGACGCCTTTGCGGCGTCGGAGTTCCCCGGCGTGCGGGACTACGACCGGGTGATCGCGTTGACCCGTTCGGGCACCACCACCGAGGTGTTGCGGCTGCTGGCGGACATTCGCGGCGCCGTCGCGACGACCGCGATCACCGGCACGCCGGGCACGCCGATCATGACCTCGGCGGACGAGATCGTGATGCTCGACTTCGCGGACGAACAGTCCGTCGTGCAGACCCGGTTCGCCACCACCGCGCTCGCGCTGCTGCGGGCGCACGTCGGGGAAGACCCGGCGGCGGCGGTACGGGACGCGGAGACGGCTGTTGCCTGGGTGCCCGACGCCGCGCTCGTGGCGGCGGAGCAGTTCACCTTCCTGGGCTCGGGCTGGTCGACCGGTCTCGCGGCGGAGGCCGCGCTGAAGATGCGCGAGGCCGCCGGCGCCTGGACCGAGAGCTACCCGGCGATGGAGTACCGGCACGGGCCGATCAGCATCGCCGCGCCGAACCGGATCACCTGGGTGTTCGGGCCGGTGCCGGAGGGCCTCGCCGAACAGGTCGCGGCCACCGGCGGCATGTTCGTGGCCGGTGCGCTCGACCCGATGGCGGAATTGGTCCGAGTACAGAAGCTCGCGGTCGCCGTCGCGGAGGGCCGGGGGCTGAACCCGGACGAGCCGAGGCACCTGACCCGGTCCGTGGTGTTGGACGCGTCGTGACGAACGGCGGCGGCGGGGCCCGGGACCGGCGGGAGACCTCGTGATCCTCACGGTGACGCCGAATCCGGCCTGGGATGTCACCTACCACCTGGACCGGATGATCCGGGACGGCGCGAATCGGCCGGTGTCGGTCGGCGGGCGCGCCGGGGGCAAGGGCATCAACGTCGCACGCGTGTTGCGTTCGCTGGGGGTCGCCGTCGCGGCGGTGGCCCCGCTGGGCGGCGTGACGGGCGAACGAATACGGGCCGATCTCGCGGCGGCGGACATCGCGTTGACGGCGGTGCCGGTGGTGGGCGAGACGCGCAGCACCACCACGATCGTGGAGACCGGCTCGGGCGGCGCGACCTCGCTCAACGAACTCGGCGCCGCGCGGACCGCGCAGGAGTGGGCGCGGGTGGTTGCCGCCACGGCCGAACTCTTGCCTGGGGCAACGGTGTTGGTGCTTTCCGGGAGTCTGCCGCCGGGGGTTGCGGCGGGCGGCTACGCGGAGTTGGTGACGCTTGCGCGCGCCGCGCGGGTGCCGGTGCTGCTGGACGCGTCGGGGCCGGCGTTGGTGGCCGGGGTCGCGGCCGGGCCGGACGTGGTCAAGCCGAACGCCGACGAGTTGCTCGCGGCGACGGGCGAGAGCGATCCGCTGCGGGCGGTGGCGCGGCTGTTGCGCGAGGCGCGGGCCGACACGGCGGTGGTTGCCTCCTTCGGTTCGGAGGGCATGGTCGCCGGGACCGGTGCGGGATGGTGGCGGGCCGCGCCGCCGACTTCGGTGCACGGCAACGCCACGGGCGCGGGGGACGCGGCGGTGGCGGCGTTGGCGCGCGGGTTGGCCGAGGGCAGCCCTTGGCCGGACCGGTTGCGGGACGCGGTGGCCCTGTCGGCGGCGGCGGTGGCCGCGCCGGTGGCGGGGGACGTGGACGGCGAGCTGTACCGGACCTGGCGGCCGAGGGTGCGGGTCGATGTGGTGGAGCCGCCGCGATGAGGTACGGCCGAGGGTTCGGCGGGGCGCGGGCCGGTGTCCGCGCGGGTCCGGGCGCGGGTGGGCTCGGGGTTGCCGGGCGCGGGACGGCCGGGCGCGGGACGGCTGGGCTTGGGATGGCTGGGCTCGGGGTTGATGGTGGTCGGGATCGTTCACGAGGAGAGATGACATGCCGTTGACCTCGACGGGGATATTGACCGACGCGGCGCGCGCGGACGGGGTGGGGGTGGCCGCGTTCAACGTGATCACCTTGGAGCACGCCGAGGGGGTGCTGATCGCGGCGGAGGCGGCGGGGCTGCCGGTCGTGGTGGCGATCAGCGAGAACGCGGTGAAGTTCCGACGCGGGCGGCTCGGTCCGTTCGCGGCCGCGTGTCGCGTGTTGGCGGAGGAGGCTGCGGTACCGGTCGCGCTGCACCTGGACCACGTCGAATCGGTGGACCTGTTGCACGCCGTCGAGGGGACCGGGATCAGCTCGGTCATGTTCGACGCGTCGCGGCTGAGCTACGCGGACAACGTGGCGGCCACCTCGGACGCGGTGGCCTGGGCACACGAGCGCGGGATCACGCTGGAGGCCGAACTCGGCGAAGTCGGCGGCAAGCCGGGGCATCCGGCGCTCGACGCGCACGCGCCGGGGGCCCGGACGGATCCGGACGAGGCCGCCGCGTACGTGCGGGCGACCGGCGTCGACGCGTTGGCCGTCGCGGTCGGCAGCAGCCACGCGATGCTGGATCGGACCGCCACGCTCGACCACGAACTGATCGCGCGGTTGCGGGCGGCGGTGGACGTACCGCTGGTGCTGCACGGGTCCTCGGGGGTGCCGGACGACGAGCTGCGGAGTGCGGTGGCCGCTGGGATGACGAAGATCAACGTGGGCACGGCGCTCAACATCGCCTACACCGGGACGTTGCGGTCGCGGTTGGTGGCCGAGCCGGGGAAGGCGGATCCGCGGCCGGCGCTTTCCGCTTCGCGCGGGGCGGTGGCGGATGCGGTCGGGGCGTTGTTGCGGGTGATCACCGGGCACTGAGCGCGCGGGGTCCTCAAACGCCGGACGGGCTGAGGGGGTTCGTTTCTCGGGTTGCGGTGTGGTGGGGCGGGATTTTGGTTGTCCTCAAGCGCCGGACGGGCTGGAGGGGGGTTCGCCCCTCGGGTTGCGGTGTGGTGGGGCCGAGCTTTGGTTGTCCTCAAGCGCCGGACGGGCTGGAGGGGGGTTCGCCCCTCGGGTTGCGGTGTGGTGGGGCCGAGCTTTGGTTGTCCTCAAGCGCCGG
>NZ_JBEXUX010000023.1:0-38315 GCF_040629175.1 Embleya sp. NPDC005971 | reverse complement strand
CGACGGGCTGAAGGGGGTTCCTCCCCCGGGTTGCGGTCTGGTGGGGTGGGAATTCGGTTGTCCTCAAGTGCCGGACGGGCTGGAGGGGTTCGTTGCCCGGGCTGTGGTGGGGAGGGTGTGGGGGGTTGGCCGCGCACCCTCCCTGGGTCAGCCGAAGAGCCAGGTGGTGAGGCGGGTCCACCATGTGGTGGGTAGGGGGGCCGGCGGGGGTTGCGGTGGGGTGGTGGGGCGGGGTGGGCGTGGGGGGCGGGTCCATTCGGCGGGTGGTACCAGGGGAACCGGGGTGAACTCGACCGGTAGCGAGGTGAGATAGCGGGCCCAGGTGGCCGCGTGCCAGGCCGGGGGGCGGTCGGGGTGGGCCAGCCGGATATCGGGCAGTCGGCTGTTGAGCGTGTCGATCGCGGTGTCCGTGATGGCTCGACCGATGTCCTGTCCCGGACACAGGTGCGCGCCGCCGCTGAACGCCAGGTGGGCCCGGTTGTTGTGGACCGGCACGGTGAGGTCGGTACGGATCTGCGGGTCGACGTTGCCGGCCATCACGCCGAGTACGAGCAGGTCGCCCGCCTTGATCCGACGCCCGCCCAACTCGGTGTCCACCAGCGCCCAGCGACCCGGGATGACCCACAACGGCGGTTCGTCCCAGAGGACTTGCTCGACCGCGTCGGGCAGGCTCAACCGCGCGCCGGCCAACGAGGCGGCGAACCGGTCGTCGGTCAGGACCACCCGCATCGTGTTCGCCATCAGCGAGATGGTCAGCTCGTTCGCCGCGACCATCACCAGCCGCAGGTGGTGCAGGACTTCGTCGTCGGACAGCTTGTTCGGGTGTTCGAGCAGCCAGGACGGGAAGTCGGCGGCCGGCTCGACGCGCTTGCGGTCGGCCAGGTCGCGCAGCGTCTGGAGAATGAACTCGTTGCACTCCAGGGCGCGTTCGCTCTGCATCATCAGCTCGGCGCTGGCCTCGACCAGGCGCGGGCCCATCGCGTCGGGCAGACCGTAGAGCTGCGCGATGACCAGCATCGGCAACTGCTGCGCGTACTGGGCGACCAGGTCCGCGTGACCGTCGGCCGCGATCCGGTCGATCAGGTCGTGGGCGAGTCGCTGGACGTGCTTGCGGATGCCGCGTCGGTCGAACCGGTCCAGACTCTCGGTGACCACGGTGCGCAGCCGCTGGTGCTCGGCGCCGTCGGTGGACACGCAGTCCGGGCGATACTCCATGATCGGCAGGATGGTGGCGTCCGGCGGGATGCGACCCTCGCGCCAATCGCGCCAGTTGCGCGCGTCCCGGGAGAATCGGCTCGGCGTGCGCATGACCTCCAGGTTTTCCCGGTAGCCCAGGACCAGCCAGCCCGGGAAGTCGCCGTCGACCAGGATCGGTGCGACCGCTCCGTATTCGGCGCGCAACCTCTCGTACGCGGCGCCCGGGTCGGCGATGGTCTCCGGGCCGTACAACCTGGTGATGCCCTCGGTGGCCGTCGCGCCCGCGTGCGCGGGGCAGCCGGGCGGCGGAACGGGGGGAGGAGCGGTCATTGCATCTCCCGGTTCGTGGTGAGCGTGTAGAGGTATTGCATGAGGGCCAGCAGGACGTCCCGGCTCGAACCCCGACTGCGGGCGTCGCAGTCGACCATCGGTACGGACTCGTCCAGGTCGAGCGCGCCGCGTAGTTCGTCCATCGAGTAGACCGGCGACTCGGGGAACGTGTTGACCGCGACCACGAACGGCACGCCGCGGTCCTCCAGTCGGCCCAGCACGTCGAAGCACACCTCCAGGCGCCGGGTGTCGACCAGGACCACGGCACCGAGCGCGCCGTCGAACAGGCCGTTCCACAGGAACCAGAAGCGTTCCTGTCCGGGGGTGCCGAACAGGTAGAGCACCAGGCGCTCGTCGAGGCTGATCCGACCGAAGTCCATCGCCACGGTCGTGGTGGTCTTGTGCTCGATGCCCGCGAGGTCGTCGATGCCGACGCCCGCCTGGGTCATCGTCTCCTCGGTGGTGAGCGGTCGGATCTCGCTGACCGCACCGACCAGGGTGGTCTTGCCGACGCCGAAGCCGCCGACGATCACCACCTTGACCGCGGCGGCGGCCGTCGCGGGCAGCATGTCCTCGGGGCGCGGTCCGGCGAGGGTCTCAGAGCCTTTGTAGTCCATGCATCACCGCCTTGAGCAGATCGATGTCGGGCAACGACGCGGTCGGGATCGGGGCCCGCGCCTCGAGCTGATCCGTGTCGACCATGTCCAGGAGCACCAGGGTCAGCACGCTGGTCGGTAACCGCATGTGGGCGGAGATCTCCGCCATCGACAACGGCTGTTCGCACATCCGCAGGATCGCGGCGAGCTCGGGAGCCATCCCGCGCTCGGGTTCGTGCTTGGCGACGAACAGCGTGACGAGGTCCAACCGGTGCCGGTCCTCGGGGTTTTCCCCGACCATGTACAGCCGTTCGGGGTATGGATCGCGCCGGGAGCGCTGCGGCACGATCACGGAAAGGCCCCGTCGCGGCGTGGCGGACTGGTGAGGTGTTCGCCGATCCGGATCACCAGGTCGCGCATCCGATGGCCGAGCAGACCGGTGTCCACCTGACCGTCGGCCAGCACCGCGAGATACGCGCCGGCGCCGGCGGCCATCATGTAGAAGTAGCCGCCGTTGACTTCGATCACGACCAGGCGCATCCGGCCGTCCCCCTTGGGGAATTCGGACGCGATCGCCGCGGCGAGGCTCTGCAGGCCGGCGCACGCGGCGGCGAGCCGGTCGGCGGTGTCCGCCGCGGTGTTGTGCTGGGCCATCCGCAGGCCGTCCGCGGAGAGCAGCACGATGTAGCGCGTGAACGGCACGCTCTTCGCCAGATCGGCGAGCATCCAGTCCATGTTCGGTCGGTAGCCCGTCATCGATATCCCCCGTCGTCCCACGTATCGTCCCTGCTCTCGGATCGCCGTTCACCGGACGGAAGTTCGCCGTTGATGCCACTGAGGAAGGCGTCCAGGCCGAGTCCCGGCGGGGTGTCGTCGACGCTCGGCGTGGTGGGCTTGGGGCCGGTCGCGCGGTGCTCGCCGCGCGGTGCCGCGGCGCGGGGGACGGTGCCCAGGTTGCGTCGACGGCGTTGCGGCAGCCCGTTCGCGCCGAACTCGGTGACGACCGGCGTGTCGGTCATCATGTCGTGCAGGGACGGGAGTTCGTCCAGGTGTTGGAGGTGCTCGGGCATCGGGTACATCGGCGGCACGTTCGCGGTGATCTGGTTCTGCGGGATGACCACGACCGCGCGTACGCCGGAGTAGGCCGACGGGCGCAGCATCACCTTGAAGTTGTTGGCCTTCGCGAGGCGGCCGACCACGGTCAGGCCCAGTCGCGGCGTCTCGCCGAGGTCGCCCAGGTTGAGCGCGGCGCCGTCCAGGGACAGGATGCGCTCGGCCCGGCGGCGGGCCTCCTCGCTCAGGCCGACGCCGGCGTCCTCGATCTCGACCGCGATGCCGGTCTGCACCTCGGTGGTGCTCAGGTGCACGGTGGTCGAGGGCGGCGAGTATCGGGTGGCGTTGTCGAGCAGTTCGGCGATCGCGTGGATCAGCGGTTCGACGTGCTGCGAGATCACCGCGACCTCGACGACCGAGTGCAGCTTGACCCGGCGGTAGTCCAGGATGCGCGACATGGCGCCGCGCAACACGCTGTACATGCCGATGTCGGTTTCCCACTGGCGACCCGGGCGGGCGCCACCGAGCACGGCGATGCTGTCGGCCATCCGACCGATCAGCGCGTTGCCGTGGTCCAGGTGCAGGAGGTCGCGGAAGACGACCGGGTCGTCGCCGTGCCGGTCCTCCATGTCCCGCATGTCCTGGGCCTGTTGGTGAATGGTGGCCTGGACGCGGCGAGCGATGTTGACGAACGCGCGCTGGGCGGAATCGCGCAGGTCCTCCTCGGCGCTGACCGTGTCGATCACCGAGCGGATCACATTGCGGTGTGCGACCGCGAATTCGGTCGGGTCTTCCGGTTGCGGGGCGACCTTGCGCATCACCTCCGGTACCGGCTCGCCGGCCTGGAGGCGGCCGATCGCCTCGGGCAACATCTCCTCCGCCAGCCGGACCGTCTCCTGTTCCTGTGCGGCGAGTCGGCGGCGCAGCCCGACCTGTTGCTGCTGGAGTCGTACGTGCAGTTGCGCGATCGTGCGCCCGCGGCGGCCCGCCTCGGCGGCGCACACGGCGACGGCGACGGTCGCGATTCCACCGCACAAGGCCACCGCGGGGCGAGCCTGGGAGGAGACCGCGGCCACGGCCGCGACCGCGCACGCGGCGGTCACGAGGAAGGGGAGAACCCACGCGAGGGCCGGCCGTCGGCCTCCGGGGGACGATCCAGCGAGAACCATCGGCATCCTCGAAAAAGTCGGAACGAATCGTGCGGGTGTCCTGCGGACCACGCGGCGGGCCGATTGCGGCCGCCGGCGGGGGTGTTCGGGTGCTCCCGTGTAGGCGGGGCAGGGCCTCGTCGGGCAGGGGAAGCACCGTCGCGGGCGCCAGGCTACGCGGACGGGTGGGGCGGATCGGGCGTGTGGAGCACATGCCGCTCGAACGGGTGAATCAGCGAGGATTGGGACATCACTCGAACAGAACGCGATATTGGCGCGGTCCGGTGCGGGCGCGGTTTCGCGGGCGGCGGGGCGGGGCGCGGACGAGCAGGGCTTACCCGTACGGGCAGCCGGATGGGGCCGAGCCGGGACTGCGGGGACTTGGTGCGGCGGCGCGGGATGTTCGCCGGATCGGAGGCGACCGGGCCCACTGCCGCCGACCGGGCACGCATCCGGCCGTGTGTGTGGTGCACGTCCGCTGCGTCGCAGGGTGTGCGGCCGCGGGTCGCGAGGGCGCCGCTCGGGGTGGGTCCCTTGGCACCCGCCGAGCCGGCTCGTCCGCCGGGGCGAGTGTCGCGGTGGCCGATCGCCGTCCCGCGGGCCTGCCGGCACCGCGCGATGGGCGGGTTCGGCGGTGCCAACTCCGGCTTACGTCAAGCGGGTTCGGCGGTGGCAACTCCCGCTTTCGTCAAGCGGGTTCGGATAGGGGCCGGTTGTCGGGCCGCGTCGGGCCGCGTCCGAAGGGAGACGCCCCGGTCGGTGCGGGTGTGCCGGATGTCCCGGCGGTGGCGGCGATGGCCGCCGTGCCGACGGCGACGCCGGGGTTTTCGGGCGGCGGGCCGCCGCACCGCCTCGCAGCCGCTGCGGTGCCGCTGGGCTTGCCGCCCGCCCGCGGCTACTTCAGTGGGGCGGTGAGCCGACCGTGGTCCGTGCGCTTGAGGAGGCAGGTCAGGTCGCGGTCGTTCTCGTTGAGCCGGCTTCCCGCGGTGGGGCGCATGGTGAGCTTGGAGAGTTCGATGTCGCTGTTGCGCTGGGCGGCACCGGTGACCAGTTCGGTGCACTTCTTGGCGATGTCCTCCTGGAAGGTCATGCTCGTCGGCGACATGTTCGACGGCAGCGTGTACTCGCCGACCACCTCCGCGTCGTGCGGTGTGGTGCAGGCGACGATGTCGATGTTCTCGCCCTGCTCGTTGATGCAGTCACCCTTGTGCAGCTTGACCATCTTGACCCGGCCGCTGGTCTTGGTCGGGGTCCCGGACGGGGTGGCGCCGCCGCCGCCGGTGGCGGGCTTGCCGGTCGACGGATCGGTCTTCGCCGGCAGGGTCGGTGCCGGCGGCATGGTGATCATCGGGGGTTTGGTCCCGGTCGAGCTGCCCTTGTCGTCCTTCTTCTTGTCGTCGTCCTTGCCGAGGCAGCCGGTGAGCAGCGTCGAGGCGATCAGAACGGCGACTGCGGCGGCGGACGAGCGGGCGGACACGCCGGAGAACCGGGAAACGCGCATGGGAAATCGAAGCCTCTCGCTGGGAATGCCCCAGAGTCTTGCGGAGGCGTTCGTTCCGGTCTTCAGGGGGCTTCCCTTATCTCCGGCGTCCGCCGGGCAACCCCGAGGACCGGGGCGGGCTCACGCCTGGGGAGCGTTCTTGGTGCGTTGGTAGTGCCGGGCCACCCGGGCGCGGTTGCCGCAGCCGGCGGAGCACCATTCGCGGCGCGGGTTGTTCTTGACGAAGTGCAGCACGCACCCCGGGCCGTGACAGGGCCGCAGCTCGGCCCGGTCGGGACCGGTGACCAGGTCGATCGTGGCGTCCGCCAGCTCGGCCAGCACCGCGGCGATCGGCGCCGCCTCGGTGCGGGTGTCCGCCGTCGGCCAGGTCAGCTCGCGCCAGCGCGGCGCCGCGCGGGTGTACGCGTTGAGCCGGGTCGGCACGTCGGCGGCCGGCGCGGTGTCCGTCATCGCGGCCCGCAGCAGCGCGGCGACGCACTCGCGCAGGTCGAGTACCGCCGCCAGGTCCGCCGCGTCCACCGCGAGCAGCGCGGCCTCCGAGGGCGGGCCGGCCAGGCGCGGCGCGATGTCGCGCAGCCAGGCGGCCAGGTGTTCCGGTTCGGCCAAGCCCTCGTGCGGCACGCCCCGCACCGCGTAGCGGGTGTTGGCCAGCTCCACCGGCAGCGGCTCGCCGAGCAGGGGTGCGCCGCCGGTGCCGAGGTCCGCGATTCGTGTGCTCACCAAACTAATGCTACCGGGTCGCCTCACCCATGTGGATGGAGACGGTTCGGCGACCCGGGTTCGGGCTCGGGCCTCGGTTCGCCGGCCGGGGTCGCCTCTCGGTACACCTGGGGGCGAATGTCGCCCCGCGTGAGTGATGTGGCACACACGGTGTGGTGTGACGAGGCAGACATCGACGGCCGGTCGATGCTCGGAAGGGCGGAGGAGGGGTCACGATCGACGGAAACCGGCGGAGCTTTGCTCGTATTTGGTAGGGATTGTCGCCATCACTTCGTCGCTCCCGGCTGTGCCGGCGTTCACATCGCCCCGGGGTGAACCCGCCGGAGCGGGGTGGGGCCAGCCCTACCGAGAGAGGGAAGTGGGCCCCATGGGGAATGTGTTGCGCGATCCCTAGGTTTGATCCGACGGGCCGACAGGGCTCGCAGGGGGTCAAGGAGAGTCACGTGAACAACCGCAGCCGGGTCGCAGAGCAGAACACCACTCAGCCGTCGACGCCCGGCACGGTCGCCTCCTTCGCTCGCTTCGTGGTCTTCGGTGGCGGTACGGGGCTGGCCTCCAGCGCCGCGCTCGTCGCGCTCTCCGGACACCTGCCGATCCCGGTCGCCAACGCGATCGTCACCGTGGCCGGCACCATCCTGGCGACCGAACTGCACAGCCGGTTCGCCTTCCGGGCGGGCCGCGCCGACCTCAAGGCGCACTTCCAGGCAGGCGGTTCGGCGGCGGTCGCCTACCTGTTCACCACGGCGGCGATGCTCGGCCTGCACGCGGTCCAGGCCGCGCCGAGCATCATGGTCGAGCAGGGCACCTACCTCGTCGCCTCGGGCATCGCCGGACTGGCCCGGTTCGCCTTCCTGCGACTGGCGGTGTTCGCCCCCAAGTCGGCGGGCAAGGCCGGGTCGCCCACGACCGTCACGGCCACTCGCACCCGCGCGCTCGGTCGCGACGCGCTGGTCGCCGCGGCCTGACCGCCGCTCGATCCCGGGTCCGCCCCGCGCCTTCCGACCGAAGGTGTGGGGCGGACCCCTTTTCGCGTCGGCCCCGCCCTATTCCGTGGGCAGCCCCGACTCGCGCAGCCGACGGCGATGCGGCGGCAGCAGCAGTACCTCCAGGGCGTCGGCGCACGCCTGGGCCCGATCGCGGAACCACGGGATGCGCTCGTCGGTCATCACGGCGGGCGTGGACCGCACGGCCAGGGCGGCGTGCGCGTGGCCGGCCCGGTTCAGGATCGGCACCGCCAGGGTGCGCACCCCCGGCACCGATTCGCCGTCGTTGAGCGCGTAGCCGATCGCCCGGGCGGCCTGCAACTGGGCCTGTAGCGCGACCGGATCCACCACGGTGCGCGCGGTCTGCGGGGCGAGCGGCAACAGCGGCTCCAGCCCGCCGTCCGCCGGATCCGCCCAGGCCAGCAGCACCTTGCCCAATGCGGTCGAGTGCAGTGGGCGGCGCAGCCCGAGCCCCGTGCCGGGTTGTACCGAACTGCCGACCAGGACCAGCGCATGCCGGCCGCTGCGGATGGCCAGGTCGGAGGTCGCCGAGGTACGCCGGGACAACTGCTCCAACTCGGGTGCCGCGTGGTGCAGGCCGCGTTGGTGGTAGGCCAGCAGGCCCAGCTCGGCGACCACCGGGCCCAGTCGGTAGCGGCTGGTGCGGTCGTCCTGATCGAGGAAGCCCGCGCCGACCAGGGTGCGGGCCAGGCGATGGGCGGTGGACACCGACAGGCTCAGCCGACGGGCGATGTCCGAGGCGCTCAGATCGGTGCCGGTGGCCCGGAAACAGTGCAGGATGCCCAGCGCCCGTTGCACGGCCTGCGCCCCGGACGGTGCGGCGGTCGCGCGCGGTGCGTGCGCGGCCGGCGGGTCCGCGACGTTCGGCGCGTCTTCTTCCGGGTGCATCGTGTCCGGCGTGTCCACCGACATCCCCCAACTCGCCGTTCGACAGCAGGTTTTCACCATACGGCAAGCCGATGGACGACTGTGTGCCACGGATCGCGTCGGAGCGCATCCGGACATCCCACATCGTGGGAAGGTTTGATCGTACGGTGTGGATCGTGCCAGGATCCAGCCGATGCACCATTCGGTGCGCCGGCGCTCGACCGCGCCGGTGATCGACGAAATCGAGAGGGAGGCCCCGGTGTCCGCAGACGCGTTGTACACCGCGCCGCTCTCCACCGCCCGCGCGCTGCTCACCAGCCGCCGGCACATCGACCTCGCGCGCGTCGCCAGCGCCGGCTGTCGCTGAACCACCGCCGCACCGAAGCTGCGTACCCCCGCGCCCGACGATCGATGCGATCGCCGCTGATCGAACCGTCGGCGTCGGCATCTGCGCCGTCGTCTGCGCCTGTGCCTGCGCACCTGCTTGTCGCGGCGTCCGCGCAGCGTAGGTCGTCACCTCGCATGATCCGTTGCCCCCTGCCCGGACCGGTTCGGTCCCGGGTCGATCCGCGCCGTGCCCAGCCGGGCCGCGGACCCCCTCGCCGCCGCTACGAACGCGAACGGAAGTATCGCCATGACCGCCGTGACCGGCGCCCGTCCCGACGAACTGTGGTTCACCCGCTGTCCCGTCCCCACCGCCACCGGCATCGCGGCCGATCTGGGCCTGCTCGACGCCGAGTTCGCGGCCGAGGGCATCACCGTGCGTTCGCTCCAGGACGTCCCGGCCGAGGTGGCCGCCGACCACCACTACACGCACGCGCTGCCCGGACTCTTCCGCGAGGGCGGCAACGTGCCCGCGCTGTGGGCGCGTTCGCGGGGCGAGGCGACCCGGCTGGTCGGGCTGACCTGGATCGAGGAGAGCCAGGCGATCCTGGTCCGGGCGGACAGCGGCATCGCCGCCCCCGAGCAGTTGCGCGGTGTGCGGCTGGCTGTTCCCCGGCACGACATCGCGATCGACTTCTGGCGGGCGATGGCCCTGCACGGCTTCGCGGGAGCGCTCTCGCTCGCCGGTGCGAGCCTGGCCGACGCGCACCCGGTCGAGGTGCCCGCGGCGGCCGGAATCGGGCAGTGGGAAGCCGAGTTGGCCGCGCTCGGCCGCGGTGAGGTGGACGCCGTCTACGTCAAGGGCGCGCTCGCGGTCGAGGCCGCCGCGCGGCACGGCGCGGTGGTGGCGATCGACCTGGACGCGGCGATCGACCCCGCGGCCCGGATCAACAACGGCACGCCCCGGCCGATCACGGTGCACCAGGATCTGTTGGACCACCACCCGGGGTTGGTCATCCGGTTCCTCGCGGTGTTGGTCGAGGCCGCCGACTGGGCCCCCGGGCATCCCGCCGAGGTGGCCCGGATCCTGGGCGCCGAGACCGGCGCGGGCGCGCTCGGGGTGGCCGGCGCGTACCGCGAACTCGGCCCGGACACGCTGCGGATCGACCTGTCGCCGGAACGGCTGGACCTGCTCGCCCGGCAGGAACGCTTCCTGCACGCGCAGGGCTTCCTGGCCGCGCCGGTGGACGTGCACGCGTGGGCGGCCCCCGAGCCGCTGCGGCTGGCCCGCGAACTCGCCGACGCACGCCGCACACCGACCCGATCGTCCCCGCGTAACCCCGACTCGGCCGGGGCGCTCGGCCGGGCAACCACATCCGCATCGTCGCTCGACCCCGAACCGTTCCGCATATCCACGTTGGAGGCATCCCATGAGTAGCCGGTCCCCTCGTCGCACCCGTCTGCTGTCCGCCGTCGCGCTCGCGACCGCGACGCTGATCGGGCTGACCGGCTGCGGCTCCTCGTCGAAGGACGCCAAGGCGTCCACCGGCGGCGACGCCAAGGCGGGGGTGACGCTGCGGATTCCCGACCCCGGCAACAACGGTGTACTCGCGCTCGGCAAGAAGGACGGATCGCTGGACGCGGCGTTGGCCAAGGTCGGCGCCAAGGTCTCGTGGACCGGCAGCGCGGGCCCGTTCGCACCGGCCGCACAGGCCATCAACGCCGGCCAACTCGACGTCGCGCTCGGCTCGATCACCTCCGCCGTCGCCGCGCTCGGACAAAAGCCGAGCTTCAAGCTGTTCGGCGCCACCGCCCCCGACCTCGCCGGCGAGGGCATCCTGGTGAAGAGCGACTCGAAGGTCGACTCGATCCGGGACCTGGTCGGCAAGAAGGTGGCCTGCTCGCAGGGTGGGACCAGCGAATACCTGCTGCTGGCCGCGCTCGAACAGGCGGGCATCCCGGCGGACAAGGTCGAGCGGGTCTACCTGCGGGCCGACCAGACCGCACCGGTGTTCGCCGCCGGTCAGGTCGACGCGTGGGCCACCTGGGCCACCTACTCGGTGCCCGCGCTGGCCTCCGGCAACGCCCGCTTCCTTGCCGACGGCCGCGCGCTCGGCTCGGACAACTACTCGGTCTGGGCGGTGCGCAACGCGTTCGCGGACAAGCACCCCGAGGTGATCAAGGCCTTCTACGCCTACCTGCACGAGGCCGGCACCAAGGAGATCGCCGACCCGGCCGCGTACATCAACGTCTTCACCGACTCCGGGCCCACCGCGTACGGCGCCGAACCCAAGCGCGTCCAGGCCGACTTCACCAGGCAGGGCGCGACGGTCGAGCCGATCCGGCCCGCCGACGTGGAGCGCTTCGGCAAGGTCGCCAAGTTCTTCCTGGACCAGAAGGTCACCCCGAGCCTGGTCGACGTCAAGCCGCACCTGCTGGACGTGGCCACCCTCGCCGGAGCGACCGGATGACCGCGCCCACACAGGTCGCCGCCGAAGTCCGCACGCGCGAGTATCCCGGCCTGGTGACCCCGCGCCCGCGACTGCCGCGCCCGCGGCCGCGTTTCCTCAGCCCCGCGCTGCGCACCATCGGTCCGCTCGCGCTGATCGGCGGCTGGGCCTGGGCCTCGCACAGCGGCGCGCTCAGCCCCGACCTGCTCGGCTCGCCCGCCGACGTGCTGCGCGCCGCGCGCGAGATGTGGGACAACGGCCAACTCCCGGACGCACTCCGCGTGTCGCTGGGCCGCGCCGGCCTGGGCCTGGTCTTCGGGCTGACCATCGGGCTGGCCCTGGGCGTGCTCACCGGCTTCTCCCGACTCGGCGAGGAACTCCTCGACTCCTCCGTGCAGTTGCTGCGCACGGTGCCCTTCCTGGCCTTGGTCCCGCTGTTCATGGTGTGGTTCGGCATCGGTGAATCGGCCCGGGTGATCCTGATCGCGGTGGCCACCGCGTTCCCGATGTACGTCTCCGCCTCCGGCGGGGTGCGCAACGTGGATCGCAAGCTGGTCGAGGCGATGCGCAGCTTCGGCGTCGGCCGGATCGCCCTGGTGCGTGAGGTGGTCCTGCCCGGAGCACTGCCCGCACTGCTGTCCGGGTTGCGGCTGTCCATGACGCTGAGCGTGATCGCGCTGATCGCGGCCGAGGAGATCAACTCCACGGCGGGGATCGGCTATCTGATGAGCCAGGCGCAGAGCTTCTCGCGCACCGACATCCTCACCGTCTGCATCCTGGTCTACGCGATCCTGGGACTGTTCGCGGACATGATCGTACGCATCCTCGAACGGGTGCTGATGCCGTGGCGCGGCCAGGGTCACGGAGCGGGCCGATGAGCGCCGAGATCGCGGTACACATCCGGGGCCTGCGCCGGGAGTTCGGCCCCCGCGCCGTGCTGGACGGCGTCGATCTGGACATCGCGCGCGGCGAGTTCGTCGCGCTGCTCGGGGCCAGCGGTACCGGCAAGACCACGCTGCTGCGCATCCTGGGCGCGCTCGATCGCAGCGACGGCGGCACCGTCCTGGTCCCCGAGGCCCGCACCATCGTCTTCCAGGAACCGCGTCTGGTGCCCTCCAAGCGGGTGTTGGGCAACGTGGTGGTCGGCCTGCCGGGGGGTCGGGCGACCCGGGACACCGGGCTGCGCGCGCTGACCGAGGTCGGCCTGGAAGGGCATGCCCAAGCCTGGCCGGCGACCCTGTCCGGTGGCGAGGCACAGCGCGTCGCCCTCGCGCGGGCGTTGGTTCGCGAGCCGGAACTGCTGCTCCTGGACGAACCGTTCGCGGCACTGGACGCACTCACCCGGATGCGCATGCAGGACCTGGTCGGCGAGTTGTGCCGGGTACACCGGCCCGCCGTGCTGTTGGTCACGCACGACGTCGAGGAGGCGATCCGGCTGGCCGACCGGGTCGCGGTGTTGCGCGACGGACACCTGGTCACCGACGAGGTGGTCGCCGTCGATCGGCCGCGCGACCCCACCGATCCGGCGTTCGCGGCGCTGCGGCGACGACTGCTCGCCGATCTCGGGGTGCACACCGCTCCCGCTCCCGCCCCTGCCGCCGCGCCCATGGCCGCCTCCCTGTCCCTGTCCTCCTCCCCGTCTTCGACCGGAGTGATCTGAATGACCGTCACCATCGGTGTCCACGGCAGCAACCCGTCGCTGTACCTGCTCGCCCGCCTGGGCATCCTGGAACGTGCCCTGGAGCCGCTGGGCGAAAGTGTGACCTGGGTGCCCGTGGAGGGCACCCGAGTCGGCGAACTGCTCGGCGACGGCACCATCGACTTCGGCGGGACCGGCTCCACGCCGCCGATCGTCGGCCAGGCGCAGGGCCACGATCTCGTCTACGTCGCGGTGTCCGCACCCCGGCCCGAGCACGGCGCGCTGTTGGTCGCCGACGAGGGTCCGGTCCGGGGCCCGGCGGACCTCAAGGACGGCACGGTCGTGCTGAGCATCGGCTCGTGGCAGACCCACTTCGTGGCCAAGGCGCTGAACGACGTCGGTTTGTCCTACCGGGACGACATCACCCCGGTGCGCCCGGAGGCCGGCCGGGACCAGGCCGCGCGGCTGCGCGCCGGGGAGATCGCCGGCTGGGTCGCGCAGGGGCCGGAGTTGGTCGCGGCGCGGCGCGAGCCCGGGCTGCGGGTGTTGCTCCGCGTCGGCGAGGTGATCACCGACCGCTCGGTGTTCTTCGCGAGCCGGGCGTTCGCCGAGGAACGCACCGAGTTGCTCTCGATCGTGGTGGCCGCGCTGCGCCGGGCCGACGAGTGGGCGGCGACGCACCTCGACGAGGCGGCCGAACTGCACGCGGCCGAACTGCCGGGGACACGGGCGGACTGGGCCGAGGCGCTGGCCGCGCTGCCGTGGCAACTGGAGCCGGTGCCCGCCTCGTTCATCGCCGAGCAGCAGGAGGCGGCGGACATCTTCGCGGCCGGCGGCTTCATCGACCGGACGATCACCGTGGCCGCCGCGCAGGCCGCCGGCCCGGCGGCCCGGGTCGCCGAGGTGCTCGCACCGGCGCACGGGGGTGCCCGATGAGCGCCGAGGTGTTGTGGTACGTGATCCCGCGCGAGGGGCCGTATCCGTGGGAGCCCGCCGGGCGGCGTCCGGTCGATCTGGCCTATCTCCAGCAACTCGGCGGCGCGGTGGACCGGTTGGGCTTCAGCGGTGCACTGCTGGCGACCGACCTGTACGACGTGTGGTCGCTGGGCAGTGTGCTGGCCGCCGCCGCGCCGACGTTCCGGCCGCTGCTCGCGGTGCATCCGGGGCTGATCGCGCCGACGTTGCTGGCGAAGATGGCGCTGAGCTTCGAGGCGTTGTTCGGTGCGGGGCGGTTGCGCTTCAACGTGGTCAACGGTTCGACCGAGGGCCTTCGTGAGTACGGACTGCATCTGGACCACGACGAGCGGTACGAACTGAGTGCCGAATACTGGTCGATCGTCAAGCGGCTCACCTCCGGCGAGGTGTTCGACCACAAGGGCAGGTTCTACGACCTGCGGCAGGCCGGCGCGGGGCTTCGCGAGTTGCGGCGCGACGGCGGGCACGTTCCGCTGTGGTTCGGCGGCTCGTCCCCGGCCGGTATCGAGATGGCCGCCGAGCAGGTCGACGTCTATCTGACCTGGGGTGAACCGCCGCATCTGCTCAAGGAGAAGCTGGAGCGGGTGCGCGAACGCGCCGCCGCGCACGGACGGGAGCTGCGGGTCGGTCTGCGGCTGCACCTGATCGTGCGGGAGAGCGAGAACGAGGCGTGGGCGGCGGCCGATCGGCTGCTGGAGGTGACCAGCCATGCGACCTACGCCCGGCAATTGGGGCAGGCGGCGGACGCGGACGGGGTCGGGTGGGAGCGGCAGTTCCGCCAGCACGGGGGCCGGGTGCCGGCCCGGGCACGGGAGTTGGAGGTCTACCCGAACCTGTGGCCCGGGATGGGGCTGTTCCGGCCCGGGCCGGGCACGGCGGTGGTGGGCAGTACGGCGCAGGTGATCGAGCGCCTCCAGGAGTTCGAGGCGCTGGGCGTGGACACGTTCATCCTGTCCGGCAATCCGCTGTTGGAGGAGGCGTATCGGGTCGGCGAGACGGTGTTGCCGGCGCTGGGGGTGCGACCGCGGGTGGGGTGAGGTCGCGGTGCGCCGGCGCCGCCGATCCGGGGCGCGACGGGGCCCTTTTCGGGGCGGCCCGGTCGCGCCCGGGGGCTGGTTCGGTTCAGGCGGCCTTGTGGGCGCCGCCGTCCACGAGGTGGTCGGTGCCGGTCACGCTGCCGGCGAGCGGGGAGACCAGGTAGGCGACGGTGCTCGCCACCTCGGCGGGTTCGACGAAGCGGCCGGTGAGCACGCCGGTCGCGCCGGGGAGAGCGGCGAGCAACTGCTCGTGGGACAGGCCCATGGACGCGGCCAGTTGGGCGCCGTAGCCGTCCGGCGCCTCCCACATCGCGGTGCGCACCGCGCCGGGGGAGACCGTGTTGACCCGGACGCCCTGCGGGCCGAACTCCTCGGCGAGGGCCTTGCCGAACGCGGTCAGCGCGGCCTTGGTGCTCGTGTACGGCACCGGGCCGTGGTGCGGCGCCCGGGCGCCGAGCGAGGAGATGTTCACGATCGCGCCGCGCGCCTCGATCAGTGCGGGCAGGGTGGCGCGGGTGGTGCGCACGGCGGCCAGGAAGTTCAGTTCGAACGAGGCCAGCCATTGCTCGTCGGTGAAGCTCAGGAAGCCGCCGGTCTGATCGTTGTCGGCCGCGTCCCCGCCGCCGACGTTGTTGACCAGGACGTCGAGCCGGCCGAACTCGGCCGCGGCGCGTTCGGCGAGTCGGATCGGTCCGTCCGCACGGGCCAGGTCCACCACCATGGTGTGGGCGCCGGTCGCGGCCAGCTCCGGGGTGATGGTGCGGGCGGCGGCCAGGACCCGCACACCCTCGTCGCGAAGAGTGGTCACGATCGCCAGGCCGATGCCTCGGCTCGCACCGGTCACCAGGGCGGTCTTGTCGTTGAGGCGCAGGTCCATGAGGGCTCCCTCTGGTACAGGATTTTCGGGATATTCGGGATGTGGGGATCGCGGGCTTGGGCGTGACGAACCACGGGTGCCGCATGCGCTAAATGGCTCTTCGGTGACGCCATTAACTTAGAAGATGCGTCATCGATGATGCAAGTAGAGGTGGAACAGCGACTCTGACGTACAGTTCGGGGGTGACTTCCAAGGCAGGCGGGACCAGTGACCGGCCGCGACCGCTGCGAGCGGACGCCGAGCGCACCGTGCGGGCGATCCTGGAGGCGGCCGAACGGGTGCTCAGTGCCAACCCGGCGGCCACGATGGAGCAGATCGCGGAGGCCGCCGGCGTGGCCAGGACGACGGTGCACCGTCGCTTCGCGACCCGCGAGGCGTTGATCGTGGCGATGACCGGGTGGGCCACGCGGCAGTTCCACGACGCGGTGACCGCGGCCCGCCCGGACAACACGCCGCCCGCGGTCGCGCTGTACCAGGTGACCGCGAACGTGCTGCGGGTGAAGATCGCGTGGGGCTTCGCGATGAACGCGCTGCGCACCGACGACCCCGAGGTGGCGCACGTGCACACCGACGTGCTCGATCGCTGCGATCGGCTCTTCCGACGGGCGCGCGAGGACGGACTGCTGCGCCCGGACGTGGACCTGGACTGGACCCGACGCGTCTACTACGCGCTGATCCACGAGGCCGCGCAGGACGACCGGGGCCAGGACGCGGACGTGCTCGCGACCCGGATCGTGGACACCCTGCTGCACGGATTCGGCCCGTCGGACGGCCCGTCCGCGCGATGAGGTCGGGTCGGCCGACCGACGTGTACGGTGTGCCCGCCGGTCCCCGATCGAGAGGCTTGTCGTGACCCTGGCCGTGGCCCACCGAGGCGACCCCCGGCGCTTTCGGGAGAACACCCTGCCGTCGTTGGCCAGCGCGCTGAACCGGGGCGCGGATCTGGTCGAGATCGACCTGGAGGTCACCCGGGACGGGCATCTGGTGCTGCTGCACGACGCGACGCTGCGTCGGTTGTGGTGGCGCAACGCGCACGTACGCGAACTGACCCTGGCTCAGGTGCGCGAGATCGGCCGGCGCGGGAAGTATCGAGTGCCCAGCTTCGACGAGGCGTTGGAGCTGATCAAGGGCACCAGGGGCGGGTTGATGGTCGACTTCGGCGAGATCGAACTGGCCGAGCCCGCGGTCGAGGCGGTGGCCCGGCACGGGGTGAACGAACAGATCCTGTACGTCGGCGGGCCGGTGGCGATGGGTCGGGTGCGCGAGCACGCGGCGGACGCGCACATCGGGCTCAGCGGCGACTCGTTCGCCCGGGTGCCGGAGCCGGCGGTGTTGCGCGACCTGCGGCCGGAGTACATCAACCTGCGCTGGCGGGCGTACGACGCGGCCTCGGTCGCCCGCTGCCACGCGGACGGGTACGGGGTGAGCGCCTGGACGGTGGACTCGCCGCGGGTGATGCGCCGGTTGCTGGACATGGGGGTGGACATGATCATCAGCAATCGCATCGGTCGGCTGCTCGACGTGCTGGCGGAGCGGCAGGGCTGAGCGGCGGGGCGGCGGGGGAGCCGGCCGAGGGAGCGGGGCGGTGCGCCCGGGCGGCGGGTGGTCGCGGGCGGGTGGCTCGGGCACAGCGGTTACCGTGGCGGGGCAGCCCGGTCGTGCACTTTGGTCGGGTGCTCCGTGCCGACTTCGTACGCCGCCTTGACCCGAGGAAACGTGATGACCGAACCCACCCCGGAGCCCGCCCCGCCCGCCGCCCCCTCGGCGCCGGCGCGGCGGCCTCGGGAGACGCAGAAGCAGACCGAGAAGGGCATCCTGATCTGGCTCTGCTTCTTCCTGTTCGTCACGCACATCATCGGCGGCGTGTTCTGGCTCGCGTTCCACTACCTGGGCGAGTAGCGGCGGGCTGCGGCGGCAGTCGCGCGCCGTCAGTGCGCCGCCGGTTTCGGGCGGTCGGCCCGGACGAGTTCGCGGGCGTGGCCGATCGCGCCGCGGGTGTCGGGGAAGACCAGGTGGTCCCGGCGCAGGTGTTCGGCGATCCGCAGCGCGTCCAGGACCTGATCGTGGTCCGGCTGGACGCCGGAGAGCAGCACGGTGACGCCGCGTGCCTCCAGGTCGGTGATCGCCTCGCCCAGGACGCCGGCGCCGGTCGCGTCGATCGCGGTCACCCGGGACATCCGCAGGATCACCACCTGGACGCCCTGTACCTCGGACAACCGGGTGACCAGGCGGTGGGCGGCGGGGAAGAACAGGGGTCCGTCGAGGCGGAACACGGCGATGCGGCGGTGCGGGTGCGGGGCGGCGGGTGTGGTCTCGGTCTCGGCTGCGATCTCGGCACCGGTCTCGGGTTCGGTTTCGGTTTCGTCGGCCGGTAGCGGGATCGGTTCCAGGCGGGCCGAGCGGGTCACCTGGCGCAGGGCCAGGACCACGGCGAGGCCGATGCCGATCACCACGGCGGTGACCAGGTCCACCGCGACGGTCACCACGAAGGTGACCGCGAGTACGGCGGCGTCGGCGCGGGTGGAGCGGGCGAGTGCGGTCAGCGTGGACACCTGGACCATCCGCACGCACGTGGCCAGCAGTACGCCGGCCAGGGCGGGCAGCGGGATGTGGGAGACCAGGCCGGCCGCGCTGAAGACGATCACCGCGAGCACCAGGGCGTGGGTGAGCGCGGCGAGCCGCGAGGAGGCGCCGGCGCGGACGTTGACGGCGGTGCGGGCGATGGCCGCCGTGGCCGGGACGCCGCCGAACAGGGGGGTGGCCAGGTTGGCGAGGCCCTGGCCGAAGAGTTCGCGATCGGGGTCGTGCCGTTGGCCGGTGGTCATGCCGTCGGCCACGCTTGCGCAGAGCAGCGATTCGAGGCCGGCCAGGGCGGCCACGGCCAGGGCCGACGGCAGCAGCACGACCAGCATCGACGCGTCGAAGAAGGCCAGGGACGGGGCGGGGAGGCCGTTGGGCAGTGCGCCGATGCGGGCCACGTCGAGGGTGGGCAGTGCCTCGGCCAGGAGGGTCGCGGCGGCCACCGCGAGCAGCGAGAAGGGGACGCCCGGCCGCCAACGGGCGCCGACCAGGAGCAGCGCCGCGACGCCCAGGGCCATCGCCGGCGCGTCGGCGTCGGGATGTTCGAGGAAGCGCACGGTGGCGTGTGCGGCGACCTGCCACACCTTCTCGCCCTCGCCCGCCGCGCCCAACGCGGCCGGTACCTGTTGCAGGGCGATCACCACGGCGATGCCCGCGGTGAAGCCCTCGACGACGGGTAACGGCAGGTACTTCGCGGCCCGGCCCAGGCGCAGTACCGCGACCGCGACCAGCAGCACGCCGGCCAGCAGGCCGACCATCAACACCCCCTCGGTGCCGTGCCGTTGCACGACCGGGACCAGTACCACGGTCATCGCCCCGGTCGGTCCGGACACCTGGAGGTTGGATCCGCCGAACACGGCCGCCAACGCCCCCGCGACCACCGCCGTCACCAGCCCGGCCTGCGCCCCGACCCCCGACGCCACCCCGAACGCCAGTGCCAGTGGCAGGGCGACCACCGCGACGGTGAGGCCCGCCAACAGATCGCGCCCCGGTGCACGACGCACCGCCACCAGATCACCGGGCCCCGGGAACAACCCGGCGACCCGCCCCCATCCCCTGAACAACGTTTGCATCAACGGCCCTGACCTCTCGTCAGCCGAGGCGACCCGTACCCGTCGGGCATGCCGAATCGCCGTACCCCGCACATCGGTTCGTGTGCCGCACACCCCGGCCCAGGCCCGGGTGCCCGGCTGCGGGCACCGTCGAACCGCCCTCACACGTGCGGGCGCGGACCCCCGGAGGGGGTCGTGGAAAGTCGGGTGTCGTGTGATCCGTGTCGTCAGGTGGTCCGCATCCGGCGAACGCGCGAATCGCGGCGCGGCCCCATCGCGGGGGCACACTCGCCTCGGGATCGACCCTAGCAAAAACCGATGATCAAAATAACCGATAGTCCTACATCCATCACGTTACGCACCCAACCGGCACGCTACCGCACCCATCGGACGCATCGAACGACCCTCCGGACGTGCGGCATTGCCCGGGATGCGGCGAATCGTGGATGCGGGCGTGGCGGGGGATGCGGTAGGGGTGGGGCGTGAAGATTCCGGTGATGGTGTCGCGGGCCCGGGTGCGCGGGGAGGAGATACGAGTCGTGCGCCCCGCGCGCGGGTTGGCGCGCGGGGTGGTACTGGATCTCGACGCGTACCTGGGGGCGTATCCGGACCGGGAGGCAGCTGCGGTGATCGGCGGACTGTGGTTGTTGGCGGCCCGTTCGCCCCGATCGTTGATCCACCTGCCGATGCGGGGCAATCCCCCGCCGGCCGGGGCCTTCGGGGAAGGACGGCGGCTCGACGTGGCGTTGGTGCCTCGGGCGATGCAGTTCGCGCCCTCGCGACGGAAGCAGGTGCGGGCGCGGCTGGACGCGGGCCGGCCGCAGACCGTGGAACCGGCGGGAGTCGGCCCGGGCGAGGGGCCCGACATCGACCATCGGGCGCGGCACCACCGGGAGAACCGTGACCTGTTTCGACAACACGTGCACGCGGACACGTTGTTCATGACCGGGACCGCAAAGGTGTTCCGGGAAACCGCCGGACGGCTCCTCGATGTGGCCCGCGAGGGGCCCGGGTTCGTGCCCGGGCACCCCAACCATGGGCATTTTTGCACCGAGTTCCACGGGTTGGACAAAATCCCGGCGCCCGGCGCCCGGGAGATCCACGTGGAGTACTGCACCCGGTGGGCCGCCGCGTCGGGACGGCCCGCCGGGTGGGATCACATGTGCACGGCGGGGGCCGTCTTCGAGGCGGGGGCCGGCGCGCCGGGCCGGAAGAGGACGGCGGTGACGAGCAGGCCGATCGCGAAGAACGCGGCGGACCAGCGATAGGCGGTCGCGTAGCTCTCCAGGGCGGCGTGGGCGAAGGCTTCCGGGCTGGACTGCCGGCCGTCGAGGTAGTCGGATCCCGCCGTGGCGGCCAGTGTGCTCAGCAGCGCGATGCCCACCGAACCACCCACCTGCTGGACGGTGTTGACGGCGGCGGAGGCGACCCCGGCGTCCTCCGCGCGCACGCCGAAGGTGGCCGCGCTCATGCACGGTGCGATCACCAGTCCCACCCCGGCGCCGAAGGCGATCAGGCCGGGCATCAGGTCGCCCGCGTAGCCGCTGTCCAGGTCCAGACGGGTCAGGTAGAGAAGTCCCAGGGCGGCCAGGCCCATTCCGGTCGGCACGATCGGCTTGGGGCCGAATCGGGGGAGCAGTATCACGGTCGCGCTGGTCGCGGTGATCATGATGCCGAACACCATGGGCAGGAACGACAGTCCGGTCCGCACCGGGCTGTAGTGCAGGGTCTGCTGCATGTAGAAGGTCAGGAAGAGGAACATGCCGAACATCCCGGCGCCGGAGATCAGCATGCCCAGCAGTGCGGCACCCCGGTCGCGGTCGACGACCACGCGAAGCGGCAGGAGCGGATTGGCGACGGAGCCCTGGATCCGGACGAAGACGGCCAACAACGCGGCGGCGGCGATCAGGCAGCCGTAGGTGATCGGATCGCTCCAGCCGTCGCTTTCCGCGCGGGAGAAGCCGTAGACGAGCGCGAACAACCCGGCCGAGACGGCCAACGTGCCGGGCAGGTCCAGGCGGGGGCGGTCGGCGGCGGGTTCGTGCCTGCCGAGCAGGAGGAAGCCGCCGACGATCGCGGCACCGGCCAGGATCAGGTTGACGTACAGGCACCAGCGCCAGTCCAGGTGCTGGGTCAGCAGGCCGCCCAGCAGCAGCCCCACGCCACCACCCGCACCGGCCACGGCGCCGAACACGCCGAACGCCTTGGCGCGTTCGCCCGGGTCGGTGAAGGTGGTGGTGAGCAGGGACAGCGCGGCGGGTGCGAGGAGGGCGCCGAACACGCCCTGGAGCGCGCGGGCGGCGACCAGGACCTCGAAGTTGGGCGCGGCGCCACCGGCGGCGGAGGCCAGGGCGAAGCCGAACAGGCCGATCAGGAAGGCGTTTCGGCGACCGAACAGGTCGGCGATCCGGCCGCCGAGCAGGAGCAGGCTGCCGAAGGCGAGGGCGTAGGCGGTGACCACCCATTGGCGGTTGCCGTCGGAGAAGCCCAGGTCCTGCTGGGCGGACGGCAGCGCGATGTTGACGATCGTGGCGTCCAGGACCACGGTGACCTGTGCGAGGGCGATCACCGCGAGGATCAACCAGCGGCGGGGCAGGGCGGCGGGTCCGGTCGGGGTCGGCGATGCGACGGCGGAGGCGGCGGTGCTTTGCGACATGGCGATGCTGCTCCTGTCGATGGGAGGAGACGCGCGTCGGGGCGGCCGGCGGCCGGCGGGTCAGGGCCGGCGCAGCGCCGGGAGCACGACGGCGTCGATGTAGCGGTGCAGGTATTCCTCGTCGGCGACGCAGCCCTCGACCAGCGGTCGGCCGGTCACCGCGCCGATGAGCAGGTGGGCCAGCAGGCCCGACGCAGGGTTGTCCGGGTCGAGTTCGCCGCGCGCGACGGCCCGGGCGAGCACCTGGTCGAGCACCGCGGACTCGGGCTCGACGATGGTTTCCCGTACGGCCAGGCCCAGTTCGGGGTCGTTCAGGATGGCGTGCGCGACACTCGCGAGCAGCGCGGTGTTGGGCGCGGCGCCGTACGCGATCCGGCGCGCGGTCTCGTACAGGTCCTCGTGCAGCGAACCGGTGTCCAGACCGGCCAGGGAGATTCGTTTGTTGTGCCGCAGCGCCGCCGCGACCAGGCGCGGCTTGCTCTGCCACTGGCGGTACAGGGTCGCCTTGCTGGCCTTGGCCCGCGCGGCGACGGCCTCCATGGTCAGGGCGGCATAGCCCGTCTCGCGGAGCAGGTCGACCGTGGCCACGTAGATCTCGGTCTCGCGCTCGGCGGTCAGCCGGGAACGCCGGTTGGTGGTGGCGGAGTCGGTGGTCCCGGCCGAATCGATGTGCATGCGCGCGTACCCCGGTCAGCGAAACGATGGCGTTTCGATAACCGTAGGGCTCGATCAATCGAAACGCAAGCGTTTCGATGCTTGCGGGAGCCGCTCGGCACGTCGGTGGGGAAAGGGGCCGTGCCGAGCGATGGACGCTACGCGTCGTTCGTCGGGGCGACCGCGCGCGAGCGTGGCGAGAAGAGCACGGCGGTCGCCACCGCGGCGAGGGCGAGCAGCACCCCGGTCCACTCGTACACCGGTGCGAGCCGCGCGCCGACCACCGCCGTCGACGGCTTCATCGGATTCGCCCCCCAGTCGCGGGCACCGGTCAGCCGGAACGCGTCCACCGTTGCCCGGGCCGGCACGGACACCCCGATCACGGCACCCGGTACGCACGCCCCGATCGCCGCCCCCATCCCGGCGCCCACCGCCCGGACGCCGTTCACCGCCACGCTCAGACACGGCCCGACCGCCAACCCGGCGCCGAACCCGATCAGGAGCAGCGCCGGAACCACGTTCGTCGGGTACGCGCTGTCCTGGTCCAGCCCGTACAGCGGCACGAAGCCGACACAGCACAGGCCCAGGGCGAGCGGCACCAGCGTCTTGGCGCCGAAGCGGCGAAGCAGCGGGCCGGCCGCGAGCGGCGCGGTGAGCAGCAACGGCAGCACCAGCGGCAACAATCGCGGCCCCACCTGGGCCGCGGTGAGCCCCGGGCCACCGCTGTGCAGGTACACCGCCACGAAGCGCACCGTCCCCAAGGTGGCGGTGCCGCCCACCGCGAGACCGAGCAACGCCGCGCCGCGATCGCGATTCAGCGGTATCCGCGGCGGCAACAACGCGGTGCCCGCGAGCGCCTGCCGCCGGGCGAACACGACCAGCAGTACACCGCCGACGGCCGGGACGAGCCATGTCGTGCCGGACCCGCCGGGCGACTCGATCCGCAGGCAGCCGTACAACACACAGCCCACGCCCGCCGTCGCGGTGAGCGCGCCCGGCAGGTCGAAGCCCGGGATTTGGGCGCGGGCCGGCTCGGGGTGCCGGGCGAACAGCCGCACCACCGCGAGGGCGAGCACGCCGAGCAGGACCGCCTGGGCGACCGGCAGCGCCCGCCGGTTGTCGTCCCCCAGCGCGCCGGTCACGAGCACGGCCAGGCCGCCGCCCGCAGCGGTGACACCGGCGTACAGGCCCAGTGCCCGGTCGCGTTCGGCGCGCTCCGGGCGGGCCGCCAGGAGCAGGGCCGGGCCGGCGGTGAGCACGAGTGCGCCGAAGCCGCCCTGGAGGGCCCGACCGGCGAACAGCGGGCCCCGGCCGCCGACGGTGCCGACCACGAGCGAGGCGCCGGCCAGGCCGATCAGCCCGACGGTGAACATCCGGCGCGGCCCGACGTGATCGGCGAGCCGGCCGGCCGGCAGCAACAGCGCGCCGAGCGCGAGCAGGTGGGCGCGAGCCGCCCAGAGGACGTCGTCCGGATCGATCCGCGGCTCGGCGGCGGGCGGCACCGGGACGGCGTCCGGCAGCGACGCGGCCAGGACGACGCACACCTGGGCGAGCATGACGACGAGCAACAACCACCGGCGGTACGCGCCGGTCGGGCCGACTACGGGGGACGCGGCGGGTGGGCCGACGGTGCGGTCGAGTGCCATGACGCCTTCCGGCTGTGGCCGACAGGACTGGACGAGACGACGCACGACGGTCGCCGGACCGAACCGCGACCGGCCCGGCCGGTGGGCCGGGGCTTCGGACCGTGCGCCGTGCGTCGGGAGCGCTCCGTGCTTCCCCGGTTGCGACGAGTCTCGGCCGCCGTCCGGTTCCCGGCGAGGGATCTGCCCACGATCCGGCCGCCGATTGCCGCGATGGGAGTCCGGATTTATAGGGTGTGCCGCATGACCCCGGGTATACCTGGCAGACGCGTTGTCGACGGCCGCTTCGAGTTGCTGGAGCGGCTCGGTGGTGGCGGCATGGGCCTGGTCTGGCGGGCTCGCGATCTGGCGCTGGAACGCGAGGTGGCGCTCAAGGAGGTCCGGCCGCCCGATCCGGCGCTGTTGGAGGACGACCCGACCGCCGCGCGGATGTTGCGCGAGCGGGTGCTGCGCGAGGCCAGGTCGTTGGCCCGGCTGAATCACCCCAACGTGGTGACGATCCATCACATCGTGGACGCCGCCGAGGTTCCGCACCCGTGGCTGGTGATGGAACTGGTGCCCGGAGGCTCGCTGCACGACCGGCTGATCCACGGCCCGATCGCCCCCGCCGAGGCCGCCGCGATCGGGCGGGGCGTGTTGTCCGCGCTCGACGCCGCGCACGCCGCCGGGATCCACCACCGCGACGTCAAGCCCGGCAACGTGCTGCTGCGCGGCGACGGCAGCCCGGTGTTGACCGACTTCGGCATCGCCGCGCTGCGCGAATCGACCAGCCTGACCGCCACCGGCGACCTGATCGGCTCGCCCGAGTACATCGCACCCGAGCGCATCCGCGGCGAGGAGGACAACACCGCGTCCGACCTGTGGTCGCTCGGGATGATGTTGTACGTCGCGGTGGAGGGGCAACATCCGCTGCGCCGGGCGACCAGCCTGGCCACGCTCGCCGCGGTGCTGACCGAGACGGTGCCGCCGGCGAGCCGCGCCGGCGCGCTGGCCCCGGTCCTGGACGCGTTGCTGGTCCGTGACCCCGCGGCCCGCCCGGACGCGGCGCAACTGGACCGGCTGTTGGCCGAAGCGGCCGGTGCGCCGACCGGGCGGCCCACCTCGCAGCACACCACGTCGGCGCTGCCGGTCGCGGACGCCCTCGCCTGGCAGCCGGCCGACCTCGGCGGCGGTCGCGCGGCGGCGGGCGGACCGGCGACGGGCGGACGGACGGCGGCCGGACGGGCCGAGGACGGCCCGGCCTGGTCGGGCGCGGACCGGGTCGGCCCGCAGACGAACTCCGGTACGGGGCAGGCGTCCTCGACCCCGCCACCACCGTCCGCCCCGCCCTCCTCGCACTACGGCACCCCGTTCACCCCGGCCGAACCCCCGTCACCGGACCTGGCCCGGGCGCGCCGCACCCGGATCATCGCCGGCTCGGCGGTCGGCACCGCCCTGGTCGGCACGTTGGTCGCGGTGATCCTGGTGTCCCAGTTCCGCGACTCGGGCTCGGATGCGGACCACACGTCGGCCGGCGCCGGCAAGCCGGGCACGAGCAGCCCGAGCCCGACCAGGTCGGCGGACCGGCCGGGGATCCCGGTCGACGAGGACGTGGATTCGACCCCGACCCGGCCGTCGGCTTCGCGTACCACCAAGCCCCCGACGGAAGCGGCGAACCTGCTCACCCCGGCCGCCGTCCGCGAAGTGATCACCGCGATGACCCCGACCATCGGGGGCACCAAGGTCAAGAAGTTCACCGTCCACGACAAGTTCGCCTCGGTGGACGCGCCGGTGGCCGGCGACGCCCGCCTGTACGACCGCTTCACCTACCGCGACGGCGCCACCACGAAGGACAAGGGATTCGGGAGCACCGACCGCGACGACAGGACCTTCGACCTCGCGAAGGTCAACTGGGACGCGCTCCCGGCCCTGATCGCCAAGGCCGACAAGGAACTGGGCATCAGCACGCCCAAGACCCGCTACATGATCGTGGACCTCGGGCTGAGCGACCGGGTGCCCGCGCTGAAGATCTACGTGAGCGACGACTACGGGTCCGGCTATCTGCGGGCCGACCTGGACGGCAAGGTCGTCAAGATGTACCCGCGCTGAGCAAACCGCCCACCGCGCGCGATTGCCCACCACGTGCGACCGGCCGGGTCGCGAACGACCCGGCCGGCGCGGATCGTGCTCGAATCAGCGGTCGTAGCAGAGCACTCGCGCCTGGCCCGCCGCCAGGTGCGCGTAGGTCTTGTCCGGGCCGACCCAGTCCTCGCCCCGGTTGACCATCCGCAGCACGACCTTGCCGTCCTTGACCGGCAGGCTCACGCCCTGGATCCAGGCCCCGCGGTGCGAGGTCTGGTCGACGGTGAAAGTGGAACGCACCGGCGCGGAGCTGCTGTCGGTGTCCAGCACCTGGTAGAACGCGGGCTTGCCGGCCGCGTCCCGCCAGGTCGAGCCGCCGGGCACGTACACCTGCACCGAGCAACTCTTGGCCTTGGCACCGGCGTTCCAGGTCCACACGGCGGCGACGGTGGAGTCGTCCTTGGTCTTGGAGCCGGACATCGGGATCGCCCAGAAGTCGTCCCCGCACCCCGCCGTGCCCAGACCGCCGCTGCCGACCTTGTACCAACCCTCCTTGCCGTCGCTGTACTGGCCCTGCACCCGGAACCCGGCGCCCGAGTTCGAGCAACCCAGGCCGGCGTAGCCGTTGTAGACCTGCTGCGGGCCCTGGGCCGGCGCGACCGGCGGCTTGGCGGGGGAGGTCGGCGGCGCGACGGGCGGCCGGCCGGGCGTGCTGCCGGTGGTACCGCCGCTTGCGCCGCCGGTCGTCGGATTGCCCGGGACGGATCCGCCGCCGGGGGTGCCGGTGCCGCCGGGTGTGCCGCCGCCGATCGCGCCGCCGCCGGCGCCCCCGCCGACCGCGCCGCCGCCCCCACCCGCGGCGCCGCCGCCGGAGCCGTTGTTGTACTGCACCGAACCACCGGTGCCGGTGCCCGAACCACCGGCCGGCGGGTAGCCGACCGGGGCGCCGCCGGGTGGGCCCTGCGGGACGGGTGTGCCGTCCGGGCCGACCGGGACTCCCTCGACGGGCGCCGGTTCGGCGCTGCCCGGGGTGCCCCAACCGGCGGGCGTGCCGGGCAGCGCGGCGTTCGCCGCGACGTGCGCGAGATCGCGGCGCGGGTGCGAGGCCGCGCTCGGGGCGGCCAGTAGCGGCACCAGCACGATGACGCCGGTGGTCAGCGCCGCGGCGCCGCCGATCGTGCCCCAGACCCGGGCGCCGGGCACCGGGCCGCGGGCACCGGTGCCGGGCCGGCGGGCGAAGGTGGCCGCGAAGCCGTTCTGGTCGTCGGACGAACCACCGTTGCGTGGGCGGTTGTTGGCGGACACGAGGTCTCCAGGTGTTGGGGGGACGGTGCTCACGCGGTGGCGCCCGCGAGGGACGCGGGCAGATCCGCGACCTCCAGGGCGATCAGTTGCGCCGCGTCGGGGTTGTCGAGTTCGGCGACCCGGCCGGCCTGACGTTCCGTCATCTCCTGGAACGCCTGCCGGGCCGAGCGCCCGTTGCCGAAGCCGCCGCCGCGGGTCATTCCGGCGAACAGGGCGAGCAGTTCGGCGCGTGCGGCGGGGCTCAGTTCGTAGCGGTGCCGCTCCGCCTGGTGCTCGACGATGGCCACGAGCTGCTCGGCGTCGTAGTCCTCGAACAACAGGGTCCGGGTGAACCGGGAGGCCAGGCCCGGGTTGGAGGACACGAATCGGTCCATGTCGTCGGGATAGCCCGCGGCGATCACCACGACGTCGTCGCGGTGATCCTCCATCAGCTTCACCAACGTGGCGATCGCCTCGGAGCCGAAGTCGTTGCCGCCGGCGAGCGGGGAGAGCGAATACGCCTCGTCGATGAACAACACGCCGCCGATCGCCCGGTTGAACGCGGCGGCGGTCTTGGGCCCGGTGTGGCCGACGTACTCGCCGACCAGCGCGCTGCGGTCGACCTCGACCAGGTGGCCGTGGCCGAGCAGGCCGAGCGCCTTGAGCAGCCGGCCGTACAGCCGGGCCACCGTGGTCTTGCCGGTCCCCGGGTTGCCCGCGAAGACCAGATGCCGGCTCAGCGGCGGCGCGGGCAACCCGGCCTCGACCCGGAGCCGGACCGTCTGCATCAGCTTGGCCATCGACGCGACATCGCGCTTGACGCCGTCCAGGCCGACCAGTTCGCCCAACTCGGCGAGCAGGTCGGGCAGGCTCTCCTCGACCACGTCGGGCAGTTCCGGGGCGGGCACACCGGCGCCGACACTCGGCGCGGCGCCCGCGGTGCCGGCGGTCGCGGGCCGCGCGGCGGCGACCCCGCCGAGCGCCGGGTCGCAGTCGTCGAACACCGGCGCGGCCTCCGGCTCGGTGCTCAGCTCCTCGGTGCACTCGCGCACCCGGCAGCGGCGGAACAGCGGATCCGCGCCGCCGCCCACGTGCAGCGCGGCGTAACCGGCGCCGATCACATCGCAGCCGGTGTAGGTGCCGCCGGCCTGCTCGGCGACGTACACGCCGTTCTTGCCAGGCCGTTCGATCCGCAGGCCGTGCACATTCGGCCGGGCGCCGGTCCACACCACCAGGCCCGAGCCGGTGCAGTCCTCGATCGAGCCACCGGCCAAGTCGGCCCGCGAACCCGCGTCGAACACGATGCCCGCGGCCCCCGCGCCGGTGACCCGGTTGCCGGCCAACTCGGCGACGCCCTCGCCGGTGACCTCGATCCCGGTGCGCCCGGCCGCGCGCACCGTGCACCCGGACACTTTCGATCCGGTCGGCGAACCGATCCCGATCCCGGTCGCGGTGTCTGCGACCAGGCAGCCGGAGAGCGCCGCGGAGGACCGGCCGGTGACCGCGATCCCGGTCATCGCCGCGGCCGAGACCGTACAGTCGGTCAGCTCGGCCCGAGCGGTGTCCGCGGTGTGCACGCCGTGTTCGGGGGTGCCCTGGACGCGGCAGTCGGCCAACTTGAGCACGGCGGTGCCGGCGGCGTGGACCGCACCGAAACCGGAGTCGAGGATGCGACAGTCGGTCAGGTCGGCGCCCGCGCCCTCGGTGAGCAACACACCGTTGGTCGCCGACCGGCGCACCGCGCAACCGTGCGCGACCACCCGCGCGGTGCCGTCGAGCACGATGCCGGCCGCGGCGGCGTCCAGGATCCGGCAGTCGGTCAACTCGGCCCTGGCACTGCCGCCGAGCCGAATGCCGGCCGCGCCCGGCGCACTGACCCGACTCTCACCGGCCACCGCCGAGGAGGCGTCCTCCAACAGCAGCCCGACCCGCCCGCAACCGCCCAGCACCGAATCGGTCAGCCGCAACATCGCCCGCCCGCGCAGCCGGATCCCCGAGCCGGAGGTGGCGTCCAGGCGCAGTCGGGCGATGCCCACCCGCGCGCTGCCCGACACCACGATCCCGGTGCCCTCGACGGCGCTCACCTCGACGTCCTCGACCCGGGCCCGCGCGTCCCCGGACACATGCAGACCCGCGAGCCGGGTGCCGGTGATCCGTGTGCCGGTGAGCAGCAGCGCCGAGGTGGTGCCGCCGGCCGTCGGCGGCGCGTCCAGGTCCGGATCGCCGCCGTCCTCCGCGTCCCGATCGGGCCCGCCGCGCACCTCGATCCGACCGCCGGTGACCACGCAGTCGGCCAGGATCAGGCCCGCGCCCGGCCCCACGCTCACCGCCGGCGCCTCGGTGCCCGCCCCGCGCAGACCCAGTCCGCGCACCACGCAGTCCGCCGCCTCGACGGTGACCGCCGGGCCGTCGGCACTCGCGGTCAACACCACCTCGCCGCCGCCGGGCTCGGGACACAGCGTCACCGACCGGGCCAGCACCAGCGATTCGGTGTAGTGGCCCGCCGCGATCAGCACGGTCGCGCCGGGGCCGGCGGCGCGGACCGCGTCCGCGATCCGGCGATGCGTGCCCCGGCCCTTGGCGGCCACCCGGACGGCCGGCGGGGTGGAGCCGCCCGTGTGATGTTCGACGCTCGACATCTGTGCGCTACGCATCCTTCTGCTGGTACCAATCCGGGTTCATTCCCGCGCGCACCTGGGGCAGCAGCCACCCGTTGAACATCTTCTCGCCGATCTTGAAACCGATGTTGAGCAGGAACTCGCTGACGCCCGCGCGGTGGAAGAACCGACCGCCGGCCGCGTTGAGGAAACCGATCCGGGCGAGCGAGACGCTGCCGGTGCTGACCACACCGGACAACGAGGCGATCGCGCCGTCGCCGAACGCCTCCCAGCCGGAGAGCTTGTGGGTGAGGCCGTCGGCGCCCTTGATGCCGAACACGCTCGCGTTGATGCTGCCGTTGACCAACCCGGCCAGCAGGCCGACGCCGGCGTTGTAGTTGAAGTCGTAGATGCCGCTGCGCCAGCGCAACGCGGTCTCGTTGCCCGCCCACTCGTTGGCCCACGTCTTGTCGTGGTTGCCCGGCCGGCGGTTCCAGTGCTTGCCGCCGTCGATGTTGCCGTAGCCGCTCTTGAGGTCGCCGAGCTTGCGGAAGCCGTCCCACTTGTTCTCGTGCACGAAGGCGCCCACGCCGCCCTTGACCACGCCGCCGACGGCCGCGTTCAGCGCCGCCTTCTGCCAGTCGGTCTCGGACAGGCTCTTGCCCTGGGCCCTGGCGTTGATGTCGGCGACGATGATGTTCGCGGTGAACTCGATGGCGAACTCCTGGGCGAACTCCACCGCGAGCTTCTTGCCCAGCACTGTCCCACCGCCCTGGTAGGCGGCCTCGGCCAGGTGGATCGAGCCGGTCGTCGGGATGCCCGGGATGCCGGTCAGCGCGGTGCGGAACTGCGTCGCGTCGATGCCGGTCAGGTGGCCCGTCCACGGCATGCGCTGACCCTCGCGGATGCGCCGCACCCAGCCGCGCACCTCGGTCACCTGGCCGCGGAAGTCGTACTCGCTGCCGACCACCCGCCACCGGTTCAGCGAGTCGGTGGTGATCACCGCGCCGCCGTCGGTACGCCGGGCCAGGAGGTGGCCCTCCCCGTCGTAGCGCCGCCATTGGCCGCGCCACGCGTCCCGTTCCAGGAAGTGCCCGTCGGCGGTGGCCGTTCGGGTGCGCACGGCGGTGCCGTGGTCGAACTCCGTCCAGGTGGCGGTGTTCGGCGAGGTGGCCCCGCCCGGTCCGTACTCGCGCACCCGGGCCGGCGCGTCGGTGATGTGCGGCGGCGTCTCGCGGATCACCAACGTCTCGCCCGGGGTGGTGGGCACGAGCCGGTCGCGGAAGAGCAGGTTCTTGCCGTCGAGCGGGGTCGCCTGCCACGCACCGGCACCCTCGGCCGCCTTCGGGTTCCACCACACCCGTTCGTGGGTGCCCGCGGTCGCCGGCGGCAGGGGATTGCCCGCCCGGTCGAACTTCTGCCACCTCCAGGCGTCGGCACCCGGTGCCTGCCACGCGTCGACATAGCGGCCGCTGTCGAGCATGCGCCGCTCGCGGACCAGGTTGTTTCCCGCGTCGAAGTCCCGGAACGAGTCGTCGAAGGGCAGCTTGGGGTCGTCCGAGCTGCGGAACAACACCCGCTTGCCGGACTCCTGTACCCGACCGGTGTCGTCGAGCCGTTGCCATGTCCAGGTCTTCGCCGTCGACGAGCCGTGCGCGACGATGGTGATCTCGTTGCCCGCGGCGAGCGTCCAGGTGTCCCGGCGGCCGGCCACGTAACCGTGGGCGTCGTACTCGACCCAGTTGCTGCGCGGGTTGGGGGCGACCGGAGTCTGGGGGGCGGCCGTGCCGGGGGCTCCGTGGACGGGCTGCTCCGGCGTGGCGTAGTGGCGGACGTTGCCGTTCTCGAAGCCCTCGCGAACCATCTCCCAGTGGGTGATGGCGCCGTCCGCGTTCGTCACCGGCCGGAGGTCCTGCCAGTTGCGCCCGTCGGGCCCGCCCGGGGTGTCCAGGCGGTAGCCGGTGACGCCGTCCCGGTTCCACGGGGTGGTCCCGGCGGGGGCGTTCGCGTGCGGTGTCACCGAATCGCCGGCCTTGAGCGTCGTTCCGTCGGCCAACTTGGTCTGCGAGCGGGCGAAGGTGCCGTCGGCCAGGGTGTCGAAGGAACTGCCGTCGTCGCCGACGAAGCGCACGCCGTTGCTGTGCGGGACCAGGTTTCCGGTCGCGTCGGGGGCCGATTTCTCCCAGGTGAACACCTGATAGCGGGTGTCCGAGGCGAGGAAGGCGTGATTGCCCGTCGGTTCGGTGCGGTGGTCGCTCAGCCACTTGCGGGCCCAGTTCGGCGGGCGCTGCTCGGAGATCCGGTTCGTGGTGAACGTCGAACCGTCCGCCTTGACCTCGTGCTTGCCGGTCTCCTTGCCCTGCGGCGACAGCTCGTCCCAGGACGCCTTGCGGATGCCGGCGCCGTCCAGCGGGTGTTCGAGGTAGTGCCGGGCGTGGTCGGTCCGGTGCATCGGACCCCACTGCTTCTGGACCAGCTCCCCGGCTTGGGTGCCGGCTCCCGGCCCGTGCCGGTCGCTCCAGCCGCCGTCCCAGTGCGAGGTGCGCGGACCGTTGGCCAACTCGTTGCCGGCGCCGTCGTAGCGGTGCCAGGTCCAGCCGTCGGTGCCCTTGACACCGAGGGTGTGTCCGGCCCGGCCGTCGAACTTCTGGAGGGTGTCCCGGAATTCGCGCACCACGACGAAGTGCTCGTTGACGTCGGTGTAGCCGAAGCCCGACGTGTCGAACTTGCGCGAGCCCTGACCGAGTGGGGTGCCGTCGGCACCCCACTCGATCCATTTGGTGCGATGGCTGAAGGTGCCGAAGCCGCTGAGGTCGGTGCGCCGGAACGCGTCGAGCGTGCTCCCGCCGGGCAACATCCGGCGCTCGAAGATCGTCACCTGGTCGGGCGAACTCGACTTCAGCCGCAGCCCGCCGTTGGCCGCGCCGCTCGTGTCCACGGTGCCGCGCTGGAACTCGTTGCGGGTGAAGGGGTCGCCGGGGGAGTCGGGGTGGAACTCCTGGCGCCAGGTCGGCGTCGGAGTGCTGTGGTCGACGACGTACTGGTGCTTGGTCATCCGACCGTCGTCGAGCACGTTGAAGCCCTCGCGGCTGACCGTGCCGTTCGTGCCGAACTCGTGGAACTCGCCGTGTCGCGGGGTGTTCGGGTGTACGACGTCCACCCGGTAGCCGGTGTGGGTGCCGTCGGCGTCCGTGAGCCGGGTGAGCCGTTGCTCTGCGGGGAGCGGGTTGCCGTGCAGGTCGGTGAGGGTGTCGCCGACCGCGAACGGGCCTTGGCCGGCGCGGCCCAGCCTGGTGCCGTGTTCGAAGGTGTTGTTGGCGGTGTCGTAGCGGAACGAGTGGCCGGTGGCCGGGTCGGTGACGCGGTAGCCGTTGTCGACGACGGTGATGGCGCGGTCGGTGACCCTGGCGCCGTTTGCGTCGGTGAGGACCCGGCCGGCGCCCTCGCCGACCACGAAGCGGGCTTCGCCGGGGCCGCCGACGGCGATGCCGTGTTCGACCACCGCGCCGTTGGCACTGTGCAGGGTGGACTCGCTCGTGCGCGTGTTGATCACCCGGAAGCCCTGGTCGGTGACCGTGGCGGTGTGGTGGGGTATCGGCGCGCCGAGCGTGTCGGTGAGGTGGCGGTGGTCGCCGCTGCCGACCAGGAAGCGGGGTTCGCCGGTGCCGCCCAGGACGATGCCGTGTTCGGCGACCCACCCGTCCGCGGTGTAGCGGGTGCTGTGGGTGCCGCCCGTTTCGGTGACCCGATAGCCGCCGCCGGTGAGCGGGTTGACCTCGACATTGGGGACGTGGGCACCCTGCGCGTTGGTGAGCACGTGGCCGGTTCCGCTGTTCACGATGAAGTGCGGCTCGCCGACGTCGGTCAGGGCCAACCCCCGCTCGACCGCGACGCCGTTGCCGTCGTAGCGGACGGAGTGGCCGGTGGCCGGGTCGGTGACGCGGTAGCCGCCGGTGAGATCGGCCAGGTCGTGGGTGGTGGTCGGCTTGCCGTGTACGTCGGTGAGGACCGGGGGGCGGCCGTCGCGGAAGACCACGAAGTGCGTGTCGCCGGAACCGGTGAGGGCGATGCCGTGTTCGGCGACGGAGCCGTCGGCCCGGTAGCGGGTGGATTGTCCGCTGTTCGGTTCGGTGATGCGGTGGCCGCCGTTGGTGGTGGAGGTGACGTCGACGTCGGTGATCCTGGTGCCGTGCACGTCGGTCAGTACGGGGCCGTGTTCGCCTTGGACGACGAAGTGCGCGTTGTCGGTGCCCTGGAGGGCGATGCCGTGTTCGAGGATGGTTCCGTCGCCGCCGTACCGGATGGAGCGGCCGGTGGTGGTGTCGGTGACGCGGAAACCGTTGTCGAGGGTGGTGACCGCGGTGCCGCTGACGGGCTTGCCGTGGGTGTCCGTCAGCACCGGGTTGCGTCCTTCGCGCGGGACCACGATCCGGGTGTCGCCGAGTCCTTCGAGGGCGATGCCGTGTTCGGCGACGGAGCCGTCGGCCCGGTAGCGGGTGGATTGTCCGCTGTTCGGTTCGGTGATGCGGTGGCCGCCGTTGGTGGTGGAGGTCACCTCGACGTCGGTGATCCTGGTGCCGTGCACGTCGGTCAGTACGGGGCCGTGTTCGCCCCGGACGACGAAGTGCGCGTTGTCGGTGCCGTGCAGGACGATGCCGCGGTCGGCGACCCGGCCGTCCGTGCCGTAGCGGACGGAACTGCCCGTGGCGGGATCGGTGACCCGGTAGCCGCCGTCGAACGAGGCGAAGGTGTGGTCGGTGATCGGCTCGCCGTGGGCGTTGGTAAGCACCGGAGGTCGTGCGTCGCTGTGCACCACGACGTGGGGTGCGATGGTACTGCGAAGGGCGATGCCCCGGTCGACGACGGCCCCGTTGGTGCCGTAGCGGACGGTGTGGCCGCCGGTGGTCTCGGTGACCCGGTAGCCGCCGCCCACCACCGTGACCTCGACGCCGGTGACGGGGGTCCCGTGCACGTCGGTCAAAACCGGCCGGCCGGCGCCGTCGTCGACGATGAACCGGGGCTCGTTCGGCGAGTGCAGCGCGAGGCCCTCGTCGAGGACATGCCCGTCGTTGCCGTACCGGATGGAGCGGCCGGTGGCGGGATCGGTGGTCCGGTACCCGTCGTTCACCGGTATGTGTACGACCGCACCCTCGGGCAAGGTCGCGCCGGGACCGAAGTGCGGGGCGATGTTCGGGTTCGGCGGCACGACACTCCCGGCGGCCGACGTCGGCGGCAGCGTGCCGCCGCTGCTGCCGCCGCCGAGGTCGTGGTGGCTGCCGCCGACCAGTCGCGGGCGCTCCAGCAGGCTTTGCGCCCGGAGTTCGGCCATGCCCTTGTCGATCCGGGCCGGATCCACGCCGAGCGAGTCCAGCCGGGTGAGCGCGGTCTCCACCTTCGTCGAGGCCGTCTCCACCGCGATTCCGGCGTTGCGCTCGTACACGGATGGCGTGGACGGCCCGTCGGGGCGGATTCTCAGGTCGTGCAACACCTGCTGGGCCCGGCCCAGTTCGTTCCGCGCCGAGGTCAGGTCGCGCCATGCCTCGACCCGGTCGGCCCACTGCGGATGGTCGGCCCTGCCGAACAAGGCGCCGATCCGGTCCGACTCGCGCTGCCACAGCTGTTCCAACTGGGCACCGGTGAGCCGGTTGGACGGGCCGGTCAGGCCGTTGCCGGGCGCCGTGGGCGGTGCGACGGCCACCTGGTTCGCGTTCGGCGTGCCGGGGCGCAACTCGGCGCCGCCGCCCGGGCCGTGCGGCGGCGGGACCGGCGGCAGCGCGCCCGCGTCGGCCGGTGAGCCCGAGCGCAGCGGCGTCTTCGGGCCGTGGTCGAGCAGGTTGAGCGCGTTCCCGGCGTGGTCGGGGACCGGCGCCGTCGGCGGCGGGCCGCCCGCGAGCGCGGTCGGGCTCGGTGCGGACGGGTTCGCCGACGAGCCGAACTCGGTCGGCCTGAACTCCACATGCGGGCCGGGGGCGCCGTGGCCGGGCAGACCCGGGCCGGCCAGGCCGTGGTTGGTCAGCCCGTGGTTGGTCAGGCCCGACGTGGTCGGGTTCGGCGCCGGCAGGGCGTGGCCGGCCGCGCCGACGGCGGGCAGACCCGGCGTGGTCAGTCCGTGGTTCAGGCTCGGGTTGACCACGTGCCCGATGCCGGTGGCGCCGCTCGGGAGGTTGCCGGTGAGTGCGGACGGCAGGTTCAGGCGCTGCGTGCCGCCGTTGTGCACCAGGTCGAGCGCGGACAGCGAGGTCGGCGACGGGGTGTGCGTGACGCTCGGGAGCGCGGACGGGGTGGGCAGCGCGTGCACCGCGCCGGCCGCGCCGGTGGTCGGGGAGAGTTGTCCGACCGAGTGGACCGCGTTGAGTTCCAGCCGACCGCTGTTCGCCGGCGTCGGCAGTTTGGCCCAGTCGCCGATCTGCACCATCCGCATGTCCCGCGCGCCCAGGTCCACGAGCGCGTCCATCCGGCGCACCGCGTCCGGGGCGAACTGCATCACCTCGCCCAGGGAGGCGGGGACGTGCAGACCGCCGGGGGAGGTGACGGTCAGGTTCGTCGTCGGCAGGTCGAGCGCGTTCATCCGCAATTCGTTGGCACCGAACCCGGACCAGTCACCGGCCCGGATCCGGGCCAGGTCGCCCACCGGCATCTCGGGCAGCGCGCCCACCCCGTGCAGCGGCGGCGTCGGGATCTGGCTCAGGCCGCGCCCACCCGCGCTCAGCAGCGGCGAGGCGAAGCGGAACTTGCCCAGCACACCGCGCTCGTAGAAGCCGATCTGCAACGCGCGCTTGAGGCCGAACCGGCTGATCTCGGCCGCGTCGACCGGCAGGATCAACCGCAGCCACTTGCTGCCGCCGAGTTCGGACTTGAGGAACTTCCAGGTGCTGCCCGCGGCTCCCTTGATCATGCCGGGCAGGCCGCGGAACAGGGCCGGTATCGCCTTGAAGCCCTGGACCACCGCGAGGCCGCCCTTGGTGAACGCGCCGGCGGCCCACGAGGGGAACTTCAGCACCGCCCCACCCACCCACAGGGCACCCGATTTGACCCAGCCGCCCGCGAGTCGGGCGAAGTCCTTCAGGCCCGGGATGAAGGCGAACGAACGGAACGCGCCCGCGCCGAAAGCACCCTTGAGGGCACCCCACGCGCCCTGGACGAAGCCCTTGAGGCCCTTGTCCCAGATGAACTTCGCGCCGTCCTTGAACAGCTTGAGCAGGTTCAGGCCCTTGGTGGTCGGCGCGATCATCCCCAGGCCCGCCAGGAACAGATCGAGCAGCCCGGCCTTGCCGTTCGCGACGTCCACCGCGGTCTTGACGAACAGGACCAGGTTGATCCCGATCGCGAGCAGGGCCAACGGGCCGCCCAACAGCAGCGCGGGCAGGATCAGGATGATCGCCAGCCAGTTGAACGCCTCCCAGAACAGGTCGCAGCCCGAGACCGGCTGCTTGATCCCGGTCGCCGAGCTGTTGAGCACCTTCGCGGCGGTCTCGGCCTGGGTGCGCAGGATGGTGCCCGCGGCGCGCGCGGTCTTCCCGTGCTCGGCGCGCTGTGGGTCCTCCGGGGCCAGGTCCCGACCGGTGGTCAAGGCCGCGTCTGCGGTCCTTTGTTGCTCTCGCATCGTGTCCGCGTACGGGCGCAGCGCCTTGGCCGAGTTCTCGAACGCGTCGGCGATGCTGGTCACGAACTCGCGGAGCGGGCCGCTGATCTTGTCCCGCAGCGCGTCGGCGGTCTGCCCGACGAAGGCGCCCTTGCCGGTCTTGTCCAGAACCGAGTTCAACGCCTCGTCGATCTCGCGGGCGACCCGCCCCAGGCTCTCCATCGAGGTGATCAGCGTGTCCAGCCGAACGGGGTCGCCCGGGGTGGGATCGGTACTCAGGCCGATCGCGTTCCAGTCGGTGGGGCGATTGCCCATGACCCGTCGTCTCCTCGCCGTGCTCGCCGGACCTCGCCCGGACCACGCCCGGGCCACTCGGTCGGTTCATCGGCCTCGCGTGTCCGTGAGTGCCGACGCCAACTCCCCCGGGGGTGCGTCCACGACGGTTACGCTTCCTCGTCGCAACTCGGCTGCTGTTGCCCGGCGTTCGG
>NZ_JBEXUX010000022.1:0-143268 GCF_040629175.1 Embleya sp. NPDC005971 | reverse complement strand
ACCACCACCACCCCGACCACCACAACCGCCATCTTCCACACCTGCGACACACCCCACCCCCGAACCACCACAGCCACAGCCACCGCCACCGTCACGACCGGCCCAACGAACCGCCCCCGGCGCCCACTTCCCAGAACTACCAGACAAACCGACCCGCGTCCTCGGACTGGGCACAACAAGCCGATCCACCCTCGGCTCGACAGCCGCCCACCAAGGATGTCTTGGTGTGCCTTGGGTTGAGATCTCGCTGCATGCCGGCGCTCGTGTTGCCTCGTCCGGCCGTAAGTGGGGCTGTTCGTGCCGGAGTTGCTGTGTACGGCGGTCCGACCGCCCCCGGGCAAGGCCACGCCGTGCTCGTTTCCGGCGCCGGCGTGCCGGCAATCGCCTGCTGCCTCCAGCCGGCACTGGTTGCCGCGGGCCTTCCGACGGTGCCGCAAGGTCATGAACCGTCCCTTGCGGCTTCCTGCACACACAGCGCGACAACCTTCAGGCAAGCCAACAGGCGCTGTGCCGGTGGTGCCCCGGTTCGATCTCCATGTCCGACACCAGTCCGGCTCGAAGCAGGTGCAGCCGACGTCGTGTCACCTGACGAGCGCGCCGCTCCTCGACGTAGGCGATGGCGGCCACCGACCCTCCGCGCATATCACTGCGGGCAAAGGAGTACACGGCAACGGACCGCTGTACCTCTTGCGGCATCGGGCGCCGCCCTTCCAGCGCAGCCGAGCGCAACCGCTTGGCGCTATAGCGGAGATCGCGCACCACGACCGCCCGCCACGGCCTCCGGGAACGTGAATCCGGCTGCCCGGAGCGGACGGCGTTGCGGCCCATGTGGTGGGCACTTCTTGCCATGTCCCCACTCCTACCGCAGGAATCAGCCGCGCCGCCGGCGGTTTCCCCTCGGCCGATGCGGCAACCTCACCTCGCGAGTCACGGGACAACCTTGAGCCGGCCCCACCGGCGGTCACTCCCCCACACCTACGGCGACGTACGAACGGTTCCGGTCACAGATCCCACGACTTCTGCAACTCCCTTGCCAAACAAAGAGCTTCATCCAACCGTGCGCATCAGCACCGACCGCAGGGCAAGGACACGCCGAGTACTTCCCAGCCGGCAACCATCCGATACGCCCGACGACCACTTTGGCGGACGCGAGGCCGAGACCGGTGTCCTGGTCGCCGCAGAAGACGGGCGCACGCCGTACCGCTCGCCGAGTGCCCGCTCCGGCGGCACGCCACAGCAGCATTTTGCCGAGCAGGCAGCGTAGTGCCAGTGGCACAGAAAGTGGCGTAGGGAGATGCCCACACGTGCCCCCCGTCGGGATGCAACGATGGCGCCGATCGAGTCCTGGGCCGTGCGCGGACCGTGCGCGCCGGCACGTCCGGCGGGCACCGTAAGGAAAGGACGTGGCGGACGATGCGCGTACGGCCGGTGAAGCTGATCGCCCGGTATCTGCTCGTGGTCGTGCTCATGGGGATTGCCGCCGGGTGCGGTGGTTCCCCGCCCACGCGCCCCCCGGCGCCCACGGTGGTTGCCGGAGCGCCTGCCGCGACATCGCCCGCCACGCCGTCGGCCGCGCCGGGCGGGTGCGATCCGTGGGCCAGTCTGCGGCCGTCGGACGTCGAGGGGCCGGCGATCGCAGGGATCCGCCGGCGCGGTTTTCTGGTCGCGGGCGTCGACCTCAACAGTTATCTGTGGGGGTCCGCGGACCCGGCAACGGGTGAGATCGTCGGGTTCGACATCGACATCGTGTGGGCGATCGCGCGCGGGATCCTGGGCCCGGGCGCCCGGGTCAAGTTCGTGACCATGTCCCCCGACCAGCGAGTCGCGCGAATCCTGGCCAAAGACGTCGACGTGATGGTGCGGACGATGACCATCACGTGCCAACGCAAGGCCGAAGTGGCCTTCTCCACCGTCTACTTCCGCAGCGGCCAGCAACTCGTGGTGCCCAAGGGGTCGCCCGTGCGGGCGTTCGACGCGGGGCTGCGCGGGCGGCGGGTGTGCGTGGGCGCCGGCACCACGGCCGTGGACGTGCTGGCACAGGCGAACCTCGGCGCGATCGTCGACCTGGCCGACAACCATCTCGACTGCCTGGTGCGCCTACAGGAGGGGCAGACCGACGCGATCCTCACACACGGTTCGCTCGCCGCGGGACTGGCCGCGCAGGATCCGATGATCAGCGTTCTGGAGCCACGCCTCGACGAGACGCTGTACGGGGTCGCGATGAATCCGAACGACACCGACCTCGTCCGCCGAGTCAACGGGATCCTGGAGGACTACCGCGCAGGCGGCACGGCCGGCCCGTGGATGGTCTCCTACCGAAAGTGGCTCGCCACGAACCTCTCCGACCCGAACGCGGCCCCGCCACCCGCGCGCTACTCGGACTGAGTGGCCATACAGGCCACCCCAACCGATCCCATCTCCACACTCCCACCCGGCACGCACCACCTCGGAGAACTTCACCACTCGCCGTCCACTGAACAAGTCACGAACGCCCCCACCCCTCAATGCCGTTGCGTGAGGCCCCTACCGGTGGTTCGTCAACGGCGGCCCCGATCGGCAACATCCCGTGAAGTAGCAGTATTCGACGGCCTGTTCGGGAGACTCACGCAGCGTCGCGGGTTCCGGCAGCATCCCGTCGGCTTGTCGGTGGCTGGGACCGGAACAAGACGCTGACCTGCCCGTCAAGGCGACACCGGCGCCCGGTGCGCAACACCCGGCATAGCGGCGGCAGTTCTTCCTCCGGAGTCGACCCGTGACCACGAACGACTGCGTCACGCCGCCCGTATCGGCGGGCACGCAACACGCACCGGATCGAAAGTCGACCCTCATCGGCCGAGCGCGTCGTCGTCGGCCTCCTCGACACCGGTCTCGCAGTACGGCCCCGGTCGCGAGACTCCGCAACAGCGGGCGGATCCGACGTCATGCATCGAGAGACTACTTCCGGGCCCGGATCACCCTCCCAAGCCATCGGAGGCAGACGATCGAGCAGACCGGTGCACCAAGGCCCAAGCCAAGCCGCAAACCCCGAACCCCGAACTCCAGTGCACAGCGGCCCACCACCACCCCTCACCGCACCCGATAGACCAACCGGACGACCCCATTCCCGAAAGTCCGATTCTCGACCAGCCGAAGATCCGTAATCCCATCCATCAGCCGGAACATCGGCCTGCCACGCCCGATCAACACCGGATGCACATGGACCGCGTACTCGTCGATCAGACCCATCCGCCGAAACGTATCCGCCAGATCCGGGCCGCCCACCACCAGGTCACCACCCGGCTCCGCCTTGAGCGCCGAGATCTCCTCGGCCACCACCTCCCGCTTGATCGTGGTGTTCCAGTCGGCCCGCTCCAGCGTCCGGGAGTACACGATCTTCGGCATGTTCCGCCAGATGCCCGCGAATTCCGCCATCGGCCCGGCATTCGCCGGATCCGCGTCCGCCGTCGGCCAGAAGTCCGCCATCAGCTCATGAGTGACCCGACCGGTCAAAAAGCCGCCCATCGTGCGCAACCAGTCGTTGAAATACTGGTGCAGCTCGTCGTCGACCAGATGCCAATCGATCTCCCGATTCGGCCCCTCCATGAAGCCGTCGAGGGACACCTGCAGGGAGTAGATGATCTTTCGCATCGCGTACGTACCTCGTCGTCGAACTCGTCTCGGACCGGGGCTCGACACGGGACCCGGCGCGCTTCCATGTCACGATCGCTCGTTCCCAGGCGCAGATCCCCATCCTCGACACGACCCATGCCAACCGAAAGCCCCCGCCGGTCGGCTGCCACCCGACCGAACCGGGCACAGGATGTCGGGTCCGCCCCACCACACGCTTCCTAACGTGGCGGTGCAAGGAAAGGAAGGAAGAAGGAGAGTCCACAAGTGCTGGAGCAGTTGAACCGAGCCCTCGACCACATCGAGTCGCATCTCGACCACGAGATCGACGCAGCCGAATTGGCGCGGATCGCCATGACGTCGGAGTACCACCTCCGCCGCGTTTTCTCCGCGTTGGCCGGGATGCCGCTGTCGGAGTACATCCGACGCCGACGGCTAACCCTGGCCGCTGCCGAGGTGCTGGCCGACGAGCGCACCCTGCTGGAGGTCGCCGTACGCCACGGCTACTCCTCGGGTGAGGCGTTCGCCCGGGCGTTCCGCGCCATGCACGGCGTGGGGCCCGGCGAGGCCCGGCGTACCGGTGCGGTGCTCAGCTCACAGCCGCGGATGTCCTTCCGACTCGTCATCGAGGGGAGCAGCAGCATGCGATATCGAATCGTGCACAAGAACGCGTTCCACGTGGTCGGCAAAAAGGCCCGGGTCCCGCTCGTCCACGAGGGCGTGAACCCGGCGATCGCCGCCTTCGTACAGGGCATCGACCGGGAGACGACCGACCGGATCAAGACCCTGTCCGACCAGGACCCGGACGGGATCGTCGCGGTCACCGACGACCTCGACCCCGGTCGCGCCGAAGGAACCGAACTCGACTACTGGCACGGCGTCGTGACGAGCACTCGGATCCCGAACGACAACCGAGACAACCGAGAAGACCGCAACGACCACCACGACACCCACGACCTCGACACACTCGCCGTCCCACCCGGCACATGGGCGGTCTTCGAGAACACCGGCCCCTACCCACAGGCACTCCAATACCTGTGGCGCGACATCTTCACCGAGTGGTTCCCCGCCAACCCGTACCGAAGCCGCCCCGGTCCGGAGATCCTCCGGGTCCGCCCCTTCGAGGACGAGAACGGCACCCAGGCGCACGCGGCCCTGTGGATCCCGGTGGAACCGACCACGTCCTGACCCGGGGCGAAACGCCGGGCCGGGGCACTCGCCGAGGACCGGTCAGCGCCCCCGCCCGGCATTGATCCGCGCGGCCCGACGGGTCAGGTAATCCCGCTCCGCAAGGTTGGACGCCTTCCCGGCCGCCTCCGCGTACAACCGTGCCGCCGTCGTCGGATCGCCGTCGCGCTCGTGCAGGTACGCCGCCACCGCGGTGTACCGGGGCAGCGCGTCGTCCAGATCCGCGAGGGCCGCCAGCCCGGCGCGCGCCCCGTCGGCCTCACCGACGGCCACCGCACGGTTGAGCCGGACGATCGGGCTGTCGGTGAGGCGGGCCAGTTCGTCGTACCACTCGACGATCTGCACCCAGTCGGTCTCCTCGGCGGTGGGCGCGTCGGCGTGCAGTGCCGCGATGGCGGCCTGGGCCTGGAACTCGCCCAGCCGGTCCCGGGCCAGGGCCGCCTGGAGGATCCCGATGCCCTTGGCGATCGCCGCGGTGTCCCAAAGGCTGCGGTCCTGCTCGGCGAGGGGCACCAGGCTGCCGTCGGGCGCGGTACGGGAGGCCCGCCGGGCGTGGTGGAGCAGCATCAGGGCGAGCAGCCCCGCCACCTCGGGGTGATCGATCATGGCCGCGAGCTGCCGGGTGAGCCGGATCGACTCGGCGACGAGGTCGACATCGCCGGAGTAGCCCTCGTTGAAGACCAGGTACAGGACGCGCAACACGGTGGCGACGTCGCCGGGTTGCTCGAACCGTACGCCGGAAACGGTGCGCTTGGCCCGGCTGATGCGCTGCGCCATGGTGGCCTCGGGCACCAGGTACGCCTGGGCGATCTGGCGGGTGGTCAGCCCGCCGACGGCGCGCAGCGTGAGCGCGACCGCGGAGGACGGCGTCAACGAGGGGTGGGCGCACAGGAAGTAGAGCTGGAGCGTGTCGTCCTGCACCGGTGCGGGTCCGGGTGCCGGTTCCTCGTCGACGAGGTCCTCCCGCCGACGGCGCGCGGCATCCGCCCGGGTCGCGTCGAGGAACTTGCGCCAGGCCACGGTGACCAGCCAGCCCTTGGGGTCCCGGGGCGGGTCGGCCGGCCACAAGCGGATCGCCTCGATCAGCGCGTCCTGGACGGCATCCTCGGCCGCCGCGAAGTCGGCTCCGCGGCGGACGAGGATCCCGAGCACCTTCGGGGTGAGGCTCCGAAGCAGGGCCTCGTTCACGGAAGCGGTCACTCCGTGACGGTCGGCGAGGAGCCCAGGAACGGGCGCACCTCGAGCCACTCGTGAATCGGCTTGCCATCCGCCCCGGGGGCGGCCGACAGTTCCCCGGCCAGCTCGACGGCCCGCTCGTAGGTGTCGACGTCGATCACCATCCAGCCGGCGATGAGGTCCTTGGTCTCGGCGAATGGTCCGTCGGTGACCGGCGGGCGGCCCTCGCCGTCGTAACGGACCCACGCGCCCTGGGGGGCGAGCGCCTGGGCGTCGACGAACTCGCCGGTCTCCTTCAGCCGGTCCGCGAAGTCGTTCATGTACTGCACGTGGGCCGAGACCTCCTCCGGCGTCCACCGGTCCATCGGCACGCAGTTGACCGCGTCCGGGGCGCCTCGGTAGTGCTTGAGCAGCAAGTACTTGGCCATGGTGTTCTCCTGGTGCCGGGGCGACCCATTCTGGTCACCTTCGCCCCTGGGACGGAGCAGGCCACGCGTTCTCGACATCCACAACGGAAAACTTTTGCGCGGCTTCGTCGGACACCGTGGCCACCGCTTTGCGAGACGTCGTCGGACACCATGGCCACCGCTCCGCGCGGCGTCGTCACACGCCGTAGCCACCGTCCACATCCAGCTTCTGACCGCTGATGAAGCCCGCCCGGTCCGAGGCCAGGAAGCAGACCGCCTCGGCGATGTCCGCCGCCCGCCCGAAGCGCCGCAGCGGGATGTTGCCCCGCGCGACGTCCAGCGCGCGCTCGTCCAGGTCGCCGCTGTCGATCAGCCGCGCGGCCATGCCGTCGGTGAGCATGCCCGGGCCGACGCTGTTCGCCCGCACCCCGAATCGGCCCTCCTCGGCCGCGATGCCGCGCACGATCGCCTCGACCGCGCTCTTGGTACAGGAGGACAGCCCGTCCCGAACCGGGAATCGGCTCGTCGCCGCCGTGGTGACCGCGACCAGGCTGCCGTTGCCCGCCGCGCGCAGGTGCGGCAGCGACGGGTGCACCAGGTTGAAGAACGCGGCCGCGTCGCCGTCGAGCTGCTCGCGGTACTGGGCCGGGGTGACCCGACTCAGGTGCACCATCGGCACGTGCGGCCCGGACGCGTACACCACCGTGTGCACCCCGCCGAACTCCTTCGCCGCCGCGTCCACGAAGGTCGCCACCGCGTCCGCGTCGGTCAGATCGACCTGCCACGCCCGGGCCCGCCGGCCGTGCTCGGACCTGGCCTGCTCGGCCACGGCCTCGGTCGCGGCGGCCCCGTTGCGATAGGTGACCGCCAGATCCGCGCCGCGCTCGGCGAACATCCGACAGATCGCAGCACCGATCCCGCCGCCCGCGCCGACCACCACGACCGCTCCGGTCCGGCTCTCGAAGTCGCGCTCCATGACTGGCTCCCTGCTGCTGCCCACGCTGATCTGACGACCAGTCAGAAATATCCGCAGACCCGAGAACTGTCAATGGACCCCCAACCGGCACGATCCACCTCACCGGGCCCGAAGCCTCCCGGCACCCCACCACCACCCGCCCCCCGAGGCCCGCACCGTCCTGACCCGCTTCCTCGCGTTCCCCGAGCCCCCGGCGGGCTCGCCCACCGAAACCTGAGCCCCGGCCGGCACCCGGCCCCGAACAACTCCGGGCCGTCGAGTTGCAGCTCGACGGCCCGGATCACGGAGACCGCGCCCCACGTCCGCGAGGACGTGTCTTCACGAGCGCGCTCATCCACCCACGAGGAGAACATCCCGTGTTCCGCACAGGCAAGTCGGCCTCCCCTGCCCGAAACCGGTCCACCGCCCCCGCCGAGGGCAGGCGTCACGTCCGACTCGTGCTGCTCGTCTGGCTGATCCTGATCGCCGGCGCCATCACCCTGGCCACCGCCGCACCGTCCCCAAGCGCGAACGACACCCACGACGACGCCACCCTCGAATGGCCCCGCTGTTGCTGATGGCGACCGTGCTGCCGTCCTACGCCGCCGCCCTGGGCCTGAGCCGGCAACTGTTTTGGCACGTCCTGGACTTTCCCGGCGATAGACGTACAGGTCATGCTGGTCGGCTTCCTGTTCCTGGTCGCGTTGGGCGCGGACTACAACATCTTCCTGATCTCCCGGATCCGCGAGGAATCCGAACATCGCGCCCACGAATCGGCCGTACCGACCGGCCCGACCGCCACCGGCGGCGTGATCACCGGCGCCGGCGCGGTCCTGGCCGCCACCTTCGCCACGCCGACTACGGCACCCCAGGTCGCCTTCATCCAGATCGGCACCCCGGTCGCCCTCGGCGTCCTGATCGACACCTTCCAGGTCCGCTCGATCCTGGTGCCGGCGCCGGCCCTCGACACCGGCCGGACCTTCCGGTGGCCCGGCCGCCCGCACGTCCCGAACACGCCCACGACCACGACCCGCACGAAGGTCCCGGCATCCGGCTGACCCGGGCGGGCATCCCGTAGCGTGCTGCGCAACGCACCCGCCCGCCCGGCGCACCGCGATTCACCCGGCGCAGCGCGGCCCACCCGTGCACCATCACCCGCCCAGCGCCCCCCGACCCGCCCACAACCAGCGAAGTCTTCCTCGTCAGGAGGCCGAACCGACATGGCGTTGCCCCCGACCGAAGCCGATCCGTCCGACCCGATCCGCATCCTGGACGTCGCGGGGGACGACTACCGCCGAGCCTTCGAACTCTTCCTCGCGGGGTCGGACGAGAAGGCCGTGACCCACGCCCACCTGAGCGCCCTGGTCGAACAACTGCCCCACCGTTGGGTGTTCCTCGACATCGGCGCCGGGTCCGGGACGACCACCCGGCATGTGGGCGGCTATTTCGAACACACGATCGCCATCGAACCCGGCAGCTACATGCGCGACGCCCTCCGCCGGGCCTGCCCGGACGCCCGGGTGCTGCCCGATCCCGTCGAGACGGCGAACCCGGGCACCCTCGCCGACTTCGCGCTGTGCTCGCACATGCTCTACTACCTGCCGCAGTCGCAGTGGTTGCCCACCGTCCGACGGTTCCTGGGCTGGGTCCGGCCGGGCGGCGAACTCGTCCTGGCGCTCCAGAATCCGAACAGCGAGTGCATGCAACTGGTCCGGCACTTCTTCGGCATCCGCTTCGACCTGGCGGCGACCACCGACGCGCTGCGCACGGGCCACGAGGACCTCGTCGAGTCCTGCACCGTCGAGACCCTGCCCGTGCGCTTTCACTCCGACAACCGGGCCGACACCCTCGCGGTGGCCGAGTTCATGGCGAACGTCCCGAATCTGGCCGAGCTGGACGCCCGCCCGACCCACGAGGACCTCGAACGGTACGTGCTGACCCACTTCGCCGACCCGGACGGCGCCGGCTTCTCCATCGGCCACGACCACGACATCGTGCGCATCCGGCGATCCGCCCGCCCGTGAGCCGGCGCGGGCGGCCTCCGATCCGGAAAGCCGCCCGCGCCCGGCGCGACGCCGCCGGGTGAGCCGAAGCCCGACCCGGCCGACGCGGGTCCTACAGCGTCCCCGCCAACGCCTCCTCGTTCTCCTCCGCCCCGCCGAACTGCGTCGCGTGCACCCAGGCCCGCTTCAGGTACAGATGCACGTCCACCTCCCAGGTGAACCCCATCCCGCCGTGCACCTGCGTGGCGTCCTTGCCGTTGCGCGTCGCCGCGTCGTCGCCCATCACCTTGGCCGTGAGCACCGCGATCTCCGCGTCGCCCACCGCCGGGTCGTCCAACGTCACAGCCGCCGCGTACACCGCCGCCCGCGCCAACTCGGTGCGCACCAGCATGTCCGCGCACAGGTGCTTGACCGCCTGGAACCCGCCGATCACCCGACCGAACTGCTCGCGCTCCTTGGCATACTGCGTGGCCAACTCGGTCAGCCGTCCCGCGATCCCGAGCTGGAGCGCCGCCGTGAGCACCGCGCCGATCCGGCGCCACTGCTCCGCGACCGCGGCGTCGGCCACCAATTCGCCCGCCGGCAGCGCGTCCACTGCGGTCACCGGCGTGAACGGATCCACCGGATGCGCCACCGCCGTGCCCCGCACCACCCGCGGGTCGACCAGTCGAATGCCCTCGTCCGTCAGCACCAACAAACAATCCAGCGCGTCCAGATGCTCGATCAGCAGCGGCCAGGAATCACCCTCGACCACCCCGACCACCGCGTCGCCGGCCGCCGCGTCCGTGCCCAGATCCCCCGGCAGCGAAGCCGCCAGGTGCGTGGCCACCAGCGGCCCGGGCAGCAACACCCGACCCGCCTCCTCGTACACCAACGCCGCCTCGGCCATCCCGAGCCCGACGCCACCCGCCTCCTCCGCGATCCGCAGCGAGAAGAACCCGGTCTCGGCCAACTCCCGCCACAACGCCCGGTCCACCATCCCGGGCACCGGCGCGGTGTCCACCAGCGCCCGCATCCGCTCCCGGCCGAACCGGCCCTCGCAGAACTCCCGTACGCCGGACCGCAGATCGCGCTGGTCCTCGCTCAGTTGGAAATCCATGCCCGATCACCGTTCCTTCGGCAGGCCGAGGATGCGCTCGCCCACGATGTTGCGCTGGATCTGCGACGTGCCCGCCGCGATCGTGTACGACAGCGACGACAGCCGCTCGTCCATCAACGAGCCGCTGGGCAGCCCCGCGACGTCGTCCACGGCCAGCGCCGCGCGGCCGAGCAGCCGGTGCGCCAGGTCGTAGACCTTCTGCTTCGTCTCGGAGAACCGCAGCTTGAACACCGAACCGCCGACCCCCGGCACCCCGGAGCGCTGCGCCTCGGACACGTTCCACTTGGTCAAGGCCCACAGCGCCTCGAACTCGGCGGTCAGGTGCCCGAGTTCGCGCCGAAGCGCGAGGTCGTCCCAGGCACTTGCCTGACGCCGCGTCACCTTCTTGGCCAGCGCCGCGAGTTCACGCAGCAACCGCTGACAGGCGACCACCTCGCTGACGAACGCGGTACCCCGCTCGAACGACAGCGTGACCATGGTGACCCGCCAACCGTCGTTCTCCTCGCCGACCCGGTTCGCCACCGGCACCCGCACGTCGTCGAAGAACACCTCGGCGAACTCCGAGGTACCCATCACCGTCTCCAGCGGACGGATGGTGATGCCCGGCGTGTCCATCGGCACGATCAGCCAGGTGATCCCCTTGTGCTTCGGGGCGTCCGGGTCGGTGCGTACCAACATCTCGCAGTAGTCCGCGACTTCCGCGTGCGAGGTCCAGATCTTCGAGCCGTTGACGACGTAGTCGTCACCGTCGCGGACCGCCCGGGTGCGCAGCGAGGCGAGGTCGCTGCCCGCGCCGGGTTCGGAGAAGCCCTGACACCACACGTCGTCGCCGCGCAGGATGCCCGGCAGATACCGGCGCCGCTGCTCGTCGGTGCCGGCCGCGTCGATGGTCGGTCCGGCGTGCAGCAGGCCGACGAAGTTCGCGCCCACGTACGGCGCGCCGGCCCGCTCGGTCTCCTCCAGGAAGATCAGGTGCTCGGTCGGCGTGGCCCCCTTGCCGCCCGCCTCGACCGACCAGTGCAGACCCGCGTAGCCGGCCTCGAACAACAACCGCTGCCAGGCCGTGTCGTAGGCCCGCCGACCCGGCCAGTCGTTGCGGTCGGGCTTGGCCGGCAGCAACGGAATGGCCCGGTCGAGCCACGCGCGCAATTCCGCGCGAAAACTCTCCTCGGCCTCGGTATACCGGAGGTCCATGGTTCTCGACTCCCTGTCGGACGAAAGGTCGAATGCTCGGGCAACCGCACGGCCCACCGGCCACAGGACCGAAAAGCCGAAAGCCGGATGACCGGATGAGAAGGCGGAACTCAGGCCCCGTACACGGGCGTCGGCGTCGGCGCCTCGTCGAGCAGCTTCGCCACCACCGGACCGAGCTCGGCCGGCTCCCACCGACGGCCCGCACTCGCCTCCGGACCGTGCTGCCAACCGGTCGCCACCGAGACCTTGTCGCCCTCGACCTCGAACACCCGCCCGGTCACCTCGCGCGACTGCGCCGAACCGAGCCAGACCACCAGCGGCGAGATGTTCGCCGGGTCGTAGAAGTCGAAGCTGCCGTCCTCGGGCTTGCGCACCATGTCCGGCATCGCCTCCTCGGTCATCCGGGTCCGCGCGGCGGGCGCGATCGCGTTGGCGGTCACGCCGTATCGGCCCATCTCCACCGCGGCGATCTGGGTCAGACAGGTGATGCCGGCCTTGGCCGCCGCGTAGTTGCCCTGCCCGACCGAGCCCATCAGGCCCGCGCCGGAGGTGGTGTTGATCAGCCGCGCGTCGATCGTCGCGCCCGCCTTGGCCTGCGCGCGCCAGTACGCGCCCGCGTGGCGCATCACCGCGAAGTGGCCCTTGAGGTGCACCCGGACCACGGCGTCGAACTCGTCCTCGCCGAGCGAGACCAACATCCGGTCGCGCAGGAAGCCCGCGTTGTTGACCACCACGTCCAATCGACCGAACGTGTCGATGGCGGTCTGCACCAGCCGCTCCGCGCCCGCCCAGTCGGCGACGTCGTCCGCGTTGATGACCGCCTTGCCGCCCAGCGCCTCGATGTCGGCCACGACCTGCTGGGCCGGACCGAGCGAACGCCCGTCGCCCTGGCGCGAGGCGCCGATGTCGTTGACCACCACGTGCGCGCCCTCACGGGCGAACGCCAGCGCGTGCTCGCGCCCGATGCCGCCGCCGGCACCGGTGACGATGACGACGCGCCCCTCGCAGATCCCACTCATTCCAGGCCCCTCCGGTGTGCTGACGACGTGTGCCGACGCGAGTCGGAATACCTCGGAAGCGGCCCGCCGGGATCCGACGAGCCGCCCCTTACCGCTGAACCGATGAACACCCGGGCGCCGAGTCGCCGCACCGCACTCGACCGCGGCGAGGCCACGACGGCGCCGGGTGTTCACCCGCCGAATCAGACCGCCGCGACCGAAGCCACCCGGTCCTTGTCGAAGTCGAGGTCGAGCATCCGGATCGCGTTGCCCCGGATGATCTTGTAGACCGTCTCCGCACCCAGCCCGGCCAGGTGCTCCTCGGCGATCTTCTTGGTGTGCGGCCACGTGGAGTCGACGTGCGGGTAGTCGGTCTCGAACGTGACGTTGTCCTCGCCGATCACGTCGAGCGAGTTCACCCCGTGCCGGTCCCGGAAAAAGCACGCGAACATGTTCCGCCGGAAGTAGTACGACGGCGCCTCGGGCAGCACCTCACCGGTGACCGCCCACGCGCGGTGCTCCAGCCAGACGTCGTCCATCCGCTCCAGGGCGTACGGGATCCAGCCCATCTGACCCTCGGAGTAGGCCAGTTTGATCTTCGGGAAGCGCGCCGGGACGCCCGCGAAGATGAAGTCGGCCATCGAGGCCATCGCGTTGTTGAAGCTGAGCGACGCCTGCACCGCCGCGGGGGCGTCCGGCGACGCGGCCGGCATCGTCGAGGACGAGCCGATGTGCATGTTGATCGTCACGCCCAGGTCCGCACAGACCTCGAAGAACGGGTCCCAGTAACCGGTGTGGATGCTGGGCAGACCGAGGAACGCGGGAATCTCGCTGAAGCACACCGCGGTGACGCCCCGGGCACGATTGCGCTTGATCTCCTCGACCGCGAGCTGCACGTCCCACAGCGGGATGATGATCAGCGGGATCAGCCGACCGCCGGAGTCGCCGCACCACTCCTCGACCATCCAGTCGTTGTAGGCACGCACACACGCGAGCGCGACCTCCTTGTCCGCGGCCTCCGAGAAGGTCTGGCCGCAGAACCGCGGGAAGGTCGGGAAACACAACGAGGCTTCGACATGGTTGACGTCCATGTCCTTGAGCCGCTCGGCCGGGTCGTACAACCCGGGGCGCATCTCGCCGCGGGTGATGCCTTCGAGGGTCATCTCGTCGCGGCTGAAGCCGACGGCGGCGATGTTGCGCTTGTACGGAAAGCGCAGGTCCTCGTAGAACCACCAGTCGGCAGGCGGACCGTTCGGGTCGGTGGTGATCTTGTAGCTCGCGCCGGTGTACTCGAGCGTGCCGATGCCGGTGGTGACCGGCTTGGGTCCACGCTCGTGGTACTTCTTCGGCAACCAGCGCTCGAACAGGTGTGCCGGCTCGATGACATGGTCATCGACGCTGATGATCTTCGGCAGTTCACCGAAGGAGTTTCCGGACTGCGTGGCAGCCTGTCCGGGCTGGTTGGTGCTCATCGGCCCCTCCCGCTCACTGAAATCTGATGGACCGTCAGATTTAGCGTAATCTCTGGGCCGAGGGAACCACAAGCTGACTCAACGTCAGGAGAATCACGGATGGCCCTGCATCTCGAAGAACTGATCGCCCCCGCGCACACCGCGCTGGTCACCCAGGAATGCCAGAACGGGGTGATCGGCACCCACGCGGTATTCCCCGCGCTCACCGCACACACCCGGGAGCTGATTCCGACCGTCGACCGCCTCGCCAAGGCCGCCCGTCGAGCCGAACTCCCGGTCGTGCACTGCCTGGCGGTCCGCCGCCCGGACGGTCTGGGCGCGAACGCCAACGCCCGGATGTTCGGCGCCGCGGCCAAGTCGCCGATCCTCCTGGAACCGGGCTCACCCGCCGCCGCGGTGGCCGACGGCATCACCGTCGACCCCTGCGACCTGGTGCTTTCCCGCTATCACGGGCTCGGCCCGATGGCCGACACCGGACTCGCCGCCATCCTGCGCAACCTGGGCGTGCGCACGATCGTGGGGGTCGGCGTCTCGCTCAACGTCGGCATGCTCAACTTCGCGATGGACGCGGTCAACGCCGGCTTCCAGTTCGTCGTACCCCGCGAGGCGGTGGCCGGATTCCCGCCCGAATACGCCGAGGCCGTGCTCGCGAACACCTTCAACGCGATCGCCACGATCACCACGGTGGACGCCGTACTGGCCGCCTGGAAGTAAAGACCTGATGCCCCGTCACCGCATGGATGACGGGGCATCAGCCAAAGCAGAAACTCCCGAGCGCCTACCGACCGACCACCTGATCGACCGTCAGCGAGCGGGCGTCCAAGGCTTCTTGTCGTACTCCTCGCGAAGCTTGAACTTCAACACCTTGCGCAACGTCTCGTTCCGAGGCAGCGCGTCGACCAGCTCCAACTGCTCCGGGATCTTCTGCGTCATCAGACCCGACTCGCGCAGGTAGGCGACCATCTCGGCGAAGGTCAGGTCCGCCTCGTCCGGTTGCCGCTCGATCACGGCGCAGACCCGCTCGCCACGCTCGCGGTCGACCAGGCCGATCACCGCCGCGTCGGCGACCTTGGGGTGGGCGAAGAGCAGGTCCTCGATCTCCCGCGCCGAAATGTTCTCACCCTTTCGGATGATCACGTCCTTGAGCCGTCCGGTGAGCGAGAGGTGCCCGTCGGCCCGCACCCGACCCAGGTCACCGGTCCGGAAGAAGCCGTCCTCGTCGAACGCTTCGGCGGTGAGCGCGGGGTCGGTGTACCCCTTGAACACCATCGGCCCGCGCAGCCGGACCTCGCCCTCCTCGCCGGTGTCCGCGACCGTCCCGTCGGCCCGCGCGATGCGCACCTCGATCCCGCTCACCGGCTTGCCCTCGGTGTAGGAACGCTGGTCCTCGGAGTCGTGCGGGCCGCCCTGGGCGATCATCGGGACCTCGGTCATCCCGTACCCGTGGCACAGGATCGCCCGCATCTCGTCGCGCACCTCGGCGACCAGCTCCGGCGGCTTGGGCGCGCCACCGCCCGAGACGATCCGCAGGGTCGGAATGATCTTCTCGCCCGGCTGCTTGCGTTGCTCGTTCAGGAACGCGACATAGAACGCGGTCGAGCCGCCCACCATGGTGACGCCGAGCCGCTTGTACACGGGCACCACGCCGGCCGGGTCGAAGTTCTCCACGATCACGGCCGGGAAGCCGGAGGCGAGCACCGTGACGATGTAGTCCGGGCCGGCGATGTGCGCGTACGGGAAGGCGATCGAGCCGACGTCGCTCTGCGACATGTCGAGCGCGACGGCCAGGCCCTTGCCGCCCGCGAGCAGCGTCGAGTCGCTGTGCTGGACGCCCTTCGGGTCGGAGGTGGTCCCGGACGTGTAGTAGAGCCAGCGCACCTCGTCGCCGTCGGTCGGCGCGGGCGGCAGGTCCGCCGGGTCGCCCTCGGGCAGTTCGTCGTAGGCCACCAGCACCAGCGGCGGCTTCGCCAGGTCCTTCGCGAGCGCCTCGCCCATCGCGAGGAACTCGAAGCCCTTCCAACTGCGCGGACACAGGAAGAATTCGGCGTCGGTCTGCCGCAGACAGAACCCGACCTCCTTCTCCCGGTAGAACGGGATGATCGGATTCTGCACCGCGCCGAGCCGGGCCAGCGCGAACGAGACCACGATGGACTCGATCCGGGTGGTCAACTGCCAGGTCACGCGGGTGCCGGCGGTGACGCCGAGCGCGTGATAGCCCGCGGCCACGCGCTCCGCCCACGCCTTGAACTCACCGAAGGTGACCTTGCGGTCCTCCGGGTCGAGCAACATGGGCACATCGGGAGTCGCCGCCGCGCGGCGCTCCACCAGCTCCCAGAGAGTGGTGGCGTCGTAGATCGGGTCAGACACGTGTCCTCCGCGCGGGAAGCCGGGGCCGGGGGTACGGCGCCGGGCATGGCAGAGCCAGAGCCTAGGCGCTGAACTGACGGTACGTCAGAAGCTTTGCGGGAAGAAAGACTTCCCGTGGTCACGCGCATCACAACCCGGTGCTGGCAAACCAAGGCAGTACTGCCTAACCTGAGGCGGTACCACCAACCCCGGGGGCCACATGTCGCCATTCCGCCGGGAGCGCCCACCGGTGTGCCTGGGTCCGCTCACGAGCTTCCCCGAGGACGTCCCGAAGCGAATCGCCACCAGCCCGCCGCTCGCCCTGCTGCGCCACGGCGACACGGTCCACATCTTCGAGGACCGCTGCCCCCACGCCGGCGCGATCCTCTCCCGAGGCACCCTCACCGGCGAACACCTGACCTGCCCCGCCCACGCAAGCACCTTCGAAATCGCCACCGGCCGCTCCCTGGGCCCCCTCACCTGCCGCCCCCTGCGCACCTACACCACCTGGCTACAAAACGACCTGGTCTACTACTCCCCCACCCCCCGCCCCACCCGAAAGGCCCAACGAACCCCCTGCCGACCGCCCACGTGACCCAGCGGGCAGCCGGCGACGGCGGAGCGGGTGGGTGGGTGGGTGGGTGGGTGGGTGGGTGGGTGGGTGGGTGCTTTCGTCGGATCCGCCGGGGAGCCTTTCCAGGTGGGTCGGGCGTTCCCGGCCGGCGGTTGGGTCATGGGCCGGGTTGGGTGCGGGTGGCTTTGTGCTGAACGGTCGGCGTGGGCTGGTGGAGGTGGGCCTGCTCCCACGGTCACCGGCGGCCGGGAGCCTTGGGTTTCCCGGCGAGAGGTGGGTGTTGCTCGGCGGGAAAGGCGCCGGCAACGGCGGAGCGGGAGGGGAGCCCGGTGAGGTCCGCCGGGGAACCTTCCCGAGTGGGCCGGGCCGTTGCAGCTGGCGGTCGCGTCTTGGTGGGCAGCGGGTGGCTCAGTGCTAAACGGTCGACGTGGACCGGCGGAGATCAGCCCGGTCCCACCGTCACCGGCGGCCGGGAGCCCTGGACTCCCCGGCGAGACCTGGGCGTTGCTTGCCGGAAAGGCGCTGGCAACGGCGCGGAGGGAGGGCGGTCCGGTCGGGTCCGCCGAGGAGCCTTCCCGAGTGAGCCGGGTGTTCGCGGCCGGCGGTCGCGTCTTGGTCGGCGGCGGGTGGCTCAGTGCTAAACGGTCGACGTGGACCGGCGGAGATCAGCCCGGTCCCACGGGCACCGGCGGTCAGGAGCCCTGGGCGCCCCGGCGAGACGCGGGCGTTGCTTGCCGGAAAGGCGCCGGCAACGGCGGAACGGGAGGGTGCTTTCGTCGGGTCCGCCGGGGAGCCTTCCCGAGTGGGCCGGGCGTTCGCGGCCGGCGGTCGCGCCTTGGTCGGATTGGGCGCGGGTGGCTCAGTGCTAAACGGTCGACGTGGACCGGCGGAGATGGGCCCGGGTCCACGGTCACCGGCGGCCGGGAGCCCTGAGTCCCCGACGAGACCTGGGCGTTGCTTGCCGGAAAGGCGCTGGCAACGGCGGAGCGGGAGGGTGCTTTCGTCGGGTCCGCCGGGGGACCTTTCCGAGTGGGTCGGGGCGTTTCGGCGGGCGGTGGGTGTGTGGTGGCGGAAGAGGAGAGAAAAGCGGGCCGGCAGTGGGCGGTTCCGGTCGCCGGAGTGCGCAACCCGGCCCCCGGCACGCGCTCTCGCCGCCCGGTCACGTAAAACCCCAGGTCAGTGGACCCCCGGGTCCGGGAAGCCGTCTCGGGATCCGGGTCGCGACTTTTCAGGCTCGCGGACGGCTCTCCGCCCGGGCGCGCCGACCCGAAACGCCCACCGAGAGTCACGACCCACGCGAAATCCGCCGCCGGAGTGCACAACCCCGCCTGCGGCACGCGCTCCCGCCGCCCGGCCCCACAAAACCGCAGGTCAGCGGAAGCCCAAGTGCGGGAAGCCGTCTCGGGATCCGGGTCGCGACCCTTCAGGGCTTGCGGACGGCCTTCCACCCGGCGGATCCGACCCGAAACGCCCACCGAGAGTCACTGCCCGCGTGGAATCCGCCGCCGGGGTGCACAACCCGGCCCCCGGCACGCGCTCGCGTCGGCCGGTCCCACCAAACCGCAGGTCAGCACGAAACAACGGGCCCGAAGGCGTCCCGCGATCCGGATCGAGACCCGCCAAGCCCCCCGAAAGCCCTTCCACCTGCGCACCCACCCCGAAACCCCCGCCGAAACGCCCCGACCCACTCGGAAAGGTCCCCCGGCGGACCCGACGAAAGCACCCACCCGCTCCGCCGTTGCCAGCGCCTTTCCGGCAAGCAACACCCGGGTCTCGCCGGGGGACCCAGGGCTCCTGACCGCCGGTGACAGTGGGACCAGGCCCATCTCCGCCGGTCCACGCCGACCGTTTAGCACTGAGCCACCCGCCGCCGACCAAGACGCAACCGCCCGCCGCAAGCGCCCGACCCACTCGGAAACGCTCCCCGGCGAACCCAACGAAAGCACCCACCCACACCGCCGTTGCCGGCGCGCTTCCAGCCGAGCAACACCCGCGTCCCGCCGGGAAACCCAGGACTTCCGCCATGCAAGGTCGGCAGTGACCATCAAGCTGCCCGCACCCCCACCGTCGCCCCGGCCCAGCCCAGCCCGGCCCGGCCCCACGCCGAGGTCGACTCGCCGCCCCCGGACACGTTCACGCGCTCCCGCCCGGGCCCGCCCGGCCCCGCCCGGCCGACCCGCGCCGGGCGGGGCTCTCGGGTCGATCCGTGTTCAGTCACCCTCGTTCCATCCGGCGCATGAACGCACCCGGCCCGCCCCCGCGCTTGAGCCACGCCACGGCTCAGTCCAGAGCCGGCTCCGCCGAGAAGGCCCCGCACCCCTTGGCCCACGCCCCCGACAGATCCGCCCCCGGCGGAAACCGCCCGGCCAACTCCAACACGACCATGCCGTGTGCGAACCCCCACACGGCCCGCGCCGCATCCGCATCCCCGCCCACGGCCCGCACCAGCGGCCCCGCAGCCCGGTCCTCCAGCCCCGCCGGCAGCGCCGCCCGATCCAAGGGCTGCCCACTCATCAGCCGATACAGGTCCGGATGCGCCAACGCATAAGCCCGATAAGCCCCCGCCAACACCGCAACACCCCCCGCGCGCCCCTCGCCCTCCGCACGCCCCGCCTCAGCCGCCTCCAACGCCGCCGCCAACTCGGCCATCCCCTCCGCGATCAGCGCGTTCTCCACCGCCGACTTGTCCGGAAAGTGCTTGTACAACGACGGCGCCTTGATCCCGATCCGATCCGCGATCCTCCGCATCGACACCGCTTCCGGCCCCTCCCCCTCCAGCAAGTCCCGTGCCGCAGCGACGATTTCACGGGCCCGGGCACTGATCGGGGGAGGTGACGACACGTCAGACATGCTTGCGAAATCCTTCCGGAGTGCGCAGTCCGTACCCGGCGGCACGGTCCATCGCGATGTGGGTGAGCCAGCCGAGGCCGGCGGTGAACAGCGGCGGCCACACGACGGGCGAGACGGTGTATCCGACCAGGACGAGCAACGGGACCCAGGCCCGATGCAGCGCGTTGTAGAACGGCACCGCCCGCGGCTGAAGCCGCCCCGGCTGATGCGAACCATCCCGCAGCGCGTCCTTGGCCCCGACGAACATCGTCAGATCGGGCAGGACAAAAAACAACAACGCCGCCACCGACGTCGCGAAGCCGTACTTGACGCTCTCGAACACCGCGAAAGCCGCCAGGAACAACGTCAAAACGATCCACGCCGCACGTCGCATCCACCGGACCGCCGCCGAGCCGGCACCGCCGATTCCCGTCTGCGCGAAAGTGCTCATGCCGCCGCCCCCGTCCGCCTGTGGCTAACCATGTTAGCCGCCTGCGTCCATCATCCGGCTAACACCGTTAGCCGTCAACCCTCGCGGCCCCACCCCCGAGCCGATCGCAAGGTCGACCCAACACCGGGGGCTTGGGCACCGGCGGCTTGGGCGGCTTCGTCGTCGGCGGCCGAGGCGGTCGCGGATTGACCGGCTTGGTCGGCGGCTTCCCAGCACACCCACCCATCGAACACCGCACCGCAAATCGAGAGCCGACCATGGCGCAAGGTTGACGCCGCCCCACGACTCGCCCCGAAAGAACCCCCGGAATCCCCACCTTCGAGTGACCCGCGCCCCCACCCGCACCTCGCCACCCGAACCCCGCTCCCCCGACCCCCACCCCATCGCCCGCCCCCGTCACGCGCCCCCCAGCACCTCACGAAGCCGCCGCGCGAACGCCCGAGGATGGGACAGATTGCCGTTGTGCCCCCCGGGAAATTCCGCCGCATCGACCCCCACCAACGCCTCCAGCGCCACCGCGCACCGGCGAGTGAACACACGATGCAGCGTGGCGACCCCCCGCCCGGGAATGACGCGCGTCTCCGTGGCCCGCAGCGCCTCCAGCGGCAACACGTCACCGACCACCGCAGGGAACTCCCGCCCGATGAAGAAGTCGAAGTTGGCCATCCGTCGCCCGTTCATCGGCTGCGCCGTCAGCCCCGGCTCACGATCCTCGCTCCCCGGCTCGATGCCCAGGTGAGCCGCGATCGCGGGAAACGCGGCCGCCATTCCCTCCCGCGCGTGGATCCCCCGAATCGCCATCAACTCGGCACGATGCGCGTCGCCTTCGGCAGCGGTCAGCAGCCACGGCGCCACCGGCTCGTGCGCGATCAACGTCCGCAACGCCCCCGGGTGGGCCGCGGCCACATGCAGCCCGATCAACGCCCCCATGCTCATCCCGAGCATCGCCGCGGGCCGATCGCCGAGTTCGGCCAACAGTCGCGCCACATCGTCCGCGTGGTCCTCGATCGTCACCGGCGCGGCCGGGTCGGTCAACGTACTCCGGGAGAGCCCGCGCCGGTCGTACGTCACCACCGTGTAGTCCGCAACCAGCCGCCCGACCAGGTCGGCGCTGCGCCCCGCGTCGCCCTCCCCGCTCTCCCCGATCAGCAACAGCGGCCCGGAGCCCCGCACTTCGTAGTACAACTCGGCACCCGGCACGGACAACACAGCACCTGCGGCAAGACTCGCGGCCATGACGCTCCCCCAAGAAGTCGTTCCGTGTCGTCCCGGGCCGGTCCGACAACCACAACCGTAATTCATCAAATCCGATACATCAATAACGATGCATTAAAACTGATGCATCAGCAGAGATGCATCCATCTCGATGTACTATCCGCCCATGACGACCCCACCGCAGCCACCCCTGACCCCGGTCGACCTCTTCCTCCTGGGCCGCACCCTCATGAAGATCGGCGAGGAAGCCCTCCCGGCCCCCCAAGCGCCCACGGACGGCACCGACCGCCACCCCGGCGGCACACGTTCCGTGCTGATCGCCCTGAGCGACATCGTCGCCCACCCCGACAGCGCCGTCGGCGAGATCGCCCGCCGTACCGGCCTGCCCCAGAGTCAGGTCTCCACCGCCGTGGCCCGGCTCAAGGAGACCGGCTCGATCGAAACCACCCAGGACCCCACCGACCGCCGCCGGCTACTGGTCCGCCCGGCCGCCGACCCGTCCCCAAGGGTCACCGAGGTCCGCGCCGCCGGCATCGAGGACGTTTTGGCACGCGTGCTGGCCACCACCGACGAGCAGGTGGTCACCCGGGTCACCGAAGCACTGGCCCTGCTCGCCCGACACCTACCACCCACAGCCGTGGCGCGACTCGGGTCCTGACGCCCAATCAGCGAGCGGTGATCTCCGGCTCGATCGTGAAAGCCCTTGAGCGGTCCCACGTGCATGGGAAACGGGCGTTCCCCGAGCAACCCGCGTCTCGGACGTGTAGTCACCTTTGGCGGGCTCGGGATCCGCAAGCACGGTCACCGTCGCAAAGCCGTCGAAGCCGTCGAAGCCGTCGAAGCCGTCGAAGCCGTCGAAGCCGTCGAAGCCGTTCCCGACGACCGCATGCCGCCCCCGGTCGAGCCGATCCGACTCGACCGCCCATCACCGGAACGAGTGATCCACTACCGCAACTTCCGCGCCACTTCGGTCGCCCAATACGTCAGAATCGACGACGCCCCCGCGCGCCGGATCGAGGTGAGCGTCTCCAGCACCACCCGGTCCCGGTCGATCCAGCCGTTCGCCGCCGCCGCCTCGACCATCGCGTACTCGCCGCTGACCTGGTAGGCCGCCACCGGCACATGCACCTCGTCGGCAATCCGCCGAATGATGTCCAGGTACGACATCGCGGGCTTGACCATCACCAGATCCGCGCCCTCGGCCACGTCCAACAGGACCTCGCGCACCGACTCCTCGGCGTTGGCCGGGTCCTGCTGGTAGGTCGTCCGGTCGCCCTGGAGCGTGGATTCGACCGCCTCGCGGAACGGACCGAAGAAGCCCGACGCGTACTTCGCGCTGTACGCCAGGATCGACACGTCCAGATACCCGGCATCGTCCAACGCCCGCCGGATCGCCCCGACCTGACCGTCCATCATCCCGCTGGGCCCGACCATGTGTACGCCCGCGTCGGCCTGCACCACGGCCATCCGCGCATACGCGGCCAACGTCGCGTCGTTGTCGACCGAGCCGTCCGCGGCCAGCACACCGCAGTGCCCGTGGTCGGTGAACTCGTCCAGACACAGGTCGGACATCACCACCGCGTCGGCGCCCACCTCGGCCACCACGTCGCGGATGGCGACCTGGAGCACGCCCTCGGGGTCGAAACCCGCCGAGCCGAGCGCGTCCTTGACCGTCGGGATGCCGAACAACATCAGCCCGCCGACCCCCGCCGCGACCGCGTCGTGCGCGGCCTTGCGCAGCGAGTCACGGGTGTGCTGCACGACGCCCGGCATCGAGGAGATCGGCACCGGTTCGCTCGCGCCCTCGCGCACGAACAGCGGCAGGATCAACTCGGCGGGATGCAGCCGGGTCTCCGCGACCAGGCGGCGCACCGCCGGGGACGTACGCAACCGCCGGGGGCGCTGCGTGGGAAACCCTGACGATGCGTCAGCCTGGTACGACATCAGAACTACTCGGCCTTCCTCATGGGCGGCCCGACACCCAATCGACCAAGCGTCGCGCCCGCCACTCCAGCAAACCTATTTGGCCTTCCGCCGCGACCCGGGCCGCCGTTCGCTCGGCCGAGTCACCGGGTCGCCTGCCTCGACCATAGCCGCGCGACGCGCCGTACCGAATTCCGCGAGTGCCTCGGCCAGCGCGGAGACCGACGGCTCGGGAGCCATCACGTCCACGCGTAGACCGTGCTCCTCGGCGGTCTTCGCGGTCGCCGAGCCGATACACGCGATCACCGTCACCGCGTGCGGCTTGCCCGCGATGCCGACCAGGTTGCGCACCGTCGAGGACGACGTGAACAGGACCGCGTCGAAGCCGCCGCCCTTGATCGCCTCGCGGGTGTCCGCCGGCGGCGGCGCCGCGCGCACCGTGCGGTACGCGGTGACGTCGTCGACCTCCCAGCCCAGCTCGACCAGCCCGGCCACCAGCGTCTCGGTGGCGATGTCGGCGCGCGGCAGGAACACCCGGTCGATCGGGTCGAAGACCGGGTCGTACGGCGGCCAGTCCTCCAGCAACCCGGCGGCGGACTGCTCGCCCGAGGGCACCAGGTCCGGCTTGACGCCGAACTCGACCAGCGCCCGCGCGGTCGCCTCACCCACCGCCGCGACCTTGATGCCCGCGAAGGCACGCGCGTCCAGGCCGTAGTCCTCGAACCGCTCGCGCACCGCGCGCACGGCGTTGACCGACGTGAACGCGATCCACTCGTAGCGGCCGGTGACCAGGCCCTTGATCGCCCGCTCCATCTGCTGCGGCGTGCGCGGGGGCTCGACCGCGATGGTCGGCACCTCGTGCGGCACCGCGCCGTACGAGCGCAGTTGCTCGGAGAGCGTGACCGCCTGCTCCTTGGTGCGCGGAACCAGCACCTTCCAGCCGAACAGGGGCTTGGTCTCGAACCACGACAGGGTGTCGCGCTGGGCGACCACCTCGCCGACGACCACGACGGCCGGCAGCGTGATCTTCGCGGACCGCACGTCGGAGGCCACCTGGGCGAGCGTGCTCACCAGGGTGCGCTGCTCGGTGGTGGTGCCGTTGACCGTGACCGCCACCGGCGTGGCCGGCTTGCGACCGCCGGCGACCAGTTCCTGGGCGATCTCGGCGATCGAGTCGAGTCCACCGCGCAGCACGAGCGTGCCGTCGACGGAGCCGACCGTGGCCCAGTCGATCGATGCCTCGGCCATGTCGAGGACACGCACGCCACCGCTGCCCTTGGCCGCGTGCAGCGGGATGCCCGCGTAGGTGGGCACGGCCGTGCTGACCGGGACGCCCGGCACGACCTCGAAGACGATCTTCGCCTTCGCCACCGCCGTGACCTCGTCGGTGACCGACTGGTCCACGCACGGGTCACCCGCCACGGCCCGGACGACCTGCCTGCCCGACCGCGCGGCGGCCACGACGACCTTGGCCCGGGCAACGGCGGACAGGAGTTCCCCGTCGTCACCGGTCACCGGGTCGAGGACCTCGACGCCGCTCTTGCAGTGGAACAGGACCTGGCGCAGCGTCGCCTCGTCGGCGACCACCACATCGGCCTCGGCCAGCACCTCGATGGCCCGCAGTGTGAGCAGTCGTGGGTCGCCGGGACCGGCACCCACAAAGGTCACGATGCCGCTGGGCTTCTTCTTCGCTCTGGGGCTCAAGGGACGCGCTCCCCCATCAAACCGGAGGCCCCTCGGGCGAGGAGTTCGGCCGCGAGTTCGCGCCCGATCTTCTCCGCCTCGTCGAGGGTTCCGGTGGCGGACAACCGTACGCTTTCGGTGCCGTCGACATTCGCGACTACGGCCCGCAGGTACAGCTCGGTGACCTGCTCGCCCTCGGCGACCTCACAGAGGGCGCCGACCGGAGCCGAACATCCGGCTTCCAACACGGCGAGCAGCGTGCGCTCGGCCAGTACGGCGGCTCGGGTGTCCGAGTCGTCCAAACCGGCGAGCAGTTCGACGAGGGCGACATCGTGTGCCGCACACTCGACGGCCAATGCCCCTTGACCGGGGGCAGGCAGCATGTGGAGCGGATCGAAGGTCTCGGTGACCTCCTCCGCACGGCCCAGGCGGCCGAGGCCGGCCTTGGCCAGGACGACGGCGTCGAGTTCGCCGGACGTCACGAAGCCGATCCGGGTGTCGACGTTGCCGCGGATCGGCACGATCTCGTGGCCGAGCCCGAGCAGCAACAACTGCGCGGCGCGGCGCGGCGAGCCGGTTCCGATCCGGGAGCCGGCCGGCAACTCGGCGAGCGCGAGCCCGTCCCGGGCCACCAGCGCGTCGCGCGGATCGTGCCGCGGCGGGATCGCCACCAGGGCGACCCCTTCGGCGTCGCCGGTCGGCAGGTCCTTGAGCGAGTGCACGACGAAGTCGACCTCGCCGGCCAGCAGCGCGTCACGCAGGGCGTTGACGAAGACGCCGGTGCCGCCGATCTGGGTGAGCTGCTCGCGCGAGGTGTCGCCGTGGGTGGTGATCTCCACCAACTCCACGGCCCGGCCGGTCAGCCGCGTGACGGCGTCGGCGACGTGCCCCGACTGGGCCATCGCCAGCTTGCTGCGCCGGGTGCCCAGCCGCAACGGTGCTTCGGTCACGCCACACCTTCCACTGCGTCGGGGGCGTCCGCCCGGCGGACCACCTCGGGGGTGCCGGGGTCGAGGTCGAACAACATCCGCAGCGCTTCGGCGTACGACGAGCCGGCGGGCTCGCCGGCCAACTGCTTGACCCGCACCGTCGGCGCGTGCAGCAGCTTGTCCACCACGCGCCGCACGGTCTGCTCGACCTCGGCGCGCACCCGGTCGTCCATCTCCGGAACCCGACCGACCAGCCGGTCCAGCTCGGCCCTGACCACGTCCGAGCCCATGCTGCGCAGTGCGACCACGGTCGGCGCGACCTGCTGTGCCTGCTGGGCGGTCGCGAACGCCGCGACCTCCTCGCAGACGATCTTGCGCACCAGGTCCACGTCGGCCTCGCCGGCCGTGCCGGCGGAGACCTCGGCGAGCCGTTCCAGGTCGATCAGTACGACGCCGTCCAGCTCGCGCACGCTCGGGTCGATGTCGCGCGGCAGCGCCAGGTCGATCAACACGAGCGGCTGCTCGACGCCGCGCTCGCGGCGCACCGCGAGCACCGCCTCGATCTCGTCCCGGCCGATCACCAGACCGGCCGCGCCGGTGCAGGAGACCACCAGGTCGACCGAGGACAGCGCGTCCGGCAGTGCGGACATCGGCACGGCCCGGCCGGCCACCGACTCGGCCAGGTGTTCGGCCCGCTCGTAGGTGCGGTTCGCCACCACGATGTGCCCGACGCCCTCGCGGTGCAGCGTCTTGGCGGCCAGCGCGCTCATCGATCCCGCGCCCACCACGAGTGCCCGGCAACCCTCGACCGGGCCCATCGAGCGCTCGGCCTGGGTCAGCCCCACCGTCATCAGCGAGCGACCGGCCTGGTCGATGCCGGTCTCGGTGTGCGCCCGCTTGCCCACCCGCAGCGCCTGCTGGGTGAGTTCGTTGAGCACCCGACCGGCGGTGCCGTGGGTCTGCGCGAGCGCCAGCGCGGCCTTTATCTGGCCGAGGATCTGTCCCTCGCCGACGACCATCGAGTCGAGTCCGCAGGCGACCGAGAACAGGTGCTGGACGGCGCGGTCCTCGTAGTGCACGTACAGGCACGGGGTCAGCTCGGACACCGGCACGCCGGTGTGCCGCGACAACAGGTTGCCCAGCTCGGTGACACCGCCGTGGAAGCGATCCACGTCCGCGTAGACCTCGACCCGGTTGCAGGTCGACAGCAGCACGGCCTCGCCCACCGGTTCGGCCGCGATCAGGTCGTGCAGCAGCGCCTCCTGGGCCGTCCCGGAGACCGAGACGCGCTCCAGGAGACCGACCTCGGCCGTGCGGTGACTCAGACCGACCGCCAGGACACTCATGGTGTCTTCCTACCGTTGTTCGCCGTGTTCGCGGGCGCGACACCCACGCGACAGCCGGTCACGCGGGCATCACCTCGGGGAGATCGCCGCGTTCCCCCGGCTTCGAGGGTCGCGCCGGAACCGGTCCCGCGACGGGATCGAGACCGGACTTGCGCTGTTCGTGGAAGGCCAGGATCTGCAGTTCGATGGACAGATCCACCTTGCGCACGTCCACCCCCTCGGGAACCGAGAGCACGGTCGGCGCGAAGTTCAGGATGCTCGTGATCCCGGCGGCGACCAGTCGGTCGCACACCTCCTGCGCGGCCGGCGCGGGCGTGGTGATCACGCCGATCGACACGTGGTCCTCGCGCACGATCTGCTCGAGGTCGTCCATGTGCCGCACCGCCATGCCCGCGATCCGCTGACCGGTGACCGCCCGATCGGCGTCCAGGAGCGCCGCCACGCGGAACCCGCGCGAGGCGAATCCACCGTAGTTGGCCAGGGCGTGACCCAGATTTCCTATGCCGATGATGGCGACCGGCCAGTCTTGGGTGAGCCCGAGTTCACGCGAGATTTGGTACACGAGATACTCGACGTCGTAACCGACCCCACGGGTGCCGTAGGAGCCGAGATACGACAGGTCCTTGCGCAGCTTCGCTGAATTCACCCCGGCGGCAGCGGCGAGTTCCTCGGACGAGACCGTGGGAACACCCCGCTCCGACAGCGCACTGAGCGCCCGGAGGTACAGCGGAAGCCGCGCCACCGTCGCCTCGGGGATGCCACGTCCCCGTTGCGCCGGTCGCTCGGTACGCCCTGTAGCCACGCTGCTCCTGTGGGTGGGACCTGGGATTTCGATTGCCAGGTTAGGCTTTTGTGAACGTACGCACAAAGTAGGTGTCCGATTTGAGCGCCTGTCGTGATGCTCATCACGCCTTGGTTCCGAATCGGAGCGTGAACTCGGTCACACGAGGTGACGTCCGCGTGGTCCATGCGTAGTCGTGGTGGCCGATCGTGCACGACCCCCTACCGTACGTGTCGGCAAAATTTCCCTCCGGCGGCCCCCTGCGTCGACCCCGCCGCCGGCGTCGGGCCGAACGATTGGGGCGCGCGGACGGTCAGCCCCCCAGAGCCCGGCGCAACCGCCGCTCGTCCACTCGCCAGAAATCGTGCTGCCGGTCGTCCACCAACGTCACCGGGATCTGCTCCCAGTACTTGTGCTGGAGCTCCGGGTCCCCGGTGATGTCGACCTCCGTCCAGGTCACGCCCAGTTCCCCGGCCACCCGTTCGATGACGACACGGGCGTCGTCACACAGGTGACAACCGGGCTTGCTGAGCAGCGTCACGGTGTGGGTCGCGGCGTCGGCGCGGCGGCGGAAGAGATTCACGTCCTCGATTGTCACCCGTCGGGGGCGCCGGCCAGAAGGCCGCCCGCGCTCCGGGGCGCCGACGGCGCGGGCGAGTCGGCGCGGTCCCGGTTTCACCGACGCGGCGCGGCGCGGCAAGACAACCGCCACACAGTCGCAATACACGCCTACTACGCTCGACCACATGGTTCTCTTGCGCCGGCGATCGACGACCAAGAACACCAACGACAGCGCCGTGCGGGCGGGCGAGGCCGCTGCCGCCGCCGCGCACGCGAGCGCCCCGCCACGCGCCCCCGGCGAGGACGGCCTGCCCACCCCGATCGGCGCCGCGTTCTTCGACCTGGACAACACCGTGATGCGCGGCGCGTCGATCTTCCACCTGGCCCGGGGGCTGTACGCCCGCCGGTTTCTCGGCGCCCGCGACATCGCCCGGTTCGGCTGGCAGCAGGCCCGGTTCCGGCTCGGCGGCGAGCACATGGGCCACGTGGGTGACGCCCAGGAGGCCGCGCTGTCGTTCGCGAAGGGCCATACGGTCGAGGAGATCCGGGTGATCGGCGAGGAGATCTTCGACGAGTGCATGGCGGACAAGATCTGGCCGGGCACCCGGGGGCTGGCCCAGATGCACCTGGACGCGGGCCGACAGGTCTGGCTGGTCACCGCCGCACCGATCGAGATCGCCACCACGATCGCCGGCCGACTGGGCCTGACCGGCGCGCTGGGCACCGTCTCGGAGACCAGTGACGGCGTGTACACCGGTCGGCTGGTCGGCGAACTGCTGCACGGCGAGGCCAAGGCGGAGGCCGTGCGCGCGCTCGCGGACCGCGAGGGCCTGGACCTGACCGACTGTTCGGCCTACAGCGACTCGGCCAACGACATCCCGATGTTGACCCTGGTGGGCGATCCGTGCGCGGTCAATCCGGATCTGCGGTTGCGCCGCCACGCCCGGGCGTACGGGTGGCGCGTGAAGGACTACCGCACCGGTCGCAAGGCCGCCCGCATCGGGCTGCCGGCCGCCGCCGGCGTGGGTGCGGTCGCCGGCGCGCTGGTCGCCGGCACCGCCGTACGACGTCGGGTGCCCGGCCGCGTCTGAGCGGCCCACCGAAACCCCCGCGCACCCCCTGCGACCTGCGACGAGGGGGTTGTTTCGGGCTGCCCGGGGACGCCCGAACGGCGGCGAGTTGTCCGCATATAGCACACCTGACCCGGGACAACCCGGCAAACACGCAAAGAGCACACAACAGCGGTCGATCCCGGTAGCTTCACAACGCCGATGGGCACACTTGGTATCCCTTCCTTTACTAAGCGTTATTCTCGATCGGCGCACAGCGGTATCCAACTTCCCTACTATGGGTGATCGATTCCGCACCGAACGTAATTACCGCTGAAGCAACAGGGAGTCCCGTGCACCGAATCGTCCGGGTTGACGTGTCCGGGCTGGCGACACTGCGTGCGGCGGTGTGCGCGAGCTTTGCCCCTCCGTCCGTAGGCTTCGCCGCCACCGCCGGTTACGGAGCCGGGGTCTGTTGCGCGACCTCGGGTCGGCCCGTGGGCTTCGCCCTCGCGGCGCGCGCCGGCACCACCGAACCGACCCGTCCGACCCGAGGCTCCGGATACACCCGGGGACCGGGTCCGGACGGCGAGGCCCGCCGCATCATGGCCCTCGTCGAACTCGCCCAGGACGGCGACGGCGATGCCTTCGCCCAGCTTTACGACAACTACTTCGACACCGTCTACCGGTACATCTACTACCGGGTCGGCGGCCGTGCCGTCGCCGAGGATCTGACCAGCGAGACCTTCCTGCGCGCGCTGCGCCGGATCGGCACCTTCACCTGGCAGGGCCGCGACTTCGGCGCGTGGTTGGTGACCATCGCGCGCAACCTGGTCGCCGACCACTTCAAGTCCAGCCGATTCCGCCTCGAAGTCACCACCGGGGAGATGCTCGACGCCAACGAGGTCGAGTCCAGCCCCGAGGACTGCGTCCTGGAATCGTTGTCCAACGCGGCCCTCCTGGACGCCGTGCACAAGCTCAACCCCCAACAGCAGGAGTGCGTGACCCTGCGCTTCCTGCAGGGACTCTCGGTCGCGGAGACCGCACAGATCATGGGTAAGAACGAGGGGGCGATCAAGACGTTGCAATACCGCGCCGTACGGACGCTCGCCAGGCTGCTGCCCGAGGACGTGCGGTGAATCACACTTCCGTAACCTTCGGGGCCGTCGGCTCGTTCTCCCGGATAGCGACCCCCTTCGGGGATCGTTGCGGCGGGGAGCCGCCCTGTGGCCCCCGACCCGGAGACTTCCCTGGACGGACATCCGGGGGGAGGAGGTGCGGCCAGTGAGCATTGCGGCCCTGGATCGGCGACCCGCGAACGCCTTCGCGCGGGCCCTCGACGAGAACGACCGCAACAACCGATCGGCAGATCCTCTGCCCGCGTTGGTTCCGCTGTTGCGGACCGCCGAGCTGCTGCGTGATCGGTCGGAGTCGGCGCCGGTGCCGAGCACGGACTTTCGAGCCGCGCTACGGCAACGTCTGCTGGACGAGGCCGCGGCACTGCCCGCGACCGAGGGCATGGCCACCGTGCCCGCTCCCCGCGGCGCCCATCGCCGCAAGGAGCCGACCGCCCCGCCGCGCACCGTGCGCTGGCGTCGGCGCGCGGCCATCGCGGGCGCGTTCGTGGTGGTCACCGGCGGCGGCCTCGGCGGGGTGGCCTATGCCAGCTCCGACGCGTTGCCCGGCGACATGACGTACGGCGTCAAGCGCACGGTCGAAGACTTCAAGATCTCGCTCGCCGACAACGATCACGAGCGCGGCGAGCGCTATCTCCAGCAGGCCGAGACCCGCATGGGCGAGGCCGAACAGTTGCTCCGGCGAGCTGGCCACACGCCCGCCGACAAGGCGACGGTGCGACACCTGCGGCAGGTGCTCGACGACTGGCGCGACGAGGCCGACAAGGGTCGTGCGCTGCTCACCGACCACTTCCGCAAGAGCGGCAGCGACGGCTCGATGCGCAATCTGGCCGACTTCGCCCGCGCCGGCCACGAGCGCATGGATCGGATCGGCGACCGGCTCCCGCCGGAGTTGTCCTCCGAGCGCGACCGGGTCCGCACCCTGCTCACCGCGATCAACGAGCAGGTCGCCCCGATCGCGGGCACCGCCGGGAAGACCTCGGCCGAGCCCGCCGACGGTGGGCGCACCGACGGATCGCCGGCCGCTCCCGGCGCGAACCCGGGCGGCGCACCCGGCACCGGATCCCAACCGCTCGCCCAGCAGCCCCCGGGCGGCACCGCGGCGAACGACGCACCGCATCCGAACAGCTCGGCGGCGCCGGGCGGTTCCGCCCCCCGGCCACAACCGCAGCAGGACGGCGGCCTGCTGCCGGGGCTGAACATCCCGCTCCTGGGCGGCGCACCGGCGGAGAGTCCCGCCGCCCAATCCGGCGGCGCGGGCACCACCCCGACCCCGGCGAAGACGCCCAAGGGTCAGATCCTCCCGCCGCTGTTGCCCGGCCTGCCCGGCATCGGGCTCAACCTGCTCGGTCCCGCCGAGGAGGATCCGCCCGGCTGAGTCGGCACCCCGGCTCGCCCCCGGCGACAACGCGAGTGGCTCGTGGACGACGTCCACGAGCCACTCGCGTTGTACCGCGGAACGCTCCCGACCGTGCGGGACGCGCCTAGAAAAAGACCGACCGACGCTGCATCAGCAGCCGGTAGATGGTGTGCTGGATCGTCTCGCGCACCTCGTCGGTGAGGTTGAACACCACCATCGGGTCGTCCGCCGCCTCCTGCGCGTACGCGTCGGTGCGAATCGGCTCGCCGAACTCGATCCGCCAGCGGGTCGGCAGCGGCACCAGACCGAGCGGGCCCAGCAGCGGGAAGGTCGGGGTGACCGGGAAGTAGGGCAGGTTCAGCAGGCGGGCGAGCGTGCGCACGTTGCCCACCATCGGGAAGATCTCCTCGGCGCCCACGATCGAGCACGGCACGATCGGCACCCCGGTGCGCAGCGCCGCCGAGACGAAACCGCCGCGGCCGAAGCGTTGCAGCTTGTACCGCTCGCTGAACGGCTTGCCCAGACCCTTGTAGCCCTCGGGCCACACGCCGACCAATTCACCCTTCGCGAGCAGGCGTTCGGCGTCCGCGTGGCAGGCGAGGGTGTGCCCGCTCTTGCGCGCCACCGACCCCACCAGCGGTAGCTGGAAGACCAGGTCGGCGGCGAGCAGTCGCAGATTGCGCTGGTCGGGGTGGTGGTCGTGCACCGCCACCTGGGTCATCAACGCGTCCACGGGCAGCGTGCCGGAGTGGTTCGCGACGATCAGCGCGCCGCCCTTGGCCGGGATGTTCTCCAGGCCGCTGACCTCGACCCGGAAGTACTGCTCGTACACCACCCGCAGCGCGGCCATCAGCTTGTCGTTGAGCTCGGGGTCGAAACCGAACTCGTCCACCTCGTAGTCGCCGGTGATCCGCCGGCGGAGGAAGGCGAGCCCGTCCGCGGCCTTGTCCTCCCAACCCGGCCCGGCCACCCCGTCCAACAACCCGGCGGCGGCACCGCCCACGACCCCGCCGACCGCGCCGGCGAGCGACCCGAGCAACGAACGCCCGGTCCCCGGTTCCCGTCCGCCCGCCGGTGCCCGCCTGGGCCCCGCACCGGCGTCCGCCTTCTCCTCGCCCGTGCTCTCCTCGCCCCGGCCGGCCGGCCGCTCCCGCGTCGGGCGCGCCTCGATCGACCGCACCGGCACCTCACCCTCGACCGGCTCGGGCACCCGGACCGCCCGAGCGGGTCGGGTGGGCCGTCGCCCCGACCGGGGCGCGGGGGTACGCGCGCCGGAGGTGGCACCGTCGAAGGGAATGATCCGGGCGTCACCCATCGGGGCTCCTCCTGGTGAGCAGCAACGTGGCGAGTCGATCGGGCACCTGTGCCAGGCGCCTGGGGTCGAGCAGGCCGGCCGAATGTCGACCCCCGGCATAGTCGGCGAACGTCTCGGCCGTGGTCCTGGCCGCGACGAAGCCCAATTTCTCCCGGGCACGCGTGGGGTCGACCACACGCCCGTGGGTGAGCAGCCGCACCTGCTCGGCGGACAGGTGCACCGAACCCGCGCGGCGCAAACCCTGATTGACCAGCCCGACCGCGGCGGCCGGGAAGGGCAACACCGGTCGACCCAGCCGACGCGCGGCCTGGGACAGGAACAGCACCCCCTCGGCGGCGATGTTGTAGGTGCCGGGCCGATCGGCCGATACGGCGATCCGCAGCGCCTCCAACAGGTCGTCCTCGTGCACGAACTGCAGGCGCGGGTCGTAGCCGAGCACCGTCGGCAACACCGGGAGCCCGAAGTAGGAGCCCATCGGCGAATCGGTCCGCGGCCCGAGCTGCGGCGCGAACCGCAGCACCGTGACCGCGACATCCGGCCGGCGCCGGGCGAAGCCGCGCACGTAGCCCTCGATCTCGACGGCGTCCTTGGCCCAGCCCCCGGTGGGCTGCACGCGCGGTTCGGTGTCCTCGGCGAACAGCGCGGGGTCGCGCGGCGAACCGCCGTAGACGGCGGTGGTCGAGCGCACCACCAGGCGGCGGATCGACGGGGCCTTCTGGCAGGCCGCGAGGAGCTGCATGGTGCCGATGACGTTGGTCTCCTTGATCGAGACCGCGCCGCCGTGGGTCGGCGGCACCTCGCTGGGGCTCAGGTGCACCACGGTGTCCACCGCGGCCGACGCGACCACCTTGGCGATCATCGGGTTGCGGATGTCGGCGAGCACGAAGTCCACCCCGTCGGGGGCGGACGCGGGTTCGACCAGGTCGACCCCGATCACGCGATCGACGCCGGGTTCGTCGCGGATCATCCGCACGAAATCGGCGCCCGGGTCGCCGGCCACGCCGGTGACCATGACGACACGTCCCATGTCGTGCCTCCCCCCGCCCATGTTTGCTCGCCAGGTGATCGCCGGGTGATCGGCATGCAGCCGAATGGTTACGGAACGCATACGCGAGACGACAAGTTCCAACGTATCCGTACCGACTACCCGCCGGGCGCGGGTTTACGAGGCGTTCACACGCGTTCCGCCCATCCGCGTGCCCGGGACATCCGCGCGCAACACCCCGAAACGCACGACGACCGCCCGACGCGTCCCCCGAAGGGAACACGTCGGGCGGTCGCCCAAGGCTTCAGCGGCATACGCCGGTGGGATGCCTACTTCTTGTTGCGACGCTGCACACGCGTCTTCTTGAGAAGCTTGCGGTGCTTCTTCTTCGCCATGCGCTTGCGACGCTTCTTGATGACAGAGCCCACCGACAACCCTCGCTCACGTGACGTTCCTACCGCGCGGAGCCGGATCAGCCCGCACAACTGGGGGCCAGCCTACTCGCCGCCCCGGCCCACCTCTAAACGAGGCGGTCCGTAATGCCCCCCTACGCTGTTTCCACGTAGGAGTCTCGCAGGTAGTCGTGGACGGCCTGTTCCGGAACTCGGAAGGACCGACCAACCCTGATGGCCGGCATCTCGCCACTGTGGACCAGGCGATACACCGTCATCTTGGACACCCGCATCACCGCGGCCACCTCGGCCACAGTCAAGAAGTTGACCTCGTTGAGAGGCCTCTCTCCAGAAGCCATGACGCACCGAACCATTCAGCACGCGTCGGGCGCCGGCTTCCCCTCCGGCGACTGCCACACGCACGTGCGTCCCTCCAGAGTAGTGGCGTGTGGTACCAGTGGGGAAGAGGAGTAGTTATCCCACCTGAATCGCCCATCAGGCCGTTTTATGGATTGATTCCGGACAGTCCGGACCGATCGAGGACGTAGGCCATGAGCGGCTTGTACAGGTGCGGCGCGACGTTGTCGTCGAGCGGGACGACCACCTCGACCCGGCCCTCCTCGGCCGCCACGAACAACGCGGGATCGTTGCAGTCCGCGAAGCCGATCGCGGGAACACCCGCCTGACCTGCACCTCCGGCCCAGCCGTGGTCACCGATCAGCAGATCCGGCAGCGGTTCGCGGGCGGCGGCGAACTCGGCCAGCATCGCCCGGACGCCACGTGCGGAATGGGTGTGCCGGAAGTCTCCCTCGTCGTCGACGACCATCGCGACGTCGCCCCGATACCGGACCGTGCGGCTCTGCCCGCCCTCGGCGGTCGGGGTGCGATAGGTCCATCCGGCGGCGGGGCGCAGGATCGTACAGCCGGCCTCGCGCAGCACCCGGGCCAGGGTGCGGTACCAATCCTGTAGTCCGTTCGGGTGACCGGTGGCCAGGATCACCCGCTCGCGGCGCTTGGCGGCCAGTGCCACCCGGTCCGCGTACGCGTCCAGGGCGGCGATGGTCAGATCCGGGTCGATGGTGTCCTGGCCGCTGCGGTGGGCCGGGTCGGCGACCACTCCGCACCGGCGCACCATCAGTGCCAACACCTCGTCCGGGTTCCACCGGCCGTCCGGTTCGAGGCCGAACAGATGGCCGGGGTGCCGCTCGCTCATCAGTCGGTAGTGCCGGAGGTTGTTCTCCCTCGTGGTCGCCACGTCGCCGGCGATCCGGCCGCGCACGAGGTGGGAGCGAAGCTCCGCGGGGGTGGGAACCGCAACGGTCACGCACAGCTCCTTGGGTCACGGGTCGAGGTCACGGCAGGCGTCGGGGGCGCCGGGTCACAGGTCGAACATCGGGTCGAGACCGTGCGCCGGGAAGACCGCACGTCGGGTGGCCAGAATTGATTGGTCGGTCCGGTCCGCCGGGTCGTAGCCCGCAGAGAATGGCCGAAAATCGCCGGTCCCGCCGTCGGTCATGCGTTGTGGTCCGGTTTCGCGGGTCAACATCCGCACCTCCTCGCGCCAGTCGAGCGGCACCTCCAGGGTGGGCTCGATCGGCGCTCCGGCCGCCTCGGCCACCAGGTGCGTCCAGGTGCGCGGGACCACGTCCACGGCCGCGTAGCCACCGCCGCCGGTGGCGATCCAGCGCCCGCCGGCGTGTTCGTGCGCGAGCGCGTGCAGTGCGGCGTGCGCCGTGCGCTGCGCGTCCAGGCTCAGCGCGAGATGGGCGAGCGGGTCCTCCACGTGGGTGTCCGCGCCGTGCTGGGTGACCAACACGTCCGGGCGAAAGGCCGCGAGCAGGGGCGGCACCACCGCGTCGAACGTGCGCAGCCAGGCCGCGTCGGCGATCCCGGGCGGGAGCGCGACGTTGACCGCGAAGCCCTCGGCGTCCGGGCCGCCGACCTCGTCCGGGAAGCCGGTGCCCGGGAACAGGAAACGCGGGCTCTCGTGCAGGCTGATGGTGAGCACGCGCGGGTCGTTCCAGAACGCCTGCTGCACACCGTCGCCGTGGTGCACGTCGACGTCCACGTAGGCGACCCGCTCGGCGCCGAGTTCGAGCAGCCGCGCGATCGCCAGCGCGGGGTCGTTGTAGACGCAGAATCCGGCCGCGGCGGCGGGCATCGCGTGGTGCAGCCCGCCCGCGAAGTTGATCGCGTGGTCGGCGCCGTCCGGGTGTTCCGGTCCCAGCCACACCGCGTCGGCGGCGGCGATCGAGGCGCCGGCGATCAGCGCGGACACCTCGTGCATGTCGGCGAACGCGGGGGTGTCCTCGGTGCCGATCCCGAACGCCGGATCGGCCTTTCGGGGATCGTGCGAGGCGGCCCGCACGGCGGCGACGTAGGCGTCGGCATGCACCGTGGCCAGTTGTCCGTCGGTGGCGATCGGCGGTGCGCACACCCGCACTTGCGGCAGCTCGTGCAGGCCGAAGGCGCGGATCAGGTCGATGGTCAGGCGCAGGCGTAGCGGCTTCATCGGGTGCCATGAGCCGAAGTCGTAACCGGTCATCCGGTCGTCCCACATCACCTGCACCGCTCGACTCATGCGGTCACGCTACCGCCCGGGCCGGCCCGCGATCATCGGTCGTGAGCGGGTTCACCGTGCGGGGCGAAGGCGCGGGCCAGGGGCACCACCGCGAGCACCAGGAACAGCGGCACCAGCATCGCGACGCGGAACGAGGCGAGGTCGGCGATCCCGCCCACGAGCGGGGTGCCGACCAGAAAGCCGACGTAGTTGAAGATGTTGAGCCGGGCCACCGCCTCGTCCGCGTCCTGCGGCGACTGTCGGCCGCCCGCGGCGAACGTCTGCGGGACCAGGACGCACAGGCCCACGCCCAGGATCACGAAGCCGAGCAGGCCCACCGCGGCGTGCGGGGCGGCCAGCACCACCGCGAAGCCGGCGGCGGCGACGACGGCTCCGCCGCGGACCACGTTGACCATGCCCCAGCGGCGCACGCCGAGGTCGCCCACGCTGCGGCCGATCAAGGTGGTGACCATGTACGCGATGTAGGGGACCACCGCGAACGCCTCGGAGCTGTCCAGCACCTTCTCCAGGTAGACCGCGCTCCAGTTGGCCACCGTCGAGTCGCCGATGTAGGCGAACGTCATCACCAGGCACAGCGGGATCAGCGGGCGCCAGGGCAGCTTGCGGGCGGCGCGGTCGGGGTCGGCGACCGGCATCGCGGCGTCCGTGCCCAGGTAGCCGGGGCCGATCACGAGCAGGGCCGGCACGGTGAGCACGGCGGCTCCCGCGTACATCCACCCCAGTGGGACGTCGCCCCACGCGCACAGTCCGGCGACCCCGGCGCCGGCCAGGCCGCCGAGGCTGTACGAGGCGTGGAAACCGAGCATGATGCTGCGACCGGCCCGGGCCTGGATCGCCACGCCCTGCATGTTCATCGTGGCGTCCACCGCGCCCAGCGAGAGCCCGAACACGAAGAGCACGAGGGCCAGTTGCCACAGTCGATCGCCCGCGCCGACGCCGATCAGGATCGCGCAGACGATCGGCTGGGAGACCCGAAGCACCAACCGGCTGCCGAAGCGCTTGGCCAGCGCGCCGGCGATCACGCTGCCCACACCCGCGACGATCGGCACCACCGACAGGACCGCGGTCAGCGTGCCGTCGCCCATGTCGTAGCGGCGCTGGATCGCCGGGATCCGGGTCACCAGGAGGGCGAAGGACGCGCCCTGGATCAAAAAGCACGCGAGCAGGCTGAACCGCGCCCGGCGCAACATCTCGTCCTTGAACGGCTCCGCCGCCGGTTCGGTCACCTGCATGGGCGTGCACGCTACCGACGGGTCACTTCGACGGACAGAGGCCGGGAAGATCTTTTGATGAATCGTCAGATTCGGTGAGCGGACGAACCGTTCGAAAGTGGTCGAATATCCAGCAGTTCCGGCAGGTCGGCCATGTCCTTGAACAACGAGTCGGCGTCCGCCAACCGCTCCGCCGGAGTCATCGCGGCATAGCCGTACACGGTCATCCCCGCCGCCCGCGCGGCCTCGACCCCCAGCGGACTGTCCTCGATCACCACACAGCGCGCCGGGTCGACGCCCATCGTGGCCGCCGCGTGCAGGAACAGATCGGGCGCCGGCTTGCCCTGCGCGACGTCCTGGCTGCTGAAGCGCACCGGGTCGGGGAAATGCCCGATCAACGCGGTCCGGGTCAGCGCGAGCCGGATGCGCTCGTGCGTGCCTGAGGAGGCCAGGCAGTACGGGACACCCGCGAGGTCGAGGGCGGCGAGCACGTCGGCGACCCCGACCACGGCCTCCAGCTCGGCCCGGAACCCGGCGAACACCCGCTCGTGGTAGACGTGATCGAAGTCGTCCGGCAACGTGACGCCGTCCCGTTCGCGGACGATCGTGTGCACGCGGGCCATGGTGCCGCCGAGGTAGTCGCGCAGCGAGTCCTCGTAACTGGTGGGCACGCCCAGCTCGGTGAGCAGGCCGGCCAGCGCCCGATTGGCGATCGGTTCGCTGTCCACCAGCACGCCGTCGTTGTCGAACAGCACCAGGTCGGGCTTCACTTGAGGCCCTCGGCGATCTCCTGCGACCGGTTGCTCGCGGCTTCCAGCGCGGCCAGCAGCGCGGCCCGTACGCCGTGGTTCTCCAGCTCGCGGATCGCGGCGATCGTGGTGCCGGCCGGCGAGGTGACCGCCTCGCGCAGCAGTGTGGGGTGCTCGCCCGAGTCGCGCAGCATCACCGACGCGCCGATCGCGGCCTGCACGATCAGGTCGTGCGCGGCGGCACGCGGCAGCCCGAGCAGGATGCCGGCGTCGGTCATCGCCTCGACCAGGAAGTAGAAGTAGGCCGGGCCGGAGCCGGACAACGCGGTGACCGCGTCCTGCTGCTTCTCCGGAACACGGATGGTCTTGCCGACCGAACCGAAGATCTCCTCGACCCGCGCCAGGTGTTCCTCGCCGGCGTGCGCGCCGCCGGAGATCGCGCTCATCCCCTCGTCGACCAGCACCGGCGTGTTCGACATGACCCGCACCACGGGGGTGCCGGCGGCCAGGCGCGCCTCCAGGAAGGAGGTGGTGATGCCCGCCGCACCGCTGACGACCAGCCGGTCGGCGGGTACGTGCGGGGCCAACTCGTCCATCAGCGCGGCCATGTCCTGCGGCTTGACCGTCAGGATCAGGATGTCGGCCGCCTTGGCGGCCTCGGCGTTGCCGACCGCCTCCACGCCGTAGCGGCGGCGCAGATCCTCGGCTCGCTCGGCCCGGCGCGTGGTGACCAGGAGGTCGCTTGGGCTCTTGCCCGCCCGGATCATCCCGGACAAGAGCGCTTCACCGATTTTCCCGGTGCCGACGACGGCGACCCGCTGAGCCATGGCCCCACACTTTCTCGCGTTCGTTGCTCCACCGAAGGCACGCCCGGTGCCTCCAGTGGCCACCGTACGGTACGTACACGTGTCCTATGGGGTGCGCCGGCGCAGGGTCAGCGCACCGAGCGCGAGGGCCGCGAGCACGCAGCCGGCGATCACCGCGACATCGCGAAGCAGCAGGCCGGAGACCTCGCTTTCGGTGGTCAGCCGGAGCATCGCGTCCACCGCGTAGGACAGCGGGAACACGGCGGAGATCGCTTCGAGCACCGGCTGCATCTCGTCCCGGGGCACGAACAGCCCGCACAGCAGGAACTGCGGCAGGATCACCGCGGGCAGGAACTGCACGGCCTGGAACTCGGTGTTGGCGAAGGCGCTCACCAGCAGCCCGAGGGCGAGCCCGAGCAGCGCGTCCAGCACCGCGACGCACAGGATCAGCCAGGTCGGCCCGGCCACGTCCAGGTCGAGCAGCCCGATCGCCAGACCGGTGGCCACGACCGCCTGGACCACGGCGACCAGACCGAAGGCGAGCGCGTAGCCGCCGATCAGCTGCAGCTTGCCGATCGGCATCGTGAGCAGCCGCTCCAGCGTGCCGGTGGACCGCTCGCGCAGCGTGGCCACCGAGGTGACCAGGAACATCACCACGAACGGGAAGATCCCCAGCAGCGGCCCGCCGATCCGGTCGAACTGCTGCGGTCGGTCGTCGTAGAGCCAGTACAGCAGGGTGAGCAGCACGCACGGCACGAGCAGCATCAGCGCGATGGTGCGCGGATCGTGCCGCAACTGGGCGAGCACGCGGCGTGCGGTGGCGGCGGTGGCGGCGGTGGTCATGACGCGCTCCCGGAGGCCGAGGGGGCGGTCGAGGGGGCGGCGTCGACCAGCGCGAGGAAGGCCGACTCCGCGTCCCGCGTCCGGGTGCGCTCCAGCAGCGCGGCCGGGGTGTCGTCGGCGAGCAGCACACCGTCGCGCAGCAACAACAACCGCTCGCAGCGCTCGGCCTCGTCCATCACGTGGCTGGACACCAGCAGCGTGACGCCACCGGCGGCGAGCCGATGGAACAGCCCCCACAGATCGCGCCGCAACACCGGGTCGAGGCCGACCGTGGGTTCGTCCAGCACCAGCAGCTCCGGCGCGCCCAGCAGCGCGGCGGCCAGCGAGACCCGGGCCCGCTGCCCGCCGGAGAGCCGGGCCACGGCCGCGTCCTGGCGATCGGTCAGGTCCACCTCGCCGAGCACCCGGTCCACCTCGCCCGCGCCGGCGCCCAGGATCGAGCCGAAGTAGCGCAGGTTCTCCCGCACGGTCAGGTCCGCGTAGACCGACGGCGCCTGCGTCACGTACCCGATCGCGCTGCGCAACCTCCGATGCCCGGCCGGCCGGCCCAACACCTCCAGCCGCCCGCTCACCTGTGCCTGCACCCCGACTATCGCCCGCATCAGCGTGCTCTTGCCGCACCCACTCGGCCCGAGCAACCCGGTGACGCTCCCGCGCGGCACCCCGAACGAGACGTCGTCGAGCACCACGCGCCCACCACGCTCGACCCGCAGCCCCTCGGCCCGGATCGCGTCGCCCCCGACGTAATTCATCATGTGTTGAATATGCGCTTCCCGCCTCCCCTCGTCAAGCGATCGCCCACGTTTTCCCCCGGTCGGCGACGAGGGCACCCCACCTGACGCGCAGCGGACCGTGCGAGGTGCTCGAACGGCTCGGCGGGGGCGGAACGGGCGAGGTCTCCCGGACCCGGAGCCGTCCGGCGAGTCCGTGTTCACCGCGATGGTGGGCCGATAACGCGTCAGGGCGCCCCGGCCGTGGCCGGGGCGCCCTGTGAAACGCGGTTGATCGGTGCGGCGTGAGGGGTCAGTCGAACATCGAGACGTCGCGCACGGCGCCCTTGTCCGCGCTGGTGGCCATCGCCGCGTATGCCTTCAGGGCGGTGCTGACCTGGCGGTCGCGGTCGACCGGGCGGTACTTGCCCAGGTCGTGCAGCAGCCGCTCGCGGCGCTCGGCCAGCTCCTCGAAGGAGACCTCCAGCTCGATCCGCCGGTTCGGGATGTCGATGGTGATGATGTCGCCGTCCCGGACCAGCGCGATCGTGCCGCCGGCCGCCGCCTCCGGCGAGACGTGCCCGATGGACAGGCCCGAGGTGCCGCCGGAGAAGCGCCCGTCGGTGATCAGCGCACACTTGGCGCCGAGCCCGCGACCCTTGAGGAAGGACGTCGGGTAGAGCATCTCCTGCATGCCCGGACCGCCCTTGGGACCCTCGTAGCGCACCACCACGACGTCGCCCTCCTTGACCCGCTTGGTCAGGATCGCGTCGACGGCCGCCTCCTGCGACTCGACCACCACGGCCGGGCCGGAGAAGGTCCAGATCGACTCGTCCACGCCCGCGGTCTTGACCACGCAGCCCGCCTCGGCGAGGTTGCCGTACAGGATGCCCAGGCCGCCGTCCTTGCTGTACGCGTGCTCGACGTCGCGGATGCAGCCCGCCGCGACGTCCAGGTCGAGCGAGTCCCAGCGCTCGGACTGGCTGAACGCGGTGGCCGAGCGCACGCAGCCGGGCCCGGCGTGGAACAGCTCGACCGCCTCGGCGGAGGGCGAACCGCCGCGCACGTCCCAGGTCTTGAGCCACTCGGCCAGCGAGTCGGTGTGCACCGAGCGCACGTCCTCGTGCAGCAGCCCGGCGCGGTACAACTCGCCGAGCAGCGCGGGCACACCGCCCGCGCGGTGCACGTCCTCCACGTGGTACGGCGCGTTGTTCGGCGCCACCTTGGCCAGACACGGCACGCGCCGCGAGAGCGCGTCGATGTCGGCCATGGTGAAGTCCATCTCCGCCTCCTGCGCCGCCGCGAGCAGGTGCAGGATGGTGTTGGTCGAGCCGCCCATGGCGATGTCCATCGACATCGCGTTCTCGAACGCCTCCCGGGTCGCCACGTTGCGCGGCAGCACGCTCTCGTCGTCCTGCTCGTAGTAGCGCTTGGTGATCTCCACCGCCGTGCGGCCCGCGTCCTCGTACAGCGCCTTGCGCGCGGTGTGCGTGGCCAGCACCGAGCCGTTGCCCGGCAGTGCCAGGCCCATCGCCTCGACCAGGAAGTTCATCGAGTTGGCGGTGAACATGCCCGCGCACGAACCGCAGGTGGGACACGCGGCGTTCTCGATCCGCTCCAGGTCCTCGTCGGAGACCTGGTCGGACGCGGAGTCGGCGATCGCGGTGATCAGGTCCAGGTGCGGGCGCACCCGGCCGTCGACCATGACCGCGGTACCGGCCTCCATCGGACCGCCGGAGACGAACACGGCCGGGATGTTCAGCCGCAGCGCGGCCATCAGCATGCCGGGGGTGATCTTGTCGCAGTTGGACACACACACCATGGCGTCCGCCTGGTGCGCGTTGACCATGTACTCCACCGCGTCGGCGATCAGCTCGCGCGAGGGCAGCGAGTAGAGCATCCCGGAGTGGCCCATCGCGATGCCGTCGTCGACGGCGATCGTGTTGAACTCGCGCGGGATGCCGCCTGCGGCGGAGATCGCCTCGGACACGATCCGGCCGACCGGCTGGAGGTGGGTGTGCCCCGGTACGAACTCGGTGAAGCTGTTGGCAACCGCGATGATCGGCTTGCCGAAGTCCTCACGCTTGACGCCTGCGGCCATCAGGAGCGCGCGAGCGCCCGCCATTTCGCGACCGTGGGTGACCGTCCGAGACCTGAGTTGCGGCACTGCACACACCCTCTCAGCAATTCACCGGTGGATCCGGGGTGCTTTCGAGCTTACGTCCGCGACCGCGACGGGCGGCGCGGACGTCCACCATGCGACCCGTCGCCGGCCTGTTCGGATCCGCCCCAAGGCCACCCGACCCGGCCGCGCTCAGCCGCTCAGGTGGCGCTGGAGGATCGGCGCGAGCCGGTCGATCAGCTCGGCCGACGACGTCGAGGCGATCGGCTCCAGCCCCAGCACGTAGCGGGTGAGCGCGACGCCCAGGAGTTGACTCGCGCACAGATTCGCCCGCAGTGCCCCGTCGTCGCCGCCGATCCCCTCGGCCAGACGTGTGGTCAGTTCGGCGCCGACGAACTCGCGAAACGCCGGGCTGCCCCCGTCGGAGACCGCGGTGCGCAGGATGGCCAGCAGCCGCGGACCGGTGTCCGGGTGGTCCCACAGCGTCACGAACGACTCGGCCAGCCGCTCGCCGGCCTGCTCGACGCCCGCCGCGAACACCCGGGCGACCAGCGCCTCGGGCTCCAGCGGCAGGTCCATCGCGGCGATGAAGACCCGGTCCTTGGGGCCGAAGTAGTGGTGCACGAGCGCCGGATCCACCCCTGCGGCACGGGCGATCGCGCGCACCGAGGCACCGGCGTAGCCGCGCGCGGCGAACTCGACCCGGGCCGCGCCCAGGATGCCCTCGCGCGTCGCCGAGGCGTCGCCGCGCCGGCCGGGCGGTCGGCCCGGACCACGCCGCGAGCCGGCGGTTCGTGCCTCAGCCATGCCGCCGCTCCACCCCGGCCTCGGCCGCCAGGTGCAGCCGGGTGTACGCGAGCGCCTCGGCCAGATCCGCCTCGCGTTCGGCGCGCGAAGCGGCTCGGCGGGTGTTGACCTCCAGCACGATGGCCCCGGCGAACGAGGTGCGCGCGAGGTGTTCGAGCAGTTCCGCGCACGGTTGGGTGCCGCGGCCGGGCACCAGGTGTTCGTCCTTGAGCGATCCGCTGCCGTCGGCCAGGTGCACGTGCCCGAGCCGGTCGCCCATCCGGGCCAGCATGTCCAGCGCGTCCGAGCGCGAGGTCGCGGTGTGCGACAGGTCGAGGGTGAAGTGCCGGTAGTCCTCGTCGGAGGGATCCCAGTCCGGCGCGTACGCCGCGACCTCCTTGTCCCGGTAGCGCAGCGGGAACATGTTCTCCACCGCGAACAGCACGTCGGTCTCCCCCGCCATGCGATCGATGCCGCGCACGAAGTCGCGGGCATAGCTGCGCTGCCAACGAAACGGCGGATGCACCACGACGGTCTTCGCGCCGAGCCGCTCGGCCGCGTCCCGCGCGCGCACCAGCTTGGTCCACGGGTCCGTCCCCCACACCCGCTGGGTGATCAGCAGGCAGGGCGCGTGCACGGACACGATCGGCACGCCGTGGTGATCGGACAACCGGCGCAGCGCCTCGACGTCCTGGCTCACCGGGTCGGTCGAGACCATGACCTCGATCCCGTCGTAGCCCAGCCGGGCCGCGATCTCGAAACCGTCGGCGGTGGACTCCGGGTAGACGGACGCGGTGGACAGGGCGATCTTCGCGTCCGGCACGCGCAACACCGCGTCGGGCACGCGCGGAACCGCGTCCGGCACCCGCGCCTCGGACGTGTCGGCCCCCGTACCGTTGAGTATGTCGTGGTCGTCCACGTCGCCCAGAGTAGAACCATCGGCCGCCGACCCGGCGGTATCCCACACATCGGTGCGGGTGATCCCGGCGGCGGCCGAGGCATCCGGGTGAACGCACGACCCGGGCCGGACCGGGCCTAGTCCATCCAGTCCAGCCGACGCAGGATGATCCCCTCGCGCAGCGCCCACGGGCACACTTCCAGCGCGTTCACGTTGAACAGGTCCAACGCCGCGTCGGCCACTATCGCGCCCGCGACCAGTTGCGGGGCCCGGCCCACGGACACCCCCGGCAGGGCGGCCCGCTCGCTCGCGGTCATCGCCGCGAGCCGGGGCAGCCAGTCGGCCAGGCCGGCCCGGCTGAGCGAGCGCTTGACGTAGGGGCCCTCGCCCGAGGACGGCGCGCCGGCGATCCGGGCCAATTGCTTGAACGTCTTGGACGTGGCCACCACGTGGTCGGGCCGACCGAGCCGGCTGAACTCGGCGACCGTGCGGGCGATCTCCGCGCGTACGTGCTTGCGCAGCACCCGCATCTCGTCCGGCGAGGGCGGGTCGGTGTGCAGCCAGGACCGGGTCAGCCGACCCGCGCCCAGCGGCAGCGAGGCCGCCGCGTCCGGCTCCTCGTCCACGCCGGCCGCGATCTCCAGCGAGCCGCCGCCGATGTCGAGCACCAGCAGGCGTCCGGAGGACCAGCCGAACCAGCGGCGCACCGCCAGGAAGGTCAGCCGGGCCTCGTCGGCGCCGGTGAGCACCTGGAGGTCCACGCCGGTCTCGCGGCGCACCCGATCGAGCACCGCCTCGGAGTTGGCCGCCTCGCGCACCGCGGACGTGGCGAACGGCAGCAGGTCCTCGACGCCCTTGTCCTCGGCCACCTCCAGGGCGGCGGCCATCGTCCGGACCAGCAGATCGACCCCCTGTGGGGCGATGCTGCCGTCCGGCTCCAAGAGCTCCGCCAGGCGCAGTTCGCGCTTGTGCGAGTAGGCAGGAAGGGGCCGAGCACCCTGATGGGCGTCGACCACGAGCAGGTGGACCGTATTGGAGCCCACGTCGAGAACACCGAGTCGCATGGTCACGAAGGTAATCCGTCGCCCCCGGCGCGCGAGCGGGGGCGTTCCCTCGGTTGCCACACCTTTGCCCGACGGATCACCCGGCGCCGAGCCCTACCCTTGTCCCGTGCCTGAGGTAGACCTGGATTTTCCGCGTGCTTGGTTCGAGTTCCCCGACCCCGATGACGCCGATCAGCTCTTTCGCTGCGACCTGACCTGGCTGACCTCGCGTTGGCAGTGCATCTTCGGCGCCGGTTGCCACGGCGTCGTGGCCGGCCGCGCGCCGGACGGGTGCTGCTCGCTGGGCGCGCACTGGTCGGACGAGGACGACGAGACGCGGGTGCTGACGTGGGCCGAACGGCTGACGCCGCAGACCTGGCAGTTCCACGACCTGGCCATGGAGCAGGGCGTCAGCGAGTTCGAGGACGGCGACAAGCGCACGCGCCTGGTCGACGGGGCGTGCGTGTTCCTGAACCGGCCCGGGTTCGCCGGCGGCGCCGGCTGTTCGCTGCACGCCCTCGCGCTGCGCGAGGGTGTGCACCCGCTGGAGACCAAGCCGGACGTGTGCTGGCAGTTGCCGGTGCGCCGGACGTACGACTGGATCGACCGCCCGGACGAGACCCGCGTGCTGATGGTGACGATCGGCGAGTACGACCGCCGAGGCTGGGGCCCCGGCGGCCACGACCTGCACTGGTGGTGCACCGGGAGCACCGAGGCCCACGGGGCGGGCGAGCCGGTGTACGAGTCCTATGGGCCCGAACTTCGCGAATTGATGGGCGCGGCGGCTTATGCGGTCTTGGTCACGGCTTGTGAGGCCAGGTTGGCGGGTGGGCGGGTGGTTGCACCGCATCCGGCGGATCCGGACTGAGGGTGTTGGGGGCGGCTGGGGGCTCGGCCCGTCGGACTCATCCCGTTGGTTTCTGGGTGGGACGGGTCGGGGGCGGGGTCGTGGGTGGGGTGGAGGGGGTTGGGGTGCCTGTGGTGCCTGTGGTGCCTGTGGTGCCGTCGATGGTGATTACCGTGGCGCCGGGGGCGATCAGGACCTTGGCTGTCCAGGAGCCGTGTGGGGCTCGTTTCGGGTCGACCGAGACGGTGATGGTGTCCTGTTGGCCCGGGGCCAGCGTGCCGTGCGTGGGGGTTGTTCGCAGCCAGGGCGCTGACGGGTGGACCTGCCAGTCGACCGGGGTGGAGTCGATGTTGCGCAGTGTGATGAGGGTGTGGTCGCCGGTGTGGGTGGCGGTGACCAGTAGGGGCTGGGGTGTGGGCGGCGGCAGCGGGATGATGCCGGGCGCGACGACCTCGGACGCGCGCGAGGCGGGGGCCGCCGCGGAGAGGGGCGGGGCGAAGCCGTGGGCGTGTGGTGCTCCCGAGGCGGCGGGGCTGCCCGTCGTGGTCGGCGACCTGGCCGGCTCGATGGGAGGCGAGGCGACCGCGCGACCGCTCGGGCTCTCCACCCGCGCGGAGGCGATGGTGACCACCCTGATGTCCGACTCGCCGGCGGATCCGCCCGATGCCTGCCACAAGGCCAGCGCGGGCGCGGCGACCACCGCGGCCACCACGACCGCCGCGATCACCGTGGCCCGGCGGCGATTGCCCCGCTCGACCACGCCGGCCCGAAAGACCGGGAAGCCGGCCCGGTCGAACTCGGCGACCCGCCGGGCGATCTCCGGCGGCCGCTGGGCCGAGCGCCCCTTGCCGACCTCGCCCAGCACCTCGATCCGCAGTGCCGCCGGCGGCGCGATCAGCGCGAGCCCCACCGGCACCGCCGCCGCGCCCGTGGTCGGCGCCAGGTAGGTCACCGCGCGGCGCACCTGCGGTCCGCACCGCCGACACGTCTCGACGTGCCCGATCAGGCGCTCGCGCAGCATGGAGGTGAGCCGCCCGGTGGCCAGCTCCTGGCCCTCGGGGCAGTCGGCCGAGGTCTCCGCGCCCGCGATCGCCGCCCGGGTCCGGTCCACCTCCCGGCCGGCCGCCAGGAGCAGGCTGCGCGCGTGCTGTTCGTCGCAACCGAGGACGGCGGCCAGGCCGCGCGGGTCGAGCCCGTGCCGGACGGACAGTTCGAGCGCCTCGCGCTGCTCCGGCACCAGCCCCACCGCGTCCGGCCAGGCCAGTTCGTCCAGGTCGCCGCGCCGGGCCGGAGTCCGCCCCGCCTCGGTGCCGGGGAACAGGTCGGCGTCCGCGGCCAGCGGCGGCAGGCTGCGCTCGTGCGCCCACACCACCCGCACGTCCTCGGGCCGCGCGGGCCCGGTGCCCACCCGCACGTGTGCGTCCAGCCGGACCAGGCACTCGTACCGGGCGAGCGCGTACAACCACGGTTTGAGCAGATCCAGGTCGGGGAGCCGGCCGATGTGACGATCGGCCAGCACGAAGGTGCTGCGCAGCGACTCCGCCGCCGCCTGGTGATCGCGAAGCACCGAGAGGCAGTAGGTGTAGAGCCCTTCGGCGTAGGCGTCGTAGGCGGCGCGTCCCCACGAGAGCACCGCGGTGGGGGACGCGAAGCGAGGAGCCCCTCCGGGGGCGGTTGCCGGGCCGGTTACCGAATCCGTCACGCTCGTGAACGTAGGTGTCCGAGACCCGTCGACTCAGGCGATTTGCACTTTCATACGCCTTTCGAGGTCGACAATCATACTTTCGAGTGAATGTCCGTCACCTTTGGCCGAATTCGTTCATCGAACATCCACGCGATCGACGGCCCAACGCACCACGAGCGAAGCACCCGTCGGATTCGCCGTGAGGGTTACCGCGCTCGTGGCAGCCGGTGCCTTGTCGGAATTCGCCGAGATCGTGATCGATATCGACTGGCCATTGGCCAGCGTCCCCGATTTCGGACTCACCGTGAGCCAATCATTTTCCGACATGGCCACGGTCCACGTCACCGGTCCACCGGTGGCGGTGAGCCGGACGGTCCGCGTGGCACCGGCCGCGTCGAGGTCCACCGAGGCGAGAGACCACGCGAGCGTGCCCCGCGGCGCCGGATTGCCCTGTGTCCCCTCCACCGACCGCGGCCGGGTCACCGGCACCGCGGCCGCCGACACGGGGCCGGCCGCCGTGGGCTTGGCGCTCCTGGTGCCGCGGGTGGTCGGCCTCGCGCTGCCCACACGCGTACTCGGCGCCGCCGAGGTCGGCCTCGACGTGGCGACACCGGGCAGGTGCGAGGCAGCCGTGGACGGATGCACGACCACCGGCTGTTCCGGCAACTGGGCCGGGCCCCGCGCGACCGGCGAGCCCGCGTCCCCGTCGCCCGGTCGCACCACCACGGCCAGGCCGAGCGCCAGCGCCACGGCCACCGCACCCGCCAGCACGACCGGCACCCGCGAACGCGGCCGGCCCATCCCCTTGGGGAAGCCGCTCCGATCGACCGGCTCCGCGCCGTCCCAGCCACCCGCACCCGCCGGCCCGGCCGCGAGCAACTCGGTCCGAATCGAGTACGGCGCCGCGGCCGGGAGCGCGGCGGCCAACACCGCCCGCGCGTCCACCTCCCCCGGTCGCAACACCAGGCAGTCCGGGCACGAGTCGACGTGCAGGTACAGGGGCAAGCGCAGCGACGCGTCCACCGCCGCACCCGCGTCCGGCAGCAGCAGCGCGAGTTCGGGGCAGTCCCGGCGCGCGTGGGTGGCCACCGCGTAGACCGCGAGCGCGTGCTCGAACTGCTCCTGGGCACGGGCCAGCACGCGTTCCACCCGCCGCTCGGACAGCGCCAGCACATCGGCCAGTTCCCGATCCCGCAGACGATGCCGCACGGACAGGTCCAGCACGATGCGCTCGACCTCGTCCACCGCCCACAGCGCGTACGGCACCAGCGGCACCAGTCGTTCCCGATCGGGCACGCTCCAGGACGCGCCGCCCGCGGCCAACACCTGCCGGACCACGCCCGGGCCGGGCCGGTCGGCCGCCGTACGGGCACACTCGGCCCGGGCCAGTGCGTACAGCAGCGCCCGGGCCCGGCCCGGCTCGCGCAGCACCCGGATGCGCTCGGGCGCCGCCGCCAGCGTCGCGCGCACCGCCCGCGCCGCGACCCCCGGCCCGTAGCCCAGCGCCACGCAGAACCCGAACAGGGCGTCGCCGTGCACGTCGTACAACGCGACGGCGTCGGGCACCGCGCCCGTCACGTCCGTCGTACCGGATCCCTGCCCCGCAACGTCCCCACCCGCCATGCCGCCTCACGGTAGGGAGAACGCCCCATGGTCACCATCTCTTTGCCGGCTCGGTGACAGGATCAAGACATTCCGACCATGATCGATCGGTGGCCGGCGATCGATGTCGGCGCGGGCCGTTAACGTTCCTGGCATGGCCAGGACCACCACGAAGGATCGCCCGTCGTACCGCTGCACCGAATGCGGCTGGACCGGGCCGAAATGGCTGGGCCGCTGCAACGAGTGCCACGCCTGGGGCACGGTCGAGGAGTTCGGCGCGCCCAAGGCCCGTTCGATCGTCGCCGGCCCGGTCACCACCGCCGCGCTGCCGATCGGCCGGATCGACGTCCAGACGGCCAAGTTCCGCTCCACCGGCGTCGAGGAGCTGGACCGCGTGCTCGGCGGCGGCCTGGTCCCGGGCGCGGTCGTGCTGCTCGCGGGCGAGCCCGGCGTCGGCAAGTCCACCCTGCTGCTGGACGTGGCCAGCAAGTCCGCCTCGCCCGCCGGGCGCACGCTCTACATCACCGGTGAGGAGTCCGCCGCCCAGGTCCGCCTGCGCGCGGGCCGGATCGGCGCACTCAACGAAGAGCTCTACCTCGCCGCCGAAACCGACCTCGCCGCGCTGATCGGCCATGTCGACGCGGTCAAACCCGCGCTGCTCGTGGTCGACTCGGTGCAGACCATCGCCTCGCCCGCGATCGACGGCGCACCCGGCGGCGTGTCCCAGATCCGCGAGGTCACCGGCGCGCTGATCCGCATCGCCAAGGAACGCAACATCGCCACCGTCCTGGTCGGCCACGTCACCAAGGACGGCTCGATCGCCGGCCCGCGCCTGCTGGAGCACCTGGTCGACGTCGTGCTGCACTTCGAGGGCGACCGACACGCCCGACTGCGCCTGGTCCGCGCGATCAAGAACCGCTACGGCACGGCGGACGAGGTCGGCTGCTTCGAGCTGCACGACGAGGGCATCACCGGCCTGACCGACCCCAGCGGCCTGTTCCTGACCCAGCGCCAGGAGCCGGTCTCCGGCACGTGCGTCACGGTGACCCTGGAGGGCAAGCGCCCGCTCGTGGTCGAGGTGCAGGCGTTGGTGGCGCCGTCCCAGATCCCCACCCCGCGCCGGGCCACCTCGGGGCTCGACTCGGCCCGGATGGGCATGGTGCTCGCGGTCCTGGAGCGGCGCGGCGGGGTGCGCCTGGAGAAGACCGAGATCTACACCGCCACCGTCGGCGGCGTGAAGCTCACCGAGCCGGCCGCCGACCTGGCCGCGGCCCTCGCACTCGCGGGCGCCGCCGCCGACCACCCGCTGCCGTCCAAGCTGGTCGCCATCGGCGAGGTCGGCCTCGCCGGCGAGATCCGCCGGGCCACCGGCGTGCAGCGCCGACTCGCCGAGGCGTTCCGGCTCGGCTTCACCCACGCGCTGGTGCCGCCGGACCCGGGCAAGATCCCCAAGGGCATGAAGGTGATCGAGGTGGCCGACATCCGCGAGGCGTTGCGCGCGTTCAACCTGGTCTCGCAGCGCGAGCGCAAGTCCGACCGCGAGTGAACGAGCCCGCCGCGGCCCGCCCGGAGCGGACGTCCAGGGGACACCGGCGGGACGGTTTCCGCACCGTCCGACAACTTTCCGTGCCCCGAGGAGTGACCAAGCGTCGCCTCGGAGATACTCGACAAGCGGAACGGCATGCGCGACCTGTGCCGAAACACGGCTTCGGGCCGGATAAGGCGACCGGTCGGCGGCCGGGAGGCACTAGACTTTTCCACCGATCTTCCGACGTAGCGGCCGACCTGTGTCGACCGCAGGTCCTGAGGCGCTCCCGGCCGTGCATACCGGAGCAAATGCCCGGGTGACGGCCGATGGCCGGCCGAGGATGGCAACGACCACGGGGAGTTCTGTGGCTACGAATGACCGGACCGACAAGGGCACGAGTGCCGACGCGGCCCTCGTGAGGGCCGCGCTGCAATCCGTGGCCCCGGGCACCGCCCTGCGCGACGGCCTGGAGCGCATTCTCCGGGGCAACACGGGCGGCCTGATCGTGCTTGGTTTCGACAAGACGGTGGAGGCGCTGTCCACGGGCGGCTTCGTGCTCGACGTCGAGTTCTCCGCGACCCGACTGCGCGAGCTGTGCAAGCTCGACGGCGGGGTCGTGGTCGACCGCGAGTGCACGAAGATCGTCCGGGCGGGCGTGCAACTCGTCCCGGACCCGTCGATCCCGACGGAGGAGACCGGCACCCGACACCGCACCGCCGAGCGGGTCAACAAACAGACCGGCTTCCCGGTGGTCTCGGTGAGCCAGTCCATGCGCCTGATCGCGCTCTACGTCAACGGCAGGCGACACGTGCTGGAGGACTCGGCGGCGATCCTGTCCCGGGCCAACCAGGCGTTGGCCACCCTGGAGCGCTACAAGCTCCGGCTCGACGAGGTGTCCGGCACGCTGTCCGCGCTGGAGATCGAGGACCTGGTCACCGTGCGGGACGTGTGCGCGGTGTCCCAGCGGCTGGAGATGGTGCGCCTGATCGCCCGCGAGATCGACGGCTACGTCACCGAGTTGGGCGTCGACGGCCGGCTGCTCTCGCTGCAACTCGAAGAGTTGATCGCGGGCGTCGAGGACGACCGCAAGCTGGTCGCCCGCGACTACGTGCCCGAGCGGGCGATCAAGCGTGGCCGCACCGAGGCCGACGTGCTCGCCGAGCTCGACGGTCTCGCGCACGCGGATCTGCTCGACCTGCAGACGGTGGCCCGCGCGCTCGGCTTCACGTCGGGCCACGAGGTGCTCGACTCCGCGGTCAGCCCGCGCGGCTACCGACTGCTCGCCAAGGTCCCCCGGCTGCCACCCGTGGTGATCGAGCGGCTCGTGGAGCACTTCGGCGGCCTGCAGAAGCTGCTCGCGGCCAGCGTCGACGACCTCCAGGCCGTGGACGGCGTCGGCGAGGCGCGGGCGCGCAGCGTGCGTGAGGGCCTGTCCCGACTCGCCGAGTCCTCGATCCTGGAGCGCTACGTGTAGAGCGGTCGCACGACACGAGAAGGGCCCCGGCGCGTGCGCCGGGGCCCTTCTCGTGGTCGAACGCGGGTCGTCCCGCTACTTGCCCACCGTCGCGGTGAACACGAACTCGCCGGACGGCTCCAGGCCCGCCAGCGTGCCCTTGGCGCGGTAGGCGGCCTTGTCCGCGGGTGCGGCCTTGGTCTGCCCGCCGTTGGTGGCGCACTGTCCGGCGTTGGAGCGGGTCCAGGACCAGTCGCGGGTGATCGAGACGGCCTGCGCGTCGCCCTGCTGCAACTGGCGCACGTCGGTGGCCGCACCGGCGGCGCAGTCGGCCGAGCTCCACAGCCGGTCGTTGCCGGAGAGCACCTCGATGTAGGCGTGGCCCGGCGCGAGGTCGACGAAGCAGGTGGGGCCGGTCTGGTTGGTGACGATCAGCTTGAGCGCCACGTTCTGCGAGGCGTTGTACGCGCTCTTGCCCGACTCCACCGGCTGGATCTGCACCCGGATCATGCTCGGCGTGCACCAGGTGCCACCGGCCGGCGCGGCCTTGCCGCCTCCGGGCGTGGTGCCGCCGCTGCCGGCCGTGCCGCCGGGCTGTCCGGCGCTCTGGCCCGCCTGCCCGCCGGTCTGGCCGGACGTGCCCGCCGACGCACCGGAGGTGCCCGCCCCGGGCGTGCCGGAACCACCGCCCGGGATCGGCGGATTGGCGCCGTTGGTCGGGTTGGGCCCCGGCGTGATGGCGCTCGGATCGGGCGAGGCCGTTCCGGTCGCGATCGGCTTCTTGTCCGAGGCGTTCTTCTTGTCGTCGGAGTCCCCACCGGCAGTGCATGCCCAGGCCACCAGCGCGATCAACAGCGCGAGGGCGAGCAGCACGAAGACCCGCCGTCGCCAATACACGGTTGACGGCAGGTGACCCACGGGACGGCGCATCGAGTCCACGGGCAAACTCTAGGGGAGATCGTTACGCCGTCCGGTGTAGCCACACCGTCCGAAGCGTTGGAATTTCGTGGCGTGTCGCGACCGAAGAAGCCCTGGTCGCAGGCTTATTCCGGCATTTGCGGGCAGAAGCCACCGTCACTCGCCCGAGTGATCCGCCGTAACGTGCGAGGATCGGGGAGAGATGTCACACGCACTGCACGAGCCGATCCTCGACTGGTACTCGGCCAATCAACGCGATCTGCCCTGGCGCACCCCCGACGCATCCGCGTGGGCGGTGGTGGTCAGCGAGTTCATGCTGCAACAGACCCCCGTGGCGCGGGTGTTGCCGGTCTACCGGGCCTGGTTGACCCGCTGGCCCACGCCGGCCGCGCTGGCCGCCGACGAGCCGGGCGAGGCGGTGCGGATGTGGGGCCGACTCGGCTACCCGCGCCGCGCTCTGCGGCTGCACGGCGCGGCCGTCGCGATGGTCGAGCGCCACGCCGGCGATGTCCCGTCCGCACACGCCGATCTGCTGGCCCTGCCGGGCGTCGGCGAGTACACCGCCGCGGCCGTCGCCTCGTTCGCGTTCCGGCAACGGCACATCGTGCTGGACACCAACGTGCGCCGAGTGATCGGGCGGGCGGTCACCGGCGTCGAGTACCCGCCGCAGGCCACCACGCCGGCCGAGCGGCGCACCGCGACCACGCTGCTGCCCGCCGACACGGAACGCGCCGCGACCTGGGCGGTGGCGATCATGGAACTCGGCGCGCTGGTGTGCACCGCGAAGTCGCCCAAGTGCGTGGGTTGTCCGATCGCCGCACTGTGCGCCTGGCGGCTGGCGGGCAAGCCCGCGTACGAGGGCCCGCCCCGACGCGGCCAGACCTACGCGGGTACCGACCGCCAGGTCCGCGGTCGCCTGCTCGCGGTGCTGCGGGAAAGTGCCGAACCGGTGTCCCAGGCCGCGTTGGACGCGGTATGGGACGAGCCCGTCCAACGCGCACGGGCACTGGACGGGCTGGTCGCGGACGGGCTGGTCGAGCCGTTGGCGGCGGGCGTGTACCGGTTGCCCGCCGGCCCGCTCAGCGGCAGTACTTCTTCTCCGCCTCGATCGGATTCGTCGGAATCCGCATCGAGTTCCGTTCCGGCGACCCGATGAGGTTCTTCCAGAATCGCGATACCGACATGGGCTCGCGGGTCGCTTCCTGAAGTTCGCGAATACCGCCGCAGTTCAATGCCCGCCGGGCCGCCTCGACCTTGGCCGGATCGACATTGCGCAGGTCCAGTGGGGTACCCGGCTGGGTGAAGTCGGCCAGAATCCATTCGATGTAGGTCAGCTTGTCGTGCCCGGACCGGGTCCGATAGTCGAGGTCCAGGTGTGCGCCGAGCGGATTCGCCAGGCCGAAGATGTCGATCGCCAGACCCGAGGTCGGCACCAGCACCGCGGGTTGCCCGAGCGCGCCGTAGACCACCGAGTCGGTGATCGGGACGTGGTACTTGAGCGGCGCGGAGCGGAAATCGAAGTTCAACATCCAGAACTTGTCGGGCTCGTGGTAGTAGGTCAGGTAGACGAACTGCGCACCGGGCGTCGCGGCGTCCTTCTTCCACTCGACGCCCACGCCCTCCAGCCGCTTCACGAACGCGTCCCGATAGGACTTCGCGGTGACCGGGTTCCGCTCGCCGGTCCAGGTCACGTACCACGAGCGGGTGTCCTCGATGTTCTGCGGACCGAAGCCCTGGTACGGCACCCGCATCGAGGCCGCGCAGACCACCGACCACACGGCCAGCCCCGCCGCGGTGCTCGCGTACAGCCGCTGCAACGGCAACACCAGCACCGGCAGCAGGAACGCGAACGTGCCGGGCAGCAGCAGCCGGGCGTGCATGAAGTCGCCGCCGACCACGATCACATAGCCGAGCAACACGCTGCCCACGACCAGCGCGGTCGCGGTCAGCACCCGGATCCGGTAGCGCTCGAAGTCGCCGACCGAACGGCCCACGGTGACCAATAGACCGACCGCCACCACGGTGAGCAGCAGCGGCGCCCAGATGTTGTACGGGCTCGCGTAGTCCTCGAAGTAGGTCCAGCCGCGACCGATGTCGGTCTTGGTGCCCTCCTTGGCTATCGCCGTATTGGGCAACAGGACGCCGTAGTAGCCCATCCGGAAGATCTGGTAGAGCACCGGGAGCAGGCCGCCGCACAACGCGAGCAGGGCCAGCCGCTTCGGGGTCGGCCGCAGCAGCAACCACGCCGCAACGGCGAACACGATCGTGCCCAACGCGAGGTCGGGCCGCACCAGTACGCCCATGCCGAGCGCGAACGAGGTCCACGCCTGGCGGGCGAGGGAGCTGTCCCGGTCCAGCCGGGCCAACAGCGTCCAACTCGTGCCCAGCCAGACGAAGATCAGCCCCATCTCCAGACCGGACGTGGCGAAGTCCCAGAACGGCGGCAGCGCGGCGATCACCAACGCCCCGGCGGGCAGCGGCCACCCGCCGCCCGGGAGATCGCGGTACAGCCGCCGGGTGCCCATCGTGGCGATCGCCAGACCGACCACCGCGCACAGCAGTGAGCCGTAGACCGCGACGGCGACCAGATCGATCCCGGTCACCCCGCCGACCAGCGCGAGCAACCACGGCCACAACGTGGACGTGGCCGCCTCGGCCCGCTCGCCGACATTGAAGTTGGGCCCGTTCCCGTCCAGGATCTGCTGCGAGACCCGCACGAAGATCAGTCCGTCGTCACCGATCCAGCGGCGCCGGAAGGCGGCCAGTCCGAGCAACAGCGCCGGAACCAGCACGACGGCCAGGGCCCATCCGGTCCGCGCGTCCGGCCGATACCACGGTCTTTTTCGCGACATTTCGGGATCGGCATTCCCCGTGACCTCGGTCGCATTATTTTCGACCAAGGCGCTTTCTACGCCCATCGCCCTGCTCCCGAGCTGTTGTCGTCCCGCACACCGATCGGCCGCAATAATATCATCGTTGAAATAGTCGATCGAATTGCCCCTCATGGTCGTTCGACAATTCGATCGAAAACTGTATCGCCAAGCCGCGCAGCGCGTGACATTTCGGCAATAATTCTTTTCCAACGTAACGAAACCACCGGGCAAAAGCATTGCAATGCGCGCCCCGGCGACCCCGATCCCGAACACCGCGCCCCCCGACGCTCCGCCGTGCCCGCCCCACGCGCACTCCCGCACCCGACCCGACAACCTTTGTGTCCCGAATCCCGGCGCCGGGCGCACGGCCCGCGAATACTGGGTGTACACGCGCCCACTACGGAACGCGATACGGCTCGATCGCGGGCGCACACCGATCGAAGGGGGACCCGGTGACGGAGGAAGTCGGACATCACGAGTCCGCGGCGGGCGACGCGATCCGATGCATGGGTTGCCAGGGCACCGGCCTGGACACCTCCGGCCGGGTGTACCGCAGTCGGCATCGCGAGGTGTCGACGATCTGGGCCGGCACCCGCTGCCCGCACTGCCGAGGCACCGGCTGGCTGCACAACGGCCCCACCGACCCACCGGAAGGCTCCCTCGGCGGCCCCTGGCGCACCGGCAGGTGACCGGCTAGCCCCTGTCCGACGAGACGGGTCGCAGGTAGCGGCGGAAGCCCCGAGCCGGGCTCTCGAAGCCGCAGGCCCGGTAGAACTCGTGTGCCTCGGCGTTGTCCGCGGCCAGGATTTGCAGCTTGTAGCACCCCGAGTCGGCGGCCAGCGTGCCGGCCGCGGCCAACAACCGGCGACCGATCCCCAGCCTGCGACGCGCCGCCGCCACCACGACGTTCTCCACGAACATGATCGAGTGCCCGCCTCGGGTGAGATTGGGCAACACCACGCAGTCGGCGGTGCCGACGACGGTCCCGTCCAGATCCGCGACCAGCACCGTACGACCGCGCTGCGTGGCGATGTCCGCCCAGATCAGGTGTGCGTCCTCGATCGGCAGTGGCACATCGCGGGGATGGAACTCGGCGTAGAGCGCGAGCACCCCGGACAAGTCCCGAGCCGTCGCCGGGCGGATCGTCATGGTCATGCCGAGAGCCTACAAATCCCGACCGGCCCACCCCGGGATACGCGCCGGCCCGACCCCTGCGCGAGGTTGCCGCGAACAGCCCGAACAGTGCGCTCGATATCCGGTCGAGCGCCGCCCGTCACTCACCCACTCGGGTGAATCCTGCCGGCCCCGCCGCAGGTCGGCGCCGGTTGCATTCCCGCTGATGACAGCGCCGCGACGGGCACCGGACGGACACCGTCCCGGCCGCCTCCGGTTGTCCCCTCGGCCGATTCGCCGTCTGCTGGTGAGCGGAGCTCCCACACGACGACCGCCATGTCGCGACACCCTCGCCGCGACGCCGGGAACAGGAGCGTTGGCTCGTGAAGACGAATGTCACTCCACAGGAACTGATCGGCCGCAAGATCGTCGATTCCGAAGGCAACAAGATCGGGACCATCGGCCAGGTGTACCTGGACGACCGCACCGGCGAGCCGGAGTGGGTCACCGTCAAGACCGGCATGTTCGGCGGACGCGAGAGCTTCGTGCCCCTGGGTCCGGCCGACATGCAGGGCGACGACCTCCGGGTGCCGTTCGACAAGGAACTCGTCAAGGAGGCGCCGAGCCTGGGCACCGACGAGCACCTCTCGCCGGAGGAAGAGGCTCGCCTCTACCGCCACTACAGCGTCACGCCGTCCGGCGGCATGACCCGCACCGGGACCGACACCGGCACCGCCGCGGCTGCCGGAGCCGCCGGTACCGCGGGAGCGGCCGGGGCGGCCGGCACCCACCGGCGCGAGGACATGTCCAAGTCGCAGCTCGCGGGCTCGGACGACGGCTTCGAGGAGCTGACCGGCAAGCACGATCCGTCGGTGCGCACCAACGACCCGCCGGCGGCGAGCGCGGCGGCCGGGATGGCCGGCACCGCGACGCACGATCGGCCGGCGATGGGGCCGGACTCCAAGGCGGGCATGGCGACCTCGGCCCCGACCCGCATGCCCGCGGCCGGCACCGCCACGGGCACCGGCATGGGCACGGGCACCGCCCGGACCACGTCGACGTCCGGCGCGGCCGGTACCGACAACGTGATGACCCGCTCCGAGGAGCGACTCGACGTGCACGTGGAGACGATCGAGACCGGGCGCGTGGCGCTGCGCAAGGTGGTCGAGACCGAGCGGGTGGAAAAGGTCGTCCCCGTGACGCACGAGGAGTGGGAGATCGTCCGCGAGCCGATCGACGGCTCCAACCGCGGCGCCGCGCTCGACGCCCCGGACATGCGCGACAGCTCGCGCGAGATGGTGCTGCACGCCGAACGGGTCGTCGTCCGCAAGGAGGTCGTCGCGGTGGAGCGCATCCGACTGGTGGCCAAGAAGGTGCAGGGCGAGCAGCGGGTGACCGAGGAGGTCCGGCGCGAACGCATCGAATTGCACGATGGGGACAAGGTGCAGGTCCTCGACGGCAAGGGCGAGCGAGCGGACAAGAACAAGCACGGCTAGGCCCGCTCCGCTCCGCTTCCCGCGAAGCCCCCGATCGCCCCCGGCTCATCCCTCCGAGGGCGGCCGGGGGCTTCGCCCCGTGTCGGGCGGACGATCGGCGCGGCCACGGGAAACCGGTGGAAAATCAGCGGTAAATCACCCCTTCCGCCCGGCGTTACTCGCCAGTAGGGTCCGAGGCATGGACCTCACGGTGTTCGCCGTTCCGGTCTTCACCCTTCTCCTGGTCGTCGAGTGGGTGTCGTACCGATTCGCCCCCGACGACAACGAGCGCGGGTACGCGGTGAAGGACACCGCGACGAGCCTGACCATGGGTCTCGGCAGCCTGGCGGTCGGGCTCGGTTGGGGGCTGCTCACCGTGCTTGCCTGGGACGGGCTGCACGAGCTGACCCCGCTGCGGCTGGGGTACACGTGGTGGGCCTGGGCCCTGGTGATCCTCGGCGTGGACTTCTTCTACTACTGGGAACATCGCGCCGGACACGAGATCCGGTTGTTGTGGGCCAGTCATGTCGTGCACCACTCCAGCCGGCACTACAACCTCTCCACCGCACTGCGCCAGACCTGGACCGGGGCGCACCACATCGTGTTCATCGGGCCGATGTTGCTGCTCGGTTTCCCGCCGGCCATGGTGATCACGTCCTTCTCGATCAACCTGCTGTACCAGTTCTGGATCCACACCGAGCGGATCGACAAGCTCTGGAAGCCGATCGAGTACGTCTTCAACACGCCCTCCCACCACCGCGTGCACCACGGTTCGAACCGGCAGTACCTGGACCGCAACTACGGCGGCATCCTGATCCTGTGGGACCGGCTGTTCCGCAGCTTCGAGCCCGAGGGCGAACCGGTGGACTACGGGCTCACCAAGAACATCGGCACCTACAACCCGCTGCGGGTGGCCTTCCACGAATACGCGGCCATCGCACGCGACGTCCGGGCCGCGAGCACCTGGCGGGTGCGGTTCGGCCGGGTGTTGCGCGGGCCGGGCTGGCAGCCCGCGACCGAGGCGATCGCCCCGCCCGCCGGCGCCCGGGCCGGCGCGTGAGGGCACGCGCGCTGCTCGCGGCCTACCTGACCCTGGGCGTCGCCGACACGGTTTTCGCCGCGAGTGGCGTGGACGGGCCGCGCTGGGTGAGCAAGACGCTGCTGATGCCGGTGCTGATCGCCTTCGTGTGGGTGGCGGCACGACCCGATGCGAGGCGCGCGGGGCTGCCGATCGGCGCACTGGCGGGCGGGTTCGTCGGTGACGTCGGGCTGCTCGTGGACCACGACGCGGCCTTCATGATCGGGATGGCCGGGTTCGCGGTCGGGCACGTCTGCTATCTCCTGGCCTTTCGGCGCCTGGGCGGCACGCTTTCGCCGCGTCGGGCGCTCGGGTACCTGCTCGCGTGGGGCGCGATGATGGCGCTGGTGTGGCGCGGGCTGGACGAACTGCTGGTGCCGGTGCTCGGCTACAGCCTGCTGCTCACCGCGATGGCGGCGTACGCGGCGGGAGTGGGCCGGCGTACCGGGCTCGGCGGCGCGTTGTTCCTGCTCTCGGACGCGGTGATCGCGTTGGGCATCGCCGACGTGGACCTGGTGCCCGGTCAGGACGCGGTGGTGATGCCCACCTACGTGGCCGCCCAGTTGCTCCTCGCGCTCACCTGGGCGGCCTGGCCGTTCGCGCGCCCGGACGCCGAAGAGGCGACGGATCGCTCCGCCGCCTCTTCGGGCTGAGTCTTCGCTCAGTCGGCGTACCTCGCCGCTGCCGCGGTGTACTCCGGCTCCGGGTTCATCGCCGCGGCGAGCCGCAGATACGGCGCGGCCTCGGTGCCGCGGCCGGCCCGCTCCAGGGTCCGGCCGAGTGCGTGCGTGGCCCATGCGTCACACGGGTCGAGTTCGACCACCCGCCGCAGCGTCGCCTCGGCCCGGCCGAGCCGGAGCGCGAGGAAATACGCCCGGCCGGCCAGTTGCTGCACGGCCACGTTGTCGCGCTCGTCCTCCAGCACCGGCTCCAGGATGCGCAGCGCGCCCAACGGGTCGCGTTGCTCGACCAGTTCCTCGGCTACTCGGTAGTTCTCCAGGGTCAGCGTCACGGTGGCTCCCTTCGCGATGCTCGTGACGGTGTCGGACACCTCGCAGAACCGCATACCCCGTCGAGGTATTCCGCAGCCGGTCGCGCGCCGGTCAGGTCCCGGGGACCAGCACCGCGCGGCCGTTGATCCGGCCGTGGTGCAGCCGGTCGTAGACGTCGGCGGCCTGGTCGAGCGGGAACTGCTCCACGTGCGCGCTCACCCCGCCGTGCCGGGCCAGCTCGATCAGCTCGATCAGTTCGGTGCGGGTGCCCCAGTAGGGCGTGCTGACCGAGCACTCGTACGGGAGCAGGCCGAAGCCGACCGGGAGGGTGCCGCCGCCGATGCCGACGATGGTCAGGTCGCCCTCCGTGGCGGCGCACTTCGCGGCCAGGTCGACGGTGGGCTGCACACCGGCGAAGTCGAGCACGAGCTGCGCGCCGAGGCCGTCGGTGGCCTCGCGGACGATCCCGGCGGCCTTGTCGTCGGACCTGATCGCCAGATGCGCACCCGAGGCGCGGGCCAGCTCCAGCTTGTCCTCGCTCACGTCCAGGGCGATCACCCGGGTCGCGGACAACGCGCGCAGGAGCTGCACGCCGATGTGGCCCAGGCCGCCGACGCCCAGGACCACGGTGGTGCTTCCCGCGTAGAGCTTGTCCAGCGAGCGCTTGATCGCGTGGTACGGCGTCAGCCCGGCGTCGGTGAGCGGCACGGTCTGCACCGGATCCAGGTCACCGATCGGGACCAGGTGCCGGGCGTCGTCGATCAGCACGTAGTCGGCGAGCGCGCCCGGGGCGCCCAGGCCGGGCGGTCGGATGCCCAGCTCGCCGGCGCGCGTGCAGTAGTTCTCCTTGCCCTGCGCACAGGCGTGACAGGCACCGCAGCCCCACGGCCCGTAGACGACGACCGCGTCGCCGAGCGCGAAGCCGGTGACCCCGTCGCCGAGCGCGGCCACGATGCCGGCGCCCTCGTGGCCGAGGGTGAGCGGGGCGTCGGGACCGAAGGTTCCGGTCGGTTGACTCATCACGAAGATGTCGGAGTGACAGACACCGCCGGCGGTGACCTTCAGCAGCACCTGCCCGGGGCCCGGTTCGGGCGCGGGGATCTCCCGCACCTCGACCGGCTTGCCGAACTCGACGTATTGGACGGCCTTCATGGGTTTCTCCCTTTCCGGCGTACCGGCCCCGTGTGATACACGAGTGATGCCCGGGTGGCACGGTGGGCCGGCGACGTCAATGGTGAGGCTATTACTCACCAACCGAATGGATTACCCGGGCGGGGTATCCGCGGACCCGCGCTACGGCGCGGTGTAGCCGCCGTCCACCAGGTGGTAACTGCCGGTCACGAAGGCGGCCCGATCGGAGAGCAGGAAGGCGACCGGCTCGGTCACCTCCTCGACCGTGCCGAGTCGGCCCATCGGGTGCAGCCTGGCCAGCGCGGCGTGCGCCTCGGCGTCGGATTCCTTCAGCAGCGGGGTCTCGATGAAGCCCGGGCCGACCGCGTTGATCCGGATCCCCTGCTGCGCGTACTCGATCGCGGCGGTCTTGGTCAGGCCCAGCACGCCGTGTTTGGCGGCCACGTAGCCGACCGCGTTCGGGAAGCCGACCGAGGACAGGATCGAGGCCATGTTGACGATCGCGCCGCCACCGGACTCCAGCATCGCCGGAATCTGGTGGCGCATCCCGTAGAAGACACCGCTCAGGTTGATCTCGATCACCTTGCGCCACCCGTCCGTCGGGTACTCGCCGGTGTGCGCGTGCGGGCCGGTGATGCCCGCGTTGTTCACCGCCAGGTGCAGCCCGCCGAACGCCTCCACCGCCGCGCGCACGAGCGCCGCGCAGGACTGCGGTTCGGCCACGTCCACCCGCATCCCCCGGGCGGTGCCGCCGGCCTCGGTGATCTCGGCGGCGACCCGGGCCGCGCCGTCGTCGTCGAGGTCGGCGACCACGACGTTCGCGCCGTCGGCGGCGAGTCGGCGGGCGATCGCGGCGCCGATGCCCGAGGCGGCTCCGGTGACGATGGCGGTCCTGGTCGCGAAGTCGGCGCTCATGCCTTCGATCCTGCGAGCGGGCGAGCGCCGGCGCCCGTCGGACGGGACCTAATGGGGGACGGCCGCGACCGGTCTCACAGGCCGTTCAGGGCCACGTCGATGCCGCGCCGGACGATGTCCGCCTTGGTCTCGTCCGGGAGATGGGCCAATTCGGTGTCCAGCAACAACACGCTCAACCCGTGCACGGCGGACCACATCACCACGTCGGAGTACTCGCGCCGTTCGGCCGGGAGACGACCGAGCACGACCAGTTCGTCCAGCGCCTGGGACATCAGCGAGTAGGACTCCTCCGATTCGTCCGGCGTGCCGGGCAGATGCCCGTCGTCCTCGCCCGCCGCCCGGGCCGCCTGCCGACGGCCGATCAGCGGCTCGCCCTCGGCGGCACCGTGGAAGATGGTCCGGAACAGGCCGGGCTCGGCGAACGCGAAGCGCACGTAGCCCAGCCCCGCCGCCCGCAGCCGACGCAGCGCCTCGTCGCCCGGATCCGCACACGGCTCGCCCGCGGCCAATTCGGCCCGCATCGTCGCCGCGAGCATCGCCAGACCGCGATCCTTGACCGCCACGACCAACTCGTGATGGTTGGCGAAGTGCCGGTAGGCGGCGGTGGAGGACACCCCCGTCGCGCGCGCCGCCTCGCGCAACACGATCGCCTGCGGGCCGCCGGCCCGGGCCCGTTCCACCGCGGCCTCGGTCAGCGCGTTGCGCAGGTCGCCGTGGTGGTATCCGCGACGACCCGAGGTGCCGGCGGCTTGCTCGCTTGCCATGGTTCTCCGTTCGATCCAGCCCCATGTTGACACTGCGCACATTCAATGCCAAGTTATCAATGCAAACATTGTTATCGCCGTCAACATGATGTCTCCGGCTCCGGCACCCGTCTCCCCACGGACCACATGGAAGGTCGATGATCATGCTCGAACGACTAGGGGATCTCGTATTCCGCCGAGCACGCGCCGTGCTCGTGGTCGGCACGTTGTTGTTGCTCGTCTCGGCCGGGGTCGGCTTCGGTGCCTTCGGCAAGCTCCAGTCGGGCGGGTTCGACGCACCGGATTCGGCCTCCACCCGGGCCCAGGACGAGATCAAGCACACCTTCGGCGGCCGACCCAACCTGGTGGTCGAGGTCCGCGCCAAGGACGGCTCGAACGTCGACGCACCGGCCGTCGCGGAGGCCGGCCGGCGCCTCACCGCATCCCTCGCGGCCGCCCCCGGCTTCGACCAGGTGGTCTCCTACTGGACCACCAACGCGCCCGGACTCAAGGCCGACGGGGGCCGCGGCGCACTGCTCGTCGCCCATTCGGTCGAGGACGACGTCAGCGAGTTGCCCAAGGCCGCGCAACTGCCCCCGGACAGCCCGCTCAAGGTCCGGATCGGCGGTGAAGCCTCGATCGGACCGGCGGTCAACGGACAGGTCGGCAAGAGCCTGGCGATCGCCGAGTCGATCGCGATACCGCTGACCATGCTGCTGCTCGTGCTCGCCTTCGGCAGTCTGATCGCGGCCTTGGTCCCGCTCGTGATCGGGTTCATCGCGATCATGGGCACCTTCGCCGAGTTGTTCGTTCTCGGCAGCCTGACCGACGTGTCGATCTTCTCGATCAACCTGACCACGGCCCTGGGCCTGGGCCTGGCGATCGACTACGCGCTGCTGATCGTGGCCCGACACCGCGAGTTGCTGCACGCGGGGCACGATCTGCACGACGCGGTGGTGGGCACACTGCGTACCGCCGGGCGGACCATCCTGTTCTCCGCCGCGACGGTGGCCGCCGCGCTCGCCGTACTGCTGGTCTTCCCGCAGTACTTCCTGCGCTCGTTCGCGTACGCGGGGATCGGCGTGGTGATCATCTCCGCGCTCGCCGCGCTGATCATCGCACCGGCCCTGCTGACCGTGCTCGGACCGCGCGTGGAGTCGATGCGGATCAAGGGCGTGCGAGGCGTCCAGGGCGGCGAGGCGCCGGTGTGGTCGCGGCTGGCCGGCTTCGTCACCAGGCGGCCCGCGCTCACCGCGCTGCCGGTGCTGGCGGTGCTGCTGGTGGCCGCCTCGCCGCTGCTCGGGGTCAAGTTCGGCACGCCCGACGAACGGGTCCTGCCGACGAGCACCGAGGCCCGTCAGGTCGGCGACACGCTGCGCGCGGACTACAGCCTCGACGACACCCGCTCGCTGGACGTGGTGCTGCTCGGCACCGGCGCCCAGGCCCCGGTGGACGCCTACGCGGGCCGGCTCGCCGCGCTGCCGGGCGTGACCCGGGTGGACACCGCCGGACCGGACCGGATCCGACCCGACGCGCGCCTGCTCTCGGTGATCACCACGCTGCCCGCCAAGTCGGACGCCGCCCAGGACCTGGTCCGCGACGTCCGGGCGGTCCCCGCACCGGACCGCACCGAGGCCCTGGTCGGCGGTACGGACGCGCGCCTGGTCGACACCAAGACCTCGATCGGCGACCGGCTGCCGCTCGCCTTCGGGCTGATCGTGCTCAGTACGTTCGTGCTGCTGTTCCTGTTCACCGGAAGCATCCTGCAACCGCTGCGCGCGTTGCTCCTGAACGGGATCAGCATCATGGCCGCGGTCGGCATCACCGTGTGGGTCTTCCAGGACGGGCATCTCGCCGACCTGCTCGGCTTCACCCCGCTGCCCATGGACACCTCGATGACGGTGCTGCTGTTCTGCATCGCGTTCGCACTGTCGATGGACTACGAGGTGTTCGTGACCAGCCGGATCAAGGAACTGCACGACGCCGGGGCGTCCGACGAGGACGCGGTCCGGCAGGGGCTGGGACGCACCGGACGGATCGTCACCACCGCCGCGGCGCTGCTCGCGGTGACCTTCGTGGCGTTCCTGACCAGCAGCGTGAGCTTCCTGCAGCTCTTCGGCTTCGGTGCGGCCCTGGCGATCCTGCTGGACGCGACCCTGGTCCGGGGCATCCTGGTGCCGGCCGCGATGCGCGTGCTGGGCCGGCACGCCTGGTACGCGCCGCGGTTCCTGCGCCGGGTGCACGCCCGGGTGGGCCTGCGCGAGTCGGCCGAGTCGGTGCCGCCGGCGCGATCCGAAGCGGCAGGCCGAGCCGACGAGCAGATCACCGACGGCGTGCACTGATCCGGCGCCCCACCCGGCGCCGAACCGCCACGACGAAGGGGCCGCCCCCGGGAATCACTTCCCGGGGGCGGCCCCTTCGTCGTCGTGCGCGGTCTCCCGCGAACCCGACTACTCCTTGGTCAGGTTCGGGCCCGAGCCGGTCGCCTCGATGGGCGGTGCGTCCGGCAGCGGGGCCTTCTCCATGCCCTCGAAGGTGAACTGCTCGTCCTTGCCCTCACCCTCGGTGTCGACCACGATGATCGACCCGGAGCGCAGCTCGCCGTAGAGGATCTTCTCGGAGAGGTTGTCCTCGATCTGGCGCTGGATCGTCCGCCGGAGCGGACGGGCACCCAGCAGCGGGTCGTAGCCCCGCTTGGCGAGCAGTGCCTTGGCGGCGGGACGCAGCTCGATGCCCATGTCCCGGTCGCGCAGCCGCTCGTCCACCTTGGCGATCATCAGGTCGACGATCTGGATGATGTCTTCCTCGGAAAGCTGGTGGAAGACGATCGTGTCGTCGACACGGTTGAGGAACTCGGGACGGAAGTGCTGCTTCAGCTCTTCGTTGACCTTCGCCTTCATCCGGTCGTAACCGGTCTTGACGTCGGACGATCCGGAGAAACCGAGGCCGAAGCCCTTCGAGATGTCCCGCGTGCCGAGGTTGGTCGTCATGATGATGACGGTGTTCTTGAAGTCCACCACCCGACCCTGGGAATCGGTCAGTCGACCGTCCTCCAGAATCTGCAGCAGCGAGTTGAAGATGTCCGGGTGGGCCTTCTCGACCTCGTCGAACAGAACCACCGAGAAAGGCTTGCGACGGACCTTCTCGGTGAGCTGGCCACCCTCTTCGTAACCCACATATCCGGGCGGCGAACCGAACAGCCGGGAGACCGTGTGCTTCTCGGAGAACTCGCTCATGTCCAGCTGGATGAGCGCGTCCTCGTCGCCGAAGAGGAACTCGGCGAGCGTCTTGGACAGCTCGGTCTTACCGACGCCGGACGGGCCGGCGAAGATGAACGAACCACCGGGACGCTTCGGGTCCTTGAGTCCGGCGCGGGTGCGCCGAATGGCCTGGGAGAGCGCCTTGATGGCGTCCTTCTGGCCGATGACCCGCTTGTGCAGCTCGTCCTCCATGCGGAGCAGACGGGCCGACTCCTCCTCGGTCAGCTTGAAGACCGGGATGCCGGTGGCGGTCGAGAGAACCTCTGCGATCAGTTCCTCGTCGACCTCGGCCACGACGTCCATGTCGCCGGCCTTCCACTCCTTCTCCCGCTTCGCCTTGTCGGCGAGCAGCTTCTTCTCGCTGTCGCGCAAGGACGCGGCCTTCTCGAAGTCCTGCGCGTCGATCGCGGACTCCTTGTCCCGACGCACGTTGGCGATCTTCTCGTCGAACTCGCGCAGGTCCGGCGGCGCGGTCATGCGCCGGATGCGCATCCGCGAGCCGGCCTCGTCGATGAGGTCGATCGCCTTGTCCGGCAGGAACCGGTCGGAGATGTACCGGTCCGCGAGCGTCGCCGCGGCCACCAGGGCCTGGTCGGTGATCGACACGCGGTGGTGCGCCTCGTAGCGGTCGCGCAGACCCTTGAGGATCTCGATCGTGTGCGGCAGTGACGGTTCCGCGACCTGGATCGGCTGGAACCGGCGCTCGAGCGCCGCGTCCTTCTCCAGGTGCTTGCGGTATTCGTCGAGCGTGGTCGCACCGATCGTCTGCAGCTCGCCTCGCGCCAGCATCGGCTTGAGGATGCTCGCCGCGTCGATCGCGCCTTCGGCGGCACCCGCACCGACGAGCGTGTGCAGCTCGTCGATGAACAGGATGATGTCGCCTCGGGTGCGGATCTCCTTGAGCACCTTCTTCAGCCGCTCCTCGAAGTCACCGCGGTAGCGGGAACCCGCCACCAGCGCGCCGAGGTCCAGCGTGTAGAGCTGCTTGTCCTTGAGCGTCTCGGGCACCTCGCCCTTGACGATCGCCTGGGCCAGGCCCTCGACGACGGCGGTCTTGCCGACGCCGGGCTCGCCGATCAGGACGGGGTTGTTCTTGGTGCGGCGGGACAGCACCTGCATGACCCGCTCGATTTCCTTCTCGCGCCCGATGACCGGGTCGAGCTTGCCTTCGCGCGCCGCCTGGGTCAGGTTGCGCCCGAACTGGTCGAGCACGAGGGACGTGGAAGGCGTCCCCTCCTGGCCGCTGCCGCCCGGCGCGGCGGATTCCTTGCCGGTGGAGTAGCCGGAGAGCAACTGGATGACCTGCTGGCGGACCCGGTTGAGGTCGGCGCCCAGCTTCACGAGGACCTGGGCGGCGACGCCCTCGCCCTCGCGGATCAGGCCGAGCAGGATGTGCTCGGTGCCGATGTAGTTGTGGCCGAGCTGGAGCGCCTCGCGAAGCGACAGCTCGAGGACCTTCTTCGCACGGGGCGTGAAGGGGATGTGACCGGACGGGGCCTGCTGACCCTGACCGATGATCTCCTCAACCTGCTGACGCACTGCCTCAAGCGAGATGCCGAGGCTCTCCAGGGCCTTCGCAGCGACGCCCTCACCCTCGTGGATGAGGCCGAGGAGGATGTGCTCAGTACCGATGTAGTTGTGGTTGAGCATCCGGGCCTCCTCCTGAGCCAGGACGACAACCCGCCGCGCGCGGTCGGTGAACCTCTCGAACATCGTTATCGCTCCTCAGAGCGGTCGTGCAGATCGGGGACGGTCCCCTCCCTGTCCTTCCGCATGCTAGTCCTGCACGCAGGACCGCTCGATTCGTCCGTGAAGACGTGCGACCCACGTGTTGCGGACCGCTTTGGACAACTAGTCAAACCCGATGGTGCGTGTCGGTGTTCCCGCCGGCCACGTCCTGAGGCCGATTCCGAGTACGCCAGAAGCGAACGCGGTATTTTCCGATCCCGTCGCGACCCGGCGACGGCACCGATCACACCTCCCCGAGTCCCCTCCATGGTCGGGTCATACCCAGGACGACACCCGCTGTATACCGGCAGGTCACGACCGCTGTGCGGGCATCCACACGGGCACTCGGGCAGGCCCGGCGCGACCGGCCCGCCCGACATGTCACTCATCGCGGTTGGCATATCACCTTTCGTAACCTCGCTGTCGTCCCGGAGTTGAACACGTTATGGCAGCCACGCTTGTTTTCGCGTCCCGTTCGGCGCCCGTCGTGCCGGGCCCGTTGGACGAGGCCCTCTGGTACGCGCGTGCCCTGGGCTGGCCGGCGGGTCCGGGATCGGCCGACGCGAAGGGCGGGCTCGCGGTGGCGACCACCGATCCGCAGGTGCTCTCGCGACACTGGGCGGCCGACCCGTCGGCGTCGGTCCGGCTGGCCGCCGGGGTGCGGTTCGACGTCCTGGACGTTCCCGGGGCGGCGGGCGTCCGGGCCCTGGACCGGGCCGAGCGGCTGGGCGTCCCGGTCGGGCCGGTGGCCGCGACCGGGACCGGCCGGATCCAGTTCTTCGTGGCCCCCGGGGTCGCGGACGATCTGCCCGCCCTGCTGGACTGGCTGGACTGGGCCGACCTGGACCTGGACCTGCGCGCGTACGGCGAGGGCGACACGGTGGCCGCGCCGTCGCCGTGGCCGGCCACGTGGCGGGCGCCGTGGCCCCGGTCGTGGGAGCACGCGCGCTGGTTGCGCCCGCCCGTCGACGCGGGCCGAGTGCGCCCCGTCGAGCACCTCGCCGCCCTCGGCGCCGTGCTGCACGTGGATGTGCGCTTTCCGGACGTCACCCGGCTGCTGAGCACGTTGGCGCACGCGTGCCAGCATGTGCGGCTGTTCCCCCGGCCGCGGGCCACCGAGCCGAGGCCGCTGACCCACCACCGCCCGGTACCGGCCTGAAGCACGGCCGGGCCGGCGCTCCGGGCCCGCCCCGGCCCCGGAAAAACGACATGAGCGGTGCCCTCCCCCGGTTCGTTCGGGGGAGGGCACCGCTCGATGATGGCGTCGACGATCAGGCGTGGGCCTTCTCGTAGGCGTCGCGAATGTTGCCCGGCACGCGACCGCGCTCGCTCACGTCGTAGCCGTTCTCCTTGGCCCAGGCGCGGATCTTGGCGGTGTCACCGGAGGCGGCACCACCCTTGACCACCTGGCGGACGCCGCGGCGCGCGGCGACCCGGCCACCGGTCTTGCGGCCGGCCTCGACGTAGGTCGTCAGGGCCGCGCGGAGCTGCTCTGCGTGCGTGGCGCTCAGGTCGATCTCGTAGGAGACACCGTCGAGCGCGAACGTCACCGTCTCATCGGCCTTGCCGCCGTCGAGGTCGTCAACGAGAAGAATCTGGACCTTCTGTGCCACCAGGATTCCCTTTCATCGGGAGGGTTCAACCAACTCAAGAAAAGGAAACCGCTTTCTGCGGGAAAATACAAACCCACCCGCGCGGAACCCGTCCGGCCGGCAATACGTTACCGGGTTTGTGGTTGCCACTTCACCGCACACCACACCGTCATCGGCAAGAAGCGTCAAGGGGTTCGCCGGCATGGGTCACGCGATCTCCACCACACTCGCGCGGTCTACGCGGATCGAGATCACTGCCAGAGATGGAGCAGCATCCGCGTGTTGCCAAGGGTGTTGGGTTTGACGCGTTCCAGATCCAAAAACTCGGCGACGCCCTCGTCGTACGAACGCATCAGTTCACTGTAGACATCGCGGTCGATCGGCGTCTCCTCGATCTCGACGAAGCCGTGCTTCACGAAGAAGTCGACCTCGAAGGTCAAGCAGAATATCCGCCGAACACCGAGCCAACGCGCGGTCTCCAGGAGTTTGCTGAGCAAGAGGTGGCCCACTCCGTGGCCGCGGCACACCGGATCCACCGCGAGAGTGCGCACCTCGGCGAGGTCTTCCCACATCACGTGCAGAGCTCCGCAGGCGACCACCTCGCTGTCGGTGTCCCGCTCCGCAACCCAAAACTCCTGCACATCCTCGTAGAGGGTGACCGTGGGTTTGTCCAGAAGGATACGCAGCCCCACGTACCCATCCACAAGGCGTCGAATGGCCCGCACATCGGACGTTCTGGCACGTCGGATCGTCACTTCCATGGGGTGACGCTATCGCGATCACGATAGTCGTCGCCGCTCCGCCCTGTTTACCACCGATCTGCCCCGCTGGTAGCGGAAACACCCCAACCGACGACGGCGGGCCGGACGGCGTTTCGCACCGTCCGGACCTCGCGTTCTTCATACATCCGGATACATCCGGCACCGGATACCCGAGGCCCGCGGCACGGCCGCGGAGTCATCGGGTGCAGTGATCGGATCGAGCGATCAGGTCGGATATGGCCGGATTCCCCCGGTCATTTCCGGGTCGCGGAATCGGCCACGCGCGTGCTCGCACAGGCCGCCTCGGCGTCGTCGCCGCACGCGTCGCGGATGACCGGCTCGGCACCCGGCGTGCTGATGAAACTCGATCGAGCGGTCATCTCGGTTCCGGCCGCACCATGCGGGACCCGGAGTACGAGAATCAGGACGACCTCGGAGCCGGCCCTGATCGGGCCGGTCTTCCACAGTGCGGTGGCCGGGTCGAATTCACCCTGGGACGGCTTGGATTCCATCGGTTTCACGCCTGCCGGCAACGTGTTGCGCACGACCGCGGACTTCGCCTCGCCGTTGCCCGAGTTTCGCACCGTCACCGTGTGGGTGACCGCGTCACCCGGCTCGGGGTCGGCCGTGCGGCGCAATTCCAGCCTGGCCGTCGGGGCCGGGTCCACCTGCCGACCGGGCGGCCCGGTCGAGGTGGGCGGCGCGGGCGGGAACGGCGGCCGGTTCGGCGGCTTCGCCGCGGCGGTGCCCACCCCGAAGTCGGCCGGGCCGGGCAGGCCGGCAATGCGATACCCGGCGACGACGTGCCGAGCGCGCTCATCAGGTCCGCGAGCGCGCTCTGCAGCCGCCGCCCGAACTGGGGTGCCGGACACCCGCGAGGACGACCACCCGCTCCACTCGTGCGTTGTGGTCCACCCGTACGACGTGGCGACGGGTTCCGGCTGCCGCTCGGGGCCGCGCCCGCCCGGCCGACCATGCCCGGGATCGCGGCCGGCGTTGCGCCCACCGGGACGCCAGCCATCGCGAGGACATGCCCCACTCGGGTTTTAACTCGCATCGTGTCGGCCCACTTTCCGTTCCGCCGTACCGAAGTCGCATTTCTTACGTAGATCATTAATACGATTACGCAGAGTTGCGCCGGGAGCGTTGCGGGCTGCGCCGAACGAATTGACAAGACCCCCGGTACGGCCCAGGCGCCGGACCCCACCGAACGGCCGATTCGACTCAGGGCAGCGCCACCCGCAACGCGTCGCGCAACGCCTGGATCTGTTCCGGCGTCATGCCCTCGACGAAGTGCACGAGAGCGCCGGCGCGGCTGTCGCCGGCCGCCCAGTCGGCGCGCATCAACTCGGCGGTATAGGCGTCCCGGGAGTACACGGCCTCGTATCGATAGGCCCGGCCGTGCAGTCTGCGGCGCAACAGGCCCTTGCGAAAGAGTTTGTCGAGCACGGTCATCACCGTCGTATAGGCGGGCTCGCGCTCCGGCAGCAGCGCCTCCTGCACTTCACGCACCGAGGACGGGCGATTGAGCCGCCAGATGCGAAGCATCACCCGGGTCTCGAGTTCGCCGAGTCGCTTCATGGTCGGACCCTCCCGAAACCTTGTCGCACCGTGAGCTGCGTCACGCGTGGCGAGCGATCCCCTACGCAGCATCGTAGACGCGACTTCGTCCGGATTTGTCGCATCCGGCCCTTCCCGGCGCGAGCGGATGCGGGAACGCGGAACGCACTACTACGTGGCCGCGTAGTGTCCACTCCATCACGACTTGGTCGATGTGCGGTGAATTGTTACCACTGATCGCGGCCCTGTCGTCGATTCACCGAGGTGTTCGTGCCGCACTCCCCCGAAGCTCCGTCCACGCCCACGTCCATGTCCACGCCCGCCGACCGCCCCGCGCGGCCGAAGGCGTTGCGTCCGCGCCGTCCGGTCATCGTGGTCGCCGGTCTCGCGCTGCTGGCCGTCGCGGTCACCACCGGGGTGCAGGTGTCGGGGACGGACCCCGGCGATGCGCGCGCGGCCGGCTCGACCGGCGCCGATCCGGAGAACGCGCAGTGGCTCGCCGATCGCGGCGCGGACGTCGCGGCACGCTCGCAGGAGCGTCCGTCGTTGGACGCCGCGCGGGAGGCCGAGCGACAGGCCGCCGCGGAGACTGCCGCGCGAGCGGAGGCGGAGCGCCAGGCGGAGGCCGAGCGGGTCGCGGAGGCGGAGCGCCAGGCGGAGGCCGACCGGGCGGCGGAGGCCGAGCGTCGGGCCGAGGCCGACCGGGTCGCGGCCGAGCGGGCGGCCTCGGGATGGGTGGTGCCGACATCCGGCTACACGTTGACCGGTCGCTTCGGCAACAGCGGCTCGCGCTGGGCGCACACGCACACCGGCCTGGACTTCGCGGCCCGCTCCGGTACGCCGATCAAGGCCGCCGCCGCCGGGAAGATCTCCTCCGCGGGCAGCGCGGGCGCGTTCGGCAACCGGATCGTGATCACCCACCCCGACGGCACCCAGACCTGGTACTGCCACCAGTCCCGGTTCGCGAAGACCTCCGGTTCGGTGGCCGCCGGCGAGGTGATCGGCTACGTCGGTACCACCGGCAACTCCACCGGGCCGCACCTGCACTTCGAGGTGCACCCCAAGGGCGGCGCGGCCGTGGACCCGAAGACCTGGCTGTCCGGCAAGGGCGTCGCGGCCTGATCACCGCGCTCCGGGATCACCGGACGGCTCGACCACGCCCACGTCGGCCGATCCGTCAGCGGCCGACCGCGAGCGAGTCCAGCCAGTCCCACCAGCCGCCTTCGGCGATCAGCGCGGCGAGCTTGGCGTAGCCGGTCGAGTCGCAGTGCGCCCCGTCGCCGTAGGCGTCGATGCTCGCCCACCACTCGGGGTCCGCGCGCAGGGTGTGCTGGAGGGGCACGAAGGTGATGCCGCGCGCGGCGCACGTCTTCGCGTACGCGTCCTCCAGGGCGAGCGCGTCCTCGCCGCCGTTCGGCTCGCCGGGCACCGGTGGTGCGCCGACGACCAGGCAGGTCCAGCGGGCGCCGGTGGCGGTGTCCAGTATCGCGTCGAGGTTGGCGACGCTGTCCGCGTGCCCGACCCGACGGCGGCCGCGCTCGACCTTGACGTCGTTGACGCCGAACGCGAAGACCATGCCGGTGCCGTCGGCGTGCCGCATGCGCGGGACGGCCTCGCCGTACCAGCGCTCCGCGACGTCGGCCGAGGTCTCCAACCGCACGCCGAGGTTGTACGCGGTCAATTGCCGGCCCCGGCGACGGGACTCGGCCGCCAGGCGGCCGACCCATCCGCCGCCGGCGAGATCGCCGACGCCTTGGACGAACGAATCACCGGCGACGCAGATCCGGAGATCGGGGGCTGCTTCCATGCGGCCGACCCTATGCGTACGAACGGGTGACGCGCCCGGGAATGCGACAGGAGCCCCCTCGGGGACGACGATCCGTCACCGAAGGGGCTCCCGAGCGCGGGCCGACCGTCAGTCGGTGGTCGGCTTCACCAGCGGGAACAGGATCGTCTCGCGGATGCCGCGACCGGTGAAGGCCATGATCATCCGGTCGATGCCCAGCCCCAGACCGCCGCTCGGCGGCATCGCGAACTCCAGCGCGCGCAGGAAGTCCTCGTCGATCCGCATGGCCTCGACATCGCCGCCCGCGGCGAGCAGCGACTGCTCGGTGAGCCGGCGACGCTGCTCGACCGGGTCGACCAACTCGGAGTACGCGGTGCCCAACTCCATGCCGAAGCCGATCAGGTCCCACTTCTCCGCGACGCCCGGCGTGCTGCGGTGCTGGCGGGTCAGCGGGGACGTCTCGATCGGGAAGTCGCGGACGAAGGTCGGCTCGGCCAGGGTGTGCTCGACCAGCGCCTCGTAGATCTCCTGGACCAACTTGCCCTGGCCCCACGCCTTGTCGTACTCGATCTCCCGCGCGTCGGCGAGCTTGCGCACCGCCTCGATCGGCGTCTCGGGGGTGACCTCCTCGCCGAGCGCCTCGGAGACCGAACCGTAGACGGTGATCTCGCGCCACTCGCCGGAGATGTCCACCTCGCGGTCGCCGTAGCGGAAGGTGTGCGTGCCGAACACGGCCTGGGCGACGTGCTGGTACACCTCGCGGGTGAGCGTGGCCATCGTGTTGTAGTCGCCGTACGCCTCGTACGCCTCGAGCATGGTGAACTCGGGGTTGTGCGTCGAGTCCGCGCCCTCGTTGCGGAAGTTGCGGTTGATCTCGAAGACCTTCTCGGCGCCGCCGACGACCAGGCGCTTGAGGTAGAGCTCCGGCGCGATGCGCAGGTAGAGGTCCATGTCGTACGCGTTGATGTGGGTGACGAACGGGCGCGCGGTGGCGCCGCCGTGCACCGGCTGGAGCATCGGGGTCTCGACCTCCAGGAAGTCCCTGGCGTCGAACCACTCGCGGATCGAGCGCACGATCCGGCTGCGGGTACGCAACATCGCGCGCGACTCGTCGTTGACGATCAGGTCGACGTAGCGCTGGCGGACCCGGGCCTCGGGGTCGGTCAGGCCCTTGTGCTTGTCCGGCAGCGGACGCAGGCACTTGGACGTGATCGCCCACGAGTCGACCATGATCGACAGCTCGCCGCGGCGGGAGGTGATGACCTGGCCCTCGACGCCGACGTGGTCGCCCAGGTCGACGTCGCTCTTCCAGGCGGCCAGCGACTCGGCGCCGACGCCGTCGAGCGAGACCATCACCTGGATGTCGCCGTCGCCGTCGCGCAGGGTCGCGAAGCACAACTTGCCGCCGGTGCGATACAGCACCACCCGGCCGGTGATACCGACGCGGCGCCCGGTCTCCACATCGGCTTCGAGACCGTCGAACTCCGCACGCAGGGCCGCCACCGTCGTGCTGCGGGGGAATCCGACCGGGTACGGGTCGGTTCCCTCGGCTCGGAGCCGATCGAGCTTGTCGCGGCGAACCCGCATCTGCTCGGGAAGGTCGTCGATCTGCGGCTGCGCTGCGCTCTGCTCGGTCACGGGACAAGGCTACCCATGGCCAACCACCTCCCCGAACCGATATCCGTCCGGCCCGGGGGCGGATACGCCGGAGGGCGGAATCGCCGCCGCGACCCCGCCCTCCGCCGATCGTTGTGAATCAGGCCACGAGGCCCGCACCCTTGCGCCGACGCGCCACGAAGAACACGCCACCGCCGAGTACGAACAGCGCCGCTGCGCCGCCCACGATCAACGTCGTGGACGAGGAGTCCGAGCCGGTCTCGGCCAGCTCGGTGCCATTGCCACCGCCGGTCGAACCCGCGCCGGCCGTCGTGGCCGCACCACCGGTCGAACCGGACCCACCGGAGGTGGCACCTTCCTTGGCGGTGAACACCATGTCGACCAGCGGGACCTTGGCCGCGACCGTCACGATGCCGCCCTTGGCGTCGGTCAGGCCCTTGGCGAGCTCGACCTTGAACGTGAAGTCACGAGTGGTACCGACCTTCCAGAGCTCGCCCCCGGTGATCTCGCAGCCATAGACGTCCGCGCCTGCCGCCTTCAGCGGCCGGAGCGCATCCTGGTCGGCGGCCAGCGATTCGTGCGAGCACTCCTTGGGCACAGCGGCCACCCGCACGCCCTTCGGGAAGGCGATGCCCGCAACACTTCCGGGCCCGCCGGTGTCGAACGAATTGAGGACGCGCGGCCCGTCGTTCTTGACCGACACCCGAACCGGAACCTCGATTCCCGGGCTCGCCACCACGGAGATCGGCGGCGTACTCGTCGTGCTCTGTGGCTGGTCCTCGCCCAGCAGCACATTGAAGGAGCCCGAACTCGCCCGCCGGTCCGGCGCCTGCGTGGTCGTCGAGGCCAGTTTCAGCGCGTCGCCCGCACCCGGAGACCACTGGATGTCGGCACCGCGCAGCGACTTCGTGACGTCGGCGGTCTGTACGAACCGGTAGTACGCCTGAGCACCGAAGACCGGAACATCCGGCGAGACCTTGTACGGGTAGGGCTCCGCCAAGCCGAACGACTCACCGGCCTTGACTGGCCCCTTGAAGTCACAGACGACGAGGTTTCTGGTGCCGTACGCGAGGCCGTAGCGGCAGTTCGCATACTTCTTCGCCGGTTCCAGGCCGTAGTCGGACTCGCTGATCAGCGAAACATCGGTGAGTGTGCGTTCCCGTACGTTCTGGAAACCCATCGGAACGGCGAAGGTGTCACCCGGCTTGCGGGTGCTCCGCGCGTCCTTGTCGAGCACGGCGAAGTCCACCGGCTCTTGGTGGACGACATCGATGCTCTTGGTGTCCGCGAAACCGGCACCGCCGGCCATGACATTGATGACCTCGTGCGACACGCTCGGATTGGTGGCTACGGACGTGACCTTCAGCGCGAGTTTCGTCTGTCCGACGGGAAGGCTGTCCCACCTGCACGAGAAGGAATCCTCGGGGGCCGGCAGGCACGGAGCGGGGAGTACGAGTTTCAGCGATTTGACCGAAACTCCGACGCCCGACTTGAACAGGGCGTAGACATTGGGAGTTGTGGTCGCGCCCGGCTTGTCCGGCTTCACGTCCAAGGTCACGGTCAGCGTCGTCGACGTACCCAGTTCCAGGTCGACCGATGCGGGAGCCGTGATCTCGACGAGTTGGTCGCGGGTGTCCGCCGCAGCCGTGGAAATCGCCGACGCGCCGATCAGCGTCAGGCTCGCGGTCGTGAAAAGGGCAGCTTTTCGAGCAGGCGAAAGGCGAATCCGAAGCAAGGTCCCCCCAAGGATCTTCAAAGTCGCGTCAGACTACGGGTCGGTTGGGCCACGTGACCAGCGGCGCCGTATCACGAATCGGCGACGAAACGTTTGGCTCAGCCGGTGCCCGTGCGCAGGGTCTCCGGGGCGGGCAGTTGGCCGAGTTGGCGGCCCTGCCGACGGTGCGGAATCACCGGAGACAGGGCTTCGACGGAGGAGTCCTGCTCCAGGACATCGGCGTCGCTCGAATCCGCACCGGGCTCGGACGTGCGTGCCGACTCTCCTGCGACCCCCGGTTCGGGGCGGTCGGTGGGGTCCGTCTCGGGAGCTGTCACGACCGCAGGGTCGGCGCTCTCGGCCAACCGTCCGGTCTCGGGTCCGGGCTCGCACTCGGGTCCGGACCCTGGTGCGACAGCGGGCTCGGGCTCCGGCGGAGCCGGGGGCTGGGGGGCGATCGGCCGGGGGCGGGTCGGGATGAGGATGTCCAGGGGGTCGGGGCGGGCGGACCGGGCGGTGGCGCGGCGGTGGGCTCGGGCGGTGAGGCGTTGTTCGAGGGCGGCCTCGGCGAGGTGGGTGCAGCGGTGCAACAGCGCTACGCGGCTTGCTCGTTCGTGTTCGCCGCAGGGCAGGTCGACGGTGCTGCGCAGGGCGGCCAGGTCCTCGGCGGACGGGATGTGTGCGACCTCGTCGACCGCGTTGCGCAGGCAGGACAGGAAGCCGGCCGCGCTGCCGGGCATCGCCGCCCGATAGCGCCGCAGTTCGGCCGTCATGAACACGCGCAGCCGGTCGCGCTCGTCCTGCGCCTCGGCGATCGCCCGGCCGAGCAACCAGAAGTCGACCGCGTCGCGACCGCCGCGCAACGCGGCGGTCAGCGCGCGACACAGCACCCGCACCTCGTGCGCGCTGAAGGCCATCCCCTGGTCACCATGTGGCGTCGGCATAGCACGCACTGTATGCGGCGAGATGGACAATCCGGTTTATTTCATGCGTGTTTTTTTCCGATTGGGATCGGGAGCCGGCCCCGCAGCCGGCCCGCTCAGACCGCCGCGTTGCGCTCGTAGACCATCCGCAGGCCGATCAGGGTCAGCCACGGCTCGTGCACGTCGATCACCGAAGCCTCGCCCAGCACCAGCGTCGCCAGTCCGCCGGTGGCCACCACGGTGACCGCGTCCGGGTCGTCCGGGGACAGTTCGGCCGCCATCCGCTTGACCACGCCGTCCACCTGCCCGGCGAAGCCGTACAGGATGCCCGCCTGCATCGCCTCGACCGTGCTCTTGCCGATCACGCTGCGCGGACGCATCAGCTCGATCTTGCGCAACTGCGCGCCGCGCGCACCCAGCGCGTCCACCGAGATCTCGATGCCGGGGGCGATCGCGCCGCCGACGTACTCGCCCTTGGTGCTGACCGCGTCGAAGGTGGTCGCGGTGCCGAAGTCGACCACCACGCACGGGCCGCCGTACAACTTGACCGCCGCGAGCGCGTTGATGATCCGGTCGGTGCCGACCTCCTTGGGGTTGTCCATCAGGACCGGCACACCGGTCTTGACCCCGGGTTCGACGACGACCGTGGGGATGTCGCCGTAATAGCGCCGCACCATGTCGCGCATTTCGTGCAGCACGGACGGCACGGTGGAGCAGATCGCGATGCCGTCGATGCCGTCGGCGCCGATCAGCGGGTGCTGGCCGAGCAATCCCGCGAGGACGACGGCGAGTTCGTCCGCGGTCCGCCGGGCCTCGGTCGAGATGCGCCAGTGCTCGACGATCTCGTCACCGTCGAACAGGCCGAGCACGGTATGCGAGTTACCGACGTCGATGGTGAGCAACATCGTGGGCGTCCTTGGTGTTCTGGCTCGGGCCGTGGGGGACGGAGCGCGGCTTCGGAAAGGGGGGCGGGACGGGGAGTGCTGATCCGGTGAACGGTACCGGTCGCTCAGGCGCGCAGGTCCACGCCGACGTCCAGGATCGGGGCGGAGTGGGTGAGCGCGCCGACCGCGATGTAGTCCACACCGGTCTCGGCGACCTCACGGGCGGTCTCCAGGGTGAGGCCGCCACTCGCCTCCAGTCGGGCCCGACCCGCGACCAGGGCCACCGCCTCGCGCATACGATCCGGCGTCATGTTGTCCAGCAGGATCAGGTCGGCGCCCGCGTCCAGCACCGGCGGGATCTGGTCGAGGTGGTCCACCTCGACCTCCACTGGCACGTTCGGGAAGGCCGCCCGCACGGCCTTGAACGCCTCGGCGACACCGCCCGCGGCGACCACGTGGTTGTCCTTGACCATCGCCGCGTCGGACAGCGACATCCGGTGATTGACCCCGCCGCCGCAGCGCACCGCGTACTTCTCCAGGGCACGCAGGCCCGGCGTGGTCTTGCGGGTGTCCCGGACCGAGGCACCGGTGCCCTCGATCGTGTCCGCCCACGCGCGGGTGGCGGTGGCCACGCCGGACAGCCGGCACAGCAGGTTCAGCGCGACCCGCTCGGCGGTCAGCAGCGTGCGGGTGCTCGCCTCGGCGGTGAACAACACCGTGCCGGGCGTCACCACGTCGCCGTCGCGCACGTGTCGGGTGAGCACCAGGTCGGCGCCGCAGACCAGTTCGAGCACGGCCTCGGCGACCGGCAGGCCCGCGACCACGCCCGCTCCGCGCGCGGTGAACTCGGCGTGGCCGCGCGCGTCCTCGGGCACGGTGGCCACCGAGGTGACGTCCACTCCGCCGTCGAGGTCCTCCGCGACGGCGGCGGTCACCAGCGCGGCGACGGCGAGCGGGTCGAGCCCGGCCTCGGCCAGGCGGGACGTGAGATCGGCGGACAGCTTGACGGTGCTCACGCGGTCGACTCCTTGGGTTCGTGTGCCTGGTAGGCGACGTGCAGGGCACCCTCGCGCAGCGACGTGACGAGGTTGCCGCGCCACCGGGCGTCGTCGAGGTCCGGACGGTCCTCGCGCCAGTGACAGCCGCGCGTCTCCTCGCGGAGCAACGCGGCCCGGGTGAGCGCGCTCGCGACCAGGTGCAGGTTGGTGGTCTCCCACGTCTGCGTGCACGGATCGGTGCTGGTACGAGCGGCCAAGGCGGTCAACGCGCCCCGGGTGTCGGCCAGTCCGGCCGCGTCGCGCAGCACCCCGGCGCCCGAGGTCATCGCGCGTTGCAGGCGCGGCCGGACGTCCTCGGCGAGCAGCCCGGCCGGGCCCTCGGGGGCGACCGGCGCGGCGAACGGCGGCATGTCCCGGGCCAGATCGGCCGCGATCCGCTCGGCGAAGACCAGGCCCTCCAACAGCGAGTTGGAGGCGAGCCGGTTGGCACCGTGCACACCGGTGCAGGCCACCTCCCCACACGCGTACAACCCGGGCACGCTGGTCCGTCCGTGCAGGTCGGTACGCACGCCTCCACTCGCGTAGTGCGCGGCGGGCGCCACCGGGATCGGCTCGGTCACCGGGTCGATCCCGTGCGCGCGGCAGGCGGCCAGGATGGTCGGGAAGCGGTGCTTCCACATGTCCGCGCCGAAGTGCCGACCGTCCAGGTACATGTGTTCGGCGCCGGTTTCCGCCATTCGGCGCATGATGCCCTTGGCCACGATGTCGCGCGGGGCCAACTCGCCGAGCGGATGACGGTCCGTCATGAACCGGATGCCGGCCGCGTCCACGAGATGGGCGCCCTCGCCGCGGACCGCCTCGGAGACCAGCGGCTGCTGGCCCTCCGCGCCCGCGCCGAGCCACAACACGGTCGGGTGGAACTGCACGAACTCCAGGTCGGTGACCTCGGCCCCGCCACGCAGTGCGAGCGCGACCCCGTCGCCGGTGGACACCGACGGGTTCGTGGTGGACGAGAAGACCTGGCCCATGCCGCCGGTGGCGAGCACGACGGCGCGCCCCAGGGCGGCGCCGACCCCGTCCCGGGCGCCCTCGCCCATCACGTGCAGGGTGACCCCGCAGGCACGCCCGGAGGCGTCCTTGAGCAGGTCGAGCACGAGCGCGTTCTCGATCACCTCGATGTCCGGCGTGGCCCGTACCGCGGCCACCAGCGCCCGCGATATCTCGGCGCCCGTCGCGTCGCCGCCCGCGTGCGCGATCCGGTTGCGCAGGTGGCCGCCCTCGCGGGTGAGCAGCACGTCGCCGTCCGGCCCCCGGTCGAACTCGGCGCCGGTGTCGATCAGCCGGCGCACCGCGTCCGGGCCCTCGGTGACCAGCACCCGGACCGCGTCCTCGGCGCACAGTCCGGCCCCGGCCACGAGCGTGTCGCGCAGGTGCTGTTCGGGGGTGTCGCCCTCGCCGAGCGCGGCGGCTATCCCGCCCTGCGCCCAGCGCGTGGAGCCCTCGTCGAGCTGGGCCTTGGTCACCAACAGGACCCGGCCGGCCCGGCGCGCACGCAACGCGACGGTCAGGCCGGCCACCCCGGAGCCGACCACGATGACATCCGCGCGCACGTTCCACCCGGGATCGGGGGCGGCCAGGCGCGCGGGCAGTGCGGGCGTGTTCATTGCGCGGCCCGGTCGCCGACCACGCGGTCGCCGCGCAGCGTCTCGCCGCCGGGCAGCGCCTCGGCCGGGTCGTGGCCGGTGCCGGTGATCGTGTTGGTCGCGTCCACGAACACCACGCGCGGCTTCATCGCCCGCGCCTCGGCGTCGGTGACCTGGGCGTAGGCGATGATGATCACCAGGTCGCCGGTGTGCACCAGGCGGGCCGCGGCACCGTTGATGCCGATCACGCCGGTGCCGCGCGGGCCCGCGATCGTGTAGGTCTCCAGGCGGGCGCCGTTGTCGATGTCGACCACGTGCACCAGTTCGCCGGGCAGGATGTCGGCGGCTTCGAGCAGATCCTCGTCGATGGTGATCGAGCCGACGTAGTGGAGGTCCGCCTGCGTGATCGTCGCGCGGTGGATCTTGGACTTGAACATCGTGCGCATCATGACCGGGGGACTCCCGTGATCTTCAGTCGGGCGTTGTCGATGAGCCGGGTGGCGCCCACGCGGGCCGCGATCGCCAGGATCGCCGGGCCGGCGTGGTCGGCGGCCACCGGGGTGAAGTCGTCGATGTCGACCAACTCCACATAGTCGGGTTTCAGCACGGCGCGCAGCACGTCCTCGGCGGCGGCGCGCACGGCGCCCGCACCGTCGTCGGCGCGCCGGGCGCCCGCGTCCAGTGCCCGGCTGAGCGAGAGCGCGATCTCCCGTTCGGCCTCGGACAGGTAGCGGTTGCGGCTGGACCGGGCCAGCCCGTCGGGTTCGCGGACGGTGGGCACGCCCACGATCTCGACGGGGAAGTTCAGGTCGCGCACCATGCGCCGGATCAGCGCGAGTTGCTGGGCGTCCTTCTCGCCGAAGAAGGCGACCTTCGGCACGGTCAGGTGCAGGAGTTTGGCGACCACGGTGAGCATTCCGTCGAAGTGGCCGGGCCGGGAGGCCCCTTCGAGCACCGCGCCGGTGGGTCCGGCGGTGATCCGCACGCGCGGTTCGCCGCCCGGGTACACCTCGTCCACCGAGGGCGCGAACACCACGTCGGCGCCCGCCTCCCCGCTCAGTTCCAGGTCGGCGTCCAGAGTGCGCGGGTAGCGGTCCAGGTCCTCGCCCGCGCCGAACTGGAGCGGGTTGACGAACACGGTGACCACGACGTGGCCGGTCGGGCCGACGAACGCGCGCGCCGCCCGGATCAGCGCCGCGTGGCCCTGGTGCAGCGCGCCCATCGTCATCACCACGGCGCGCGGGCCGCCGGGCCGGTCCGCACCGGCCAGGTCGGACGCGGTCCGGGCCAGGCGTACGGCGGTCACGGTCGGCCTCCCTCGGCCAGCACGCCCAGCAGCGCCTCGGCCGACTCGGCCTTGAGCAGGCCGGCGTTCAGCGCGCGGTCGGCGGTCAGTCGGGCCATCGCCACGTACGCGGCCAGCGCCTCGGGCGAGACCCGGCGCAGTTCGGCCACATGCGCGGCCACGGTGCCCGCGTCGCCGCGCGCCACCGGGCCGGTGAGCGCCTGGTCGCCGGCGCGCAGCGCGTTGTCCAGGGCGGCGCCGAGCAGCGGTCCGAGCATCCGGCCCGGGGCCCGGACGCCGGCCGCGCCGAGCAGTTCGAGCGATTGCGCGACCAGGGTGACCAGGTGGTTCGCGCCGTTGGCCAGGGCCACGTGGTAGAGCGCGCGGTCGCGCTCCTCGATCCACTCGGGTTCGCCGCCCATCTCCACCACGAGCGCCTCGGCGACCGGGCGCAGCGGCTCGGGCGAGGTGACCCCGAAGGAGCAGCCGGCCAGCCGTTCGAGGTCGATGGTGCTGCCGGTGAAGGTCATCACCGGGTGCAGCGCGAGCGGCAGCGCGCCGGCGCGGGTGGCCGGTTCCAGGATGTCCACGCCGTAGCGGCCGGACGCGTGCACCAGGAGTTGACCGGCCTTGATCGCGCCGGTCTCGGCCAGGCCGCGCACGAGCGCTTCGAGCGCGTCGTCGGGCACGGTGAGCAGGGTCAGGTCGGAGGCCGCGATCACCTCTTGCGGGGCGACCAGCGGGACACCCGGCAGGAGGTCCTCGGCACGGCGCCGGGAGGTCTCCGAGACGCCGGAGGCGGCCACCACCGAGTGCCCGGCGAGGGCGAGGGCGGCGGCCAGGGTCGGGCCGACGCGACCGGTGCCGACGACTCCCACGCGCAGCCGCGCGGGGCGGTCGGCGGGGTCGGGCGAGCGGCCGTGCGGATGCGGACGTGCGGTGATGTCGTTGTTCACGCGAGCGAGCCTTCCGTTCCAGTCCGCGGCGGGTACCGGACGAGTACTGGCCCGATCAGGGTACTCACGCGCCGGGCGGCCCGGTCCCCGGGTTGGTCGGCAGGTCGGTCGGCAGCGGGCTCGGCGGCGGCCATCGATACCGGGAGGAGCCGGCCTGATACGCGACACGTCGGGCGACCTTGTGCCGGATCAGCTCCGGTCCGCGCATCCCGATCGCGCCGAGCGCGGTCAGCACGAGCCCGGTCAACAACATCGTGCCGGTGACCACCCGGGCCACCCGGACGCTGCGCGGGCCGCCCTGGGTCTGCAGCGAGTAGGCGGAGGGGGCCGGGCGGCCCGGGTCGGCGGTCGATTCCACCGAGGCGCCGCTACTGCGGCCGGGTGACGGTGCGGGGGTGGGGCCGACCTCCAGGGCCCCGGCCGCCGCGGCGATCCCGAGCGCGGCAACCGCGAGCGCACAGCGGCGACCGGCACGTATGACGAGTTGACGGCTTCCCATGGGGAGCCTCCCGGAGACCGGCGTCGATTGACCAGGTGCGAGGGTTCCGCCCTCTTCTTTCCCCGAGTCCGTCGCTTATGTGTCCCCTTTCGACCCCGTTCGCATGCCTCTCGTCGTGTGAAGAAGCCGCGCTCGGGCCCCGCCGGACGGGCTCCGGGCGGCCCGAGCGACGGTCACCGACACGCGAAAGGGCCTAGCCCAGCCGGACCGGCAATCGGGTGAGCGCGTTGTTGAGGTTCGAGCGCAGCCGCTCGGGCTCGCCGGTCGCCTCGATCGTGGGGTAGGTGGCGAGCAGTTCCTCGAAGAACACCCGACCCTCCAGGCGGGCGATGTGCACGCCCAGGCAGAAGTGCTCGGCGAAGCCGAAGGACAGGTGCGGGTTGGGCCTGCGGGTGATGTCGAAGCGCTGCGGGTCGGTGAACACCTCCTCGTCGCGGTTCGCCGAGGTGTAGTACATGGCCACCTTGTCGCCCGCCTTGATCGGCACGCCGCGCAGTTCGGTGTCCCGGGTGGCGGTCCGGCGGAAGTAGTGCAGCGGGTTGGCCCAGCGCAGGATCTCCTCGACCGCGCCCGGGACCAGGTCGGGGTTCGCGCGCACCGCCGCGAGCTGCTCGGGGTGGGTCAGCAGCGCGTGCAGGCCGGCGGACAGCATGGTCTTGGTGGTGTCGTTGCCGGCCGTGACCAGTTGTACGAAGAACTGACCGAAGTCGAGGTCGGTCATCATCCGGCCGCCGAACTCGGACTCCAGGATCAGCGAGGTGATGTCCTCGCGCGGCTCCTGGGCCCGGCGCGCGGCGGCGAAGCCGATCGCGTAGCGGGCCATCTCGATCGCCGCCCGACCGCCCTCGCCCGCCGTGTTGCGCTCGGCGAGCGCGTGGATGTGGTCCCAGTCGGCCGGCGGCAGGCCCATCAGCTCGCCGATCACCTGGGTCGGCAGGCTGGAGGTGACGTCGTGCACGAACTCGACGTCGCCGGTGCCCACCCGCGCGAAGATCTCCCGGCAGATGGTCCGGATCCGGTCCTCCATGCCGCCGACCACCTTCGCGGTGAAGGACTTCACCAGCGGCTTGCGATACGCGCGGTGGCGCGGCGGGTCCATCGACAACAGCGTGCCGCGCAGGGCTTCGAGCCGCTCGGGTTCGAGGTCCTCCAGGATGATCCCGCCCGCCTCGGCGGAGAAGATCGCCGGGTTCTGCGAGACGTATTCGACGTCGGCGTGCCGGAGCACGGCCCAGTAGCCCGGCTGTCCCGGGATGTCCTGCCAGTGCACCGGGTCGGTCCGGCGCAACTCGGCGAACAGCGCGTGCGGCGGGCCGTCGAGATACAGCTCGGGGCTGTACAGGTCGACTCCGGTCGAATCGGACGTGACGGTCATGGCATCTCCCTCGAAGCCTCGGATCGCATCCCGGTCAGCCCACGAGCACGTTCGGCCGGCCGAAGCCCTGTGCCTCGCACAGGGCGTAGTAGGCGCGCAGCGTGCCCGCGCCGTCGGTCACCGAGGTGATGTTGCCCTCGGCGTCCAGGTTGAGATTGGCGCCGTACATCTGGAACCAGACCCGGGTGTCGGGCTCGACGCAGGTGAGGGTGTGCACGGAGCCGGCGGGCTCGTAGAGGAACGAGCCGGCCCGGTTGACGTAGTCGTACTCGGCGTATTTCCACGCGCCGGCCACGGTGTAGCCGTAGACGGGGCCGGTGTGCCGGTGCGTCTCGACGGCGAAGCCCGGCTGGAAGACGTTCTCCACGATCCACAGGCCCTCCTCTTCCTTGACGCACAGCACCTTGAGCTTGTTGCCGCCGCCGATCTCGACGAACGGCAGGTCCTCGGCCCCGATGTGCACGGCGGGGCGTCCGGTTTCGGTGGTGGTCATGCGGGTTCCTCCCGGAGGCGATCGGTGCTCTGTAACGGTGTAACAGCATGCCTCAAGGACCGGTGGGTTTCGAGAGCCGCGTGGGATGGGCAACACCATCGACCGCACATGAGTGCACCGGGGGGACGGAGATGGGGAGCGGGAGATGGGACAGCTCGACGGGAAGGTGGCCGTGGTCACCGGCGGCGCCAACGGGATCGGCCGCGCGTGTTGTGAGCGCTTCGCCGAGGAGGGCGCCGACATCGTGATCGCCGACCTGCTGGACGAGGCCGCGATCGGCACCGTCGAGGCGGTCGAGAAGCGTGGCCGGCGGGCCACCTACATGCACACCGACGCGAGCAGCCCGACCGACGTGGGGACGGTGATGCAGCACGCGATCGACACGTTCGGATCGATCGACGTGCTGGTCACCGCGGCGGGCATCAGCACGGCCGACTATGTCAGCGGCCGACCGAGCAACGCGGTCGCGACCGAGCGGGACCCGATCAAGCGATTCGTGGACAGCCCGCTCGCCGAGTGGCAGCGGGTGCTCGACGTGAACCTGACCGGCACGCTGCTCGCGGTCCAGGCCGCCGCGCGCTGGATGGTGGCCCAGGGGCGACGCGGTTCGATCATCACCATCGCCTCGATCGCCGCCAAGCACCCCGAGGCGGGTTCGGCGGCCTACTCCGTGTCCAAGGCCGGTGTGTGGATGTTGACCAAGCAGGCCGCGCTCGTGCTCGGCCCGGCCGGGATCCGGGTCAACGCGATCGGTCCCGGCTTCATCGAGACCAACATGACCGCGGTGCTGCGCGGGATGCCCGAGCTCGAACAGCGCCTGCTCGGCAGCGTGCCGCTGGGCCGGATGGGCAGCGCCCGCGAGGTGGCCAACGCGGCGCTGTTCCTGGCGAGCGACCAGTCGTCCTACTTCACCGGTGAGATGTTGCACCCGGACGGCGGTTTCTATACCGACTGACCCCACCGCGCGGACGCGCCCGCACGCGGGTCGGGCGATCGCCCGAGCGGCGTGCGGGCGTGGCCCGACGGACGGGGGCTAGCGACCCCTGGCCTTGACCAGACCCGTCTCGTACGCGAGCACCACGACCTGGACCCGGTCGCGCAGCCCGAGCTTCATCAGGATCCGGCCGACGTGGGTCTTGATGGTGGCCTCGGACAGGAACAGCCGCTGGGCGATCTCCGCGTTGGACAACCCCTGGGCGACCAGCATCATCACCTCCAGCTCGCGCTCGGTCAGCGCGTCCACCACGTCCGGGCGCGGCTCGTGGTCGCTGGGCAGGATCGGCGCGAACCGGTCGAGCAGCCGCTTGGTCGTGCTCGGCGCGACCACCGCGTCGCCGGAGGCCACCGCCCGGATCCCGGACAGCAACTCCGGCGGCGGGACGTCCTTGAGCAGGAAGCCGCTGGCCCCGGCCTTGAGCGCGGCGAACGCGTACTCGTCCAGGTCGAAGGTGGTCAGCATGAGCACCTTGGGTCGGGCCCGGCCCTCGGGCAGCACGAGCGCGTTCTCACCGCTCTCGGCACAGATCCGCCGACACGCCTCGACCCCGTCCATCCGCGGCATCCGCACGTCCATCAGGACCACGTCCACGTCCACGTGCCGAAGCTTGTCCAGCGCCTCGACCCCGTCGCCGGCCTCGGCGACCACACTCATGTCCGGCTGGGCCTGCAACACCATGGTGAAACCGGTCCGCAGCAATTCCTGGTCGTCGACCAGCATCACCTTGATGCTCACTGAGCTCCTTGAAGAGTCGTCCTGGCGGGCGTACCGGAGGAGATGGAGGAGTCGTCGGGGCGACCGGCGTAGGGCAACATCGCGCTGACCGACCAACCGCCCCCGACGCTCGGCCCGGTCCGCAACCGACCGCCCAGCATCGCGACCCGCTCGCGCATGCCGACCAGACCGTGGCCCATGCCGTCGCCGGGGGCCGCGGCACCGCGGCCGTCGTCGCTGATCTCCATTTCGAGCCCATCTTCCCCGTAGCCGACACCGACCGTGGCGGTGGCATCGGGACCCGCGTGCTTGCGGGTGTTGGTCAGCGCCTCCTGGACGATGCGGTACGCGGTCAGCGCGACGCTCTGCGGCAGCTCGACCGGCACCCCCTCGACCCGGAGCTCGACGTTGAGGCCGGCGGTGCGCACCTGTTCGACCAATTCGCCGAGTTGTTCGACGCCCGGCTGCGGCACGTACGCGTCGGTCTCGGCCTGCGAACGCAACACCCCGAGCAGTCGGCGCATCTCGGCGAGCGCCTCCCGCCCCGTCGCCGCGATCGTGCCCAGCGCCTCGCGGGCCCGGTCCGGCGACGACTCGATCGCGTACGCGGCGCCGTCCGCCTGCACCACCATCACCGACACGTTGTGCGCGACCACGTCGTGCAACTCGCGCGCGATCCGGGCCCGCTCGGCCGCCGCCGCGATCTGCGCCTGCTGGTCCCGCTCGAACTCCAGCCGGGTGGCCCGCTCCTCCAACTCGGCGTAGAACGCCCGGCGGGTGCGCATCGAATCGCCCAGCACCCACGCGATGGCCAGCAACACCACGATGAAGCCGAAGCCGATCACGTTGTCGCGGAACGAGGAACCGCCCGTTTCCGGGAAGCGCGAGAGCAGGATCACCGGTCCCAGCACGGTCATCGCCAGCCCCGTGCGGGAGAGCCAGCGCGGACCGGACTTGGCGGCCGTATAGAGCACGACGAGCATCGAATAGTTGGCCGCGCTCAGCGTGTCGTCCCAGACGAGCTGCATCAGGCCGCCGGTCACCACGAGGGCGGTCGCGGTCATCGGACGCACCCGGTGCAGCGCCATGCCCAGGCTCAGCAGCGCCACGATCGCCAGGAACCACCACCGAGGCGCGGCGACGGGGGTGTCCGAGACGACCTGGAGCAGTCCGAGGCCGAGAACCGGAATCGTGCACACCGAGTCGACCCACAGGGGGTGCGCTCGCAGCCACGCATAGATTCGTTGCACACTTCGACGCTACGTGGCCGCGGGCCGGGCGCGCGTCAACCGACTTGCCGAATCATCCCTCCGCCACAAGTCGGATCCGACCGGGTCGCGGGCCCTCCCCGAGTGCCGCCGGGACGGTTCAGCCGCCCTCCCCCGGGCGTACCGGCAGTCGGGCCCGGACCCGCCAGCCGCCGTCCGGCCGGGGCCCGGTCTCCAGATGGCCGCCGAACAGCGCGACCCGCTCGCACATACCGACGAGACCGTGTCCCATCCCGTCGCCGGGAGCCGCCGCGCCCCGCCCGTCGTCGCCCACGTCCAGTTCGACGTCCTCGCCCAGATAGCGAAGGCGCACCCGCGCCTTGGCGTCCGGCCCGCCGTGCTTGCGGGTGTTGGTCAGCGCCTCCTGGACGATCCGGTACACGGTCAACGCGACGCCCTGGGACAGCTCGACCGGCACCCCCTCGACGGTCAGGTCGACCGGCAGGCCCGCGCTGCGCACCCGCTCCAGGAGGTCTTCGAGCTGCTCGACGCCCGGTTGCGGGACATAGGCGTCGCCCTCGCTCTGCGAACGCAGCACGCCCAGCAGGCGGCGCATCTCGGCCAGCGCCTCGCGGCCGGTGGCGGAGATCGTGCCGAGCGCCTCGCGGGTCAACTCGGGCGCGGCGTCCAGCGCGTACGCGGCGCCGTCCGCCTGCACCACCATCACCGACACGTTGTGCGCGACCACGTCGTGCAACTCGCGCGCGATCCGGGCCCGCTCGGCCGCCGCCGCGATCTGCGCCTGCTGGTCCCGCTCGCGCTCCAGCCGGTCGGCCCGGTCCTCCAGCTCGACGTAGTACGCCCGCCGGGTGCGCATCGAATCGCCGAGCACCCAGGCGATCACGAACGGGCCCATCAGCAACAAGGTGAAGAAGATGATGCCGGTGGTCGGCACCTCCGGGTTGTCCCACCAGCGCAACATCGCCGCGATCGGCGCGAGCACCCCGCCGACGAGCGCCGTGCGCGAGACCCAGCGCGAGCTGTAGGCGGCGGCGCTGTAGGCGATCGCGGGCATCGCGACCGCCTCCAGGCCGGGCGGTATGTCGTCGAAGAGCTGGAAGATCCCGACCGCGAGGGTGACCGCCAGCGCATGGCTGGGATTGCGCCGGCGGATCAGCAGCACGATCGACATCGTGCCGAGCGCGACCAGGTGCGGGAGGTCGAGCGGGCCCGGCTCGTCGATGATCACCTCGAACAGGCCGAACATGAGCAGCAGCAACGCCCACGCTGCGTCCACGAGCAGGGGGCGGCCACGGAGCCAGGCGTACAGGTGATGCACACAGGCAGGTTAGACGGGCACATCCGTTCGCCCACACTCCGGACGGACCGGCACAGACCGACCTCGGTCGTACGGCGGCGATCGGGGGCCGGTACCGTCGGGTTCGATGGAACGACGGCTGACCTGGAAGGAAGCCACCCGTCGGGCGTTGTACGGAGCCGAGGGCTTCTACCGCCGGGCCGAGGGCCCCGCCGGCCATTTCCGCACCTCGGTGCACGCCTCCCCGCTGTTCGCCCGCGCGCTGGCCGACCTCGCGCGCGCCGCGGACCTGGACACCGTCGTGGACGTGGGCGCCGGGCGGGGCGAGTTGTTGGTCGCGCTGTGCCGGATCGCGCCGCACCTGGAGCTGATCGGCGTGGATGTCGCCGGCCGGCCGGAGGCGCTGCCGCCGTCGATCGGCTGGGAGCCGGAGGTTCCGCCGGGTCGGACCGCGTTGTTGATCGCCAACGAGTGGCTGGACAACGTCCCCGCCGACGTCGCGGAGGTGGACGAGCACGGCGTGCCGCGGGTGGTCGAGGTGGACGTGCGCACCGGGGACGAGCGGCTGGGCGCCGTCGTCCGCGACGAGGACGCCCGCTGGCTGGATCGCTGGTGGCCGCTGGTCGGCGCGGAGCCGGGCACCCGGGCCGAGATCGGCGAGTCCCGGGACGTCGCGTGGGCGGACGCGATCGAGCGGCTGGAGCGGGGGGTCGCGGTGGCGATCGACTACGGACACCTGGCCGACGGGCGTCCGACGTACGGCTCGCTGACCGGATATCGGCAGGGCCGGCAGGTGCCGCCCATTCCGGACGGCACCTGCGATGTGACCTGCCATGTCGCGATGGACGCGGTGGCGGCGGCGGGCGAGGCGGCGGGCGCGCGGGACACGGTCCTGACCACCCAGCGGCACGCGTTGCGCGCCCTGGGCCTGACCGGCCACCGCCCGCCGTACGAACTGGCCCGCACCGACCCCACCGGCTACCTCGCCGGCCTGCGCGACGCGGGCGAGGCCGGCGAACTCACCGCACGAGGCGGCCTGGGCGACTTCCACTGGCTGGCTCAGGGCATCCGCATGCCCGTCCCCACCCACCTCCGCCCCTGACCGAACCACCCCGAGCCGATCGGCCCGGCAAACCGGCCGGGCCGGCGTCCGAGGCCGGCCGTCAGCTCGAACCGAGCGCCCCCGCCGCCCGAAGCGCGGCGATCCGCGCCTCGTCGTACCCCAACAGGTCCGCCAGGACCTCGGCGCTGTGCTGCCCGACCGTGGGCGCCCGCTCCGGCACGGGCAGCGACTCCCCGACGAACTTGATCGGCGACGGCAACTGCTCGGCCCCGAGCCGGTCCTGGTCGAACCACGGGAACCGGTGCCGGAACTGCGGATCCTCGGCGATCGTCTGCGGCGTGTTCACCGGCGCGATCGGCGTGTTCGCGTCGTTGCCGAACTCGATCCACTCGCGCGCGGTCCGGGTCGCGAAGATGTCCCGCAGGATGCCGCGCAGCTCGACGTTGCCGACCGCGTGGTCCGCGTACTTGGAGCCGGGCCAGCGCTCGAACAGGTCGGCCCGGTCCACCCCCTCGCAGAAGTTCTTCCACAACGACTGCTCGGACGCCATGAACAGCACGTACCGATCGTCCTTGGTCGCGTAGATCTGGTAGCGGACACCCTTCTCCATGCCGCCGGTGCCGGGCGCACGCCGCTCGTAGTTGTCCGACTTGTTGCCGGTCACCTCGGACTCCGGGCGCTCGTACGCCTTCCAGGTCTCGCTGCGCAGCCAGTCCATCGACGCGGCCGCGTCCGACTGGGCGATGTCGATCACACTGCCCTCGCCGGTGGCCCGAGCCCGGATGATGCCCGCGAGCACACCGAGCGCGCCGAACATCGGACCGGCGTGGATGCCGATCGAGGCGTGCTCGGGCAGATACGGGAAGCCGTCCTCGTTGATCGCCGGCTTCACCACGCCGGCCCAGGTGTCGTAGGCGACGCCGTGGCTGGGCATGTCCCGGTACGGGCCGGTGGCGCCGTAGCCGGAGATCGTGCAGAACACGATCCTGGGGTTGATCTTCCTCAGGTCCTCGAAGCCGATCCCGCGCCGGGCCAGACCGCCCGGTCGCATCGCCTCGATCACCGCGTCGGCGTCCTTGACCAGCGCCTTGAAGGTCTCGATCGCCTCCGGCTTGCGCAGGTCCAGGACCAGTGACTTCTTGCCCCGGTTGACGTGCAGGTGCATCAGTGACGAGCCCTCCACGATGGGCCACGTCATGTCCCGGATGTAGTCGCCCTGCGGCGGCTCGATCTTGATCACCTCGGCGCCCAGATCGACCAGCGACGAGGTGATCGCGGCCGGTCCCAGCATCGAACACTCGATGATGCGAACCCCTGCGAGCGGGGCCCCACCCTTCGACTCGACCTGACTCATCGCTGCCTCCCTGCGAATATGACGGTGCGTCAGATATTAACCGGCGCTCCCGCCGAGGGAAGAGGCGGAACCTGACGAACTGTCAGATGCGGGTCCGATCCAGCGTTCCGCACCCGCCTCGCGGCGTCCGATCCGTGAGCGTTCGGCCTGTTCGGCGACCATCGCGTCGGCCTCGGCCGCGTCCCGTCGGGCCGCCTTGACGTGCACCGGACCCGGGGTGGAGTCCAGGTGCACGGTGGCCAGGCCGAGCCGGCGCTCCCACGGCCCCTGGGTCCGCCGTACGCTCTGCACCTTCGCGTGCGGAATCACATCCAGGATCCGGTGGAACCGGCCGCTGCGGGCCACGAACACCTCGGCGTCCGCGCCGTAGGCGTAGGCCGACCAGCCGACCGGATCGTGCCAACGGGCCCGCCGCGGCGCCGGGATCAGCTCGACCGTGTCGATGTCCACACCCGGCAGGATCTGGCCGAGCAGGCCGTGGGCGACCACACGGGGCGCGACCGGCAACAGGATCGTCTCCTTGTCGTCGGCGTCCTTGCCCCCGTAGCCGGCCACATTGATCTCGACCCGGACCCAGCCACGCAGCCGCCACAACCACGGCTGCACGATCCGCACCGCCTGGACCCGGCCGGGCGGCACCGTCTGATGCCGCTGTTCGAGCAGGCCGTGCCGCAACCGCAGACCGTCCGGCGAACGCGCCACGGTAAAGTCGAAATTCCGGATCACCCGCCCGGCGGTGAACTGCCACGCGGCCAGGAACAGCGGCACCGACCCGAACACGAAGGCGAGTTCGTGCAGGACGAAGGCCAGGATCACCACCACCACACTGGGCGCGAGCGCGGCCCACGTGCCCACCGAGAGCAACACCGAGCCGACCACCGCCGAAAGCGGCACCGAGACCAGCGCCTGCTCGGGCGCCTCCCCCACGTCCGGGCGCACCCCCGCGGCACGCGCGAGCAACTCGGCGCGCAACCGCTGCGCCTCCGCCTCGGCCAGATAGGACAGGCTCGCCTCGGCCTTGTCCCCGCCGGCGACCTGGAGCTGCAACTCGGCGAGCCCGAACAATCGGGCGGCCAGCGGGCGGACGATGTCGACCGCCTGGAGCCGGGACAGGCGTACGTGCCGGGTCCGCCGGAACAGCACCCCGGAATCCAGCCGCAGGTCGTCGCCCTCGATCCGGAACGTGGTGAACCACCACGACAGGTAGCCGTAGCCGAACGCGAGCGGCACCACCACGCCGAGCCCGATCATCAGCCGACCCGGGGTCGCCCACCCGGAGTTGACGTTGTGCACGACCACGCCCAGGCACGCGGCGATCACCACCCAGCCGCGGGCTGGCGGGGTCAGCGGGTGCAGCCGGCGCGGCTCGTCGGTGCCCTGGACGGGCCGCTCGCCGGCGGTGCTCACAACCCCGCCGATCGGGCCTCGCCCAGCGCCGCGAGCCGGTCGCGCAGCCGCGCGGCCTCGGCCGGCGGCAGGCCGCGCACGACCGCGTCCGAGGAGGCCGAGGCGGTGTGCAGGGTCACCGTGGCGATGCCGAAGCGACGCTCGAGCGGGCCCGCCTCGACGTCCACGAACTGCATCCGCCCGTACGGCACCACCACCAGCCGGCGAAACAGCACGCCGTGCGCGATCAGCAGGTCGTCGTCCCGCTCCGCGTAGCGCCACGAGCGCTGGTTGCGCCGGAGCGCGGGCAGACCCCAGGCAGCCGTCCCGACGCAGGCGAGCACCACCACCGCGCCCGCCCACCAGACCACGAACCGGCCGAGCAGACCGCCGGCGAGCACGGCGAACACCACACAGCCGGCGAGCAGCAGCGCGCGGCGCATCCGGTAGAGCTGTTCCGAGACGGCCCGCCAGTCGAGGTCGGGCGGAGCCAGGGCGTCATCGGCCGGTTTCATGGGGGCAACCTTCCCAGGTGGGCATACAAGGGTGCGAAGGAGCACACGACTACTGGCAGACTCAGGGTCCATGACCGCCAGGACCGTGGGCGTGGGTATCGGCGCCGACCAGCTCGACACGACCGACATGGTGCTCAACATCGGGCCCCAACACCCCTCCACGCACGGCGTGCTGAGGTTGCGACTCGTGCTCGACGGCGAGCGGATCGTCTCCGCCGAGCCGATCGTCGGCTACATGCACCGCGGCGCGGAGAAGCTCTTCGAGGTACGCGACTACCGACAGATCGTGATGCTCGCGAACCGGCACGACTGGTTGAGCGCGTTCGCGAACGAGCTGGGCGTGGTGCTCGCGGTGGAGCGCATGCTGGGCATGGAGGTGCCGCAGCGCGCGGTCTGGGCGCGGACCCTGCTCGCCGAGCTGAATCGGGTGCTCAACCATCTGATGTTCCTGGGCTCGTATCCGTTGGAGCTGGGTGCGATCACCCCGATCTTCCACGCGTTTCGCGAGCGCGAGGAGATCCAGGCGGTGATGGAGGAGATCTCCGGTGGCCGGATGCACTTCATGTTCAACCGGGTCGGCGGCCTCAAGGAGGATCTGCCGGCGGGCTGGACCGGGCGGGTACGGCACGCCGTCGCCACCGTGCGCACCCGGCTGACCGGGCTGGACGACCTGGTCTCGGGCAACGAGATCTTCCGTGCCCGCACCCGGGGGGTGGGGGTGCTGACACCGGCCCTGGTGGCCGCGTACGGAGTCAGCGGGCCGATCGCGCGGGCCTCGGGCGTCGACTTCGACCTGCGTCGGGACGAGCCGTATCTGGCCTACGGCGAGCTCGCCGACGTGCTGCGGGTGGTCACCCGCGAGGAGGGCGACTGCCTGGCCCGGTTCGAATGCCTGCTGGAGCAGGTGCACGTGAGCCTGGACCTGGCCGACGCGTGTTGCGACCGGCTCGACGCACTCCCGCAGGGTCCGGTGAACCTGCGGCTGCCGAAGGTGCTCAAGGCGCCCGAGGGCCACACCTACGCGTGGACCGAGAATCCGCTCGGCCTGAACGGCTACTACCTGGTCTCGCGCGGCGAGAAGACGCCGTGGCGACTCAAGCTGCGCTCCGCGTCCTACAACAACGTGCAGGTACTGACCGAGTTGTTGCCGGGCTGCCTGATCGCGGACATGGTGGCGGTCCTGGGATCGCTCTTCTTCGTCGTGGGCGACATCGACAAGTGACACCGCGGACGCCGGTCGGCGGTCGGGCGGGGCGCCGGCCGGGTCAGGCGTGCTTGCGGATGTCGATCCGGGGGATCTCCTCGGTGTCGTCGTGCGCGGTGAGGTCCACCGGCAGCGGCTTGGGCCGCGGCACACCCGGCCGGACCCGGTCGGACTCGCTGGGCGCGAACCGTACGCCCTGGCCGCGGTGCACCGGCGTGGGCTGGACGACCGGCGTGTCCTCGGCGCGGACCGGGTCGGCGAGCCGATCGGCCTCGATGTCGTCGACCGCCCGGTCCGGGACGGAGGTCGCCTCGGCCGGCTCGATCTCCTCCCCCTGCGGGCGCCCCGCGACCAGCGCGTCGTAGCGCGCGTCCGAGCCGAACAGCTCGTCGGTCAGGAAGCCGGTCGCCTCGGGCTCGGCCGGAGCGGCCTTGGGCGCGAAGAAGTCGAACCGCCCGGAGGCCCCGGAGCCGGCCACCCGGCGGGTCACCTCCAGCACCTTGTCCCGCACCATCCGGGTGACCTCGGCGGTCTCGGTTCCGGACGCCCGGGCCGGCGCGGGCACGGTCGCGGGCGGGGTGGGGGTCGAGGAGGCGGGCTCGGCCGCGGCGGGCGGCGGCGACGCGACGCCGGGTGTGTCGGCAGGTGTGTCGGCTACCGGAGCCGACACGCCGGCCGGGACCGGGACGGCGGGGGTGGCGACGGCCGGCGGCGCGGACGAGGCGGCAACGGCTGCCCCGGGAGACTCGGCGCGGGCGGGCACGGCGGCGGAATCGGCCCGGGAGGCTGCCGCCGGGGCCGCCGGGGCCGGGGCACCGGCCGGGCGGGCGACACCGCGGCCGGGCTCGGCGGGCCGGGCGACCGGGGCGGCGGGCCGCGTCGCGGCGGCGGGCGCACTCTCGACCCGCGCGGCGGGGCGCGCCGCCGGGCCGAACACCGAGGCCGCGTAGGCCGGGACCAGGTCCGGCGCGGAGACGGGCGGCCGACGCACGGCCGGGACGATGGACGGGGCCGTGGGACGCGCCTCGCCGGCCCGCCGATCCAGCAGGTCCAACACCGCCGCGCCGCGCGCGAACAGGTCCGGGGTCAGCCGTTGCGGACGCGACACCAGGTGGTCGGCGGCCAGTTCGCCGGCCTGCAACACGGCGAGTTCGTGCTCGTCGGCCCGTTCGATCGCCACCCGCAGCTCTTCGGCCGAACGCTCTCGCTCGCGGCGCCGGGCGATGCTCTCCTCGGCCAGTCGCCGATGGTGTGCGGTACTCCCGCGGACCACCCACGCGATCGCGCCGGCCGCGGACAACACGCCCAGCAACACGGCGAGTCGAAGTGTGGTCGCACCTCCCGCGACGACCGCCAGGACGACGGCGACGAGCGCCGGCGCGCATATGGCGGCAAGCAGGGATATGCGTGTGGCGGTCGAGACCGAGCGATGGCGTCCACGTGGCATGCACCAGACGTTAGCGCGATACGGCGTTCGCCTTGGTGCGGGGGTTGCCGTGGGCGCGGGCTTTTTTGCTTTCCGTGGGGGGAACTTGGCCGGGCCGACCGCGAACACCGGGCCGGGCCGAAATCCTCCGGAATGCCGCGACGCCGACCGGACCATGGGTAAGTCCGGTCGGCGCCAGGGGATTTGCCGTCATCGAGGAAATTGCGTCAGATCAGGTTCTTGGACTTCAGGTAGGCCTTGGCGACGTCGGCCGGCTTTTTGCGGTCCTCGTCGACCTGCTTGTTGAGCGCGGTCAGGTCCTCGGTGGTGAGCACGGGGGCGAGCTTGTCGACCAGCGGCAGGATCTTGTCCGCCTTGCCCGAATTGACGACCGGAATCACGTTGTCGGCGTTCTGCAGCTTCTTGTCGTCCGTGAGGACGACCAGGCCGAACTGGTCGAGCGTGGCATCGGTGGACGTGGTCAGGACCAGTTGGTCCTTGCCGTCCTTGACCGCCTGCTTGGCGGCGGTGGTGCCCACGCCGAGCGGGTCCACGCCACTCACCTTGATGCCGTACGTCTTCTCCAGGCCCGGGGCGCAGAACGGGCGCGTCTTGCACTCCTCGCCCGCCGCGATCTTCACCTCGATGCCGGCGCGGCCCAGGTCGGAGAGCGTCTTCAGGTTGTTCTTCGCGGCGAAGTCCTTGGTCACCGCGAACGCGTTCTGGTCCACGGCCTGCGACGGTGTTCCGGACTTGAGCCCGGCCGGGCCGGCGAGCGTGTTCAGCGCGGCGACCGTGGCCGCCACATCCGGCGAGGCGACCGGTGCGGCATCCGGGCCGTTCTTCTTCCGGTTCAGGAACTCCGCCATCGTCGCCGCGTATTCGGGCACGACCGCGATCTTGCCCTTCTCCAGCTCGGGTTCGTAGAGCTCACGGTTCTTGACCGTCTTGATGCTCGCCTTCACCCCGCCCTTGTCGAGCAACTGTTTGTACATCTGCGCCAGGATCTCGGATTCGGTGAAACCGGCCGAACCGACCACCGTCTTGTCGTCGTCCGAGGAGGAACACCCCGTCGCGCCCATCAGAAACACCAGGGACAGCCCTGCCGCCACGCCGACCGTCATGCCCGTCTTGCCACGCCGTATAAGCATGCGATGCACCGCCCTTTCCGTTCTCACGAGGTCACACCGCCACGCGGCGTCCGGGCCGTGAACCGCTGCACGAGCGCGAACAGGCCCTCCACCACCAGAGCCAACGCGGCCACGAGGATTGCCCCCGCCACCACTTGACCGTTGTCCTGCAGGTCGAAACCGGCCGTGACGATGCGCCCGAGACCGCCCCCCGCGACCAGTGCCGCGAGTGTTGCGGTCGCAACAACCTGAACGGCACACGTTCGAATTCCCGTCATGATCAACGGAAGTGCCAGGGGCAGCTCGACACGGAACAACATCTGCCCGCCCGTCATGCCCATGCCGCGCGACGCCTCGACCACGTCCCGGTCCACTCCCCGCATGCCGACGTAGGCGTTGGTGAGCACCGGCGGGATGGCGAACAACACGAGCGCGATGATCGTCGCGGTGTCGCCCATGCCGATCGGACTCAACCCGAGCAGCACCAGCACCGCGAACGTCGGGATGGCCCGCCCGATGTTGGAGATGTTGATCGCGAGCGTGCCGCCCCGGCCCAGATGTCCCAGCCACAGCGCGATCGGCAGCGCTATGACCACCGCGACCAGCACGCACACCACGGTCAGCACGACGTGTTCGCCGAGCCGATTCCACACCCCGCTCTCGCCGCTCCAGTTCGTGCCGTCGGCCAACCAGTCCCACGCGTCGCCGAGCACGTTCACGCCGAGGCCCCCGCCTTCAGGTCGATCTCGGCCGTCGGCGCGGGCACCGCCGACTGTCGCCGCTTGCGCCCGCCGGCCCGCTCCCACGGGGTCGACAGCCGCTGTACGCCGAGCAACAACAGGTCGGCCACGATGGCCAGCGCGACGCACAACACCGACGCGGTCAACACCTGCGCCTTGAAGAGCGTGTCGATGCCGGAGTAGATCAGGTTGCCCAGCCCGCCGGAGCCGACGATCGCGCCGACCGTGGTGAGCGCGACGGTGGACACCGTGGCGACCCGGACGCCGGCCATGATCGCGGGCAGCGCGAGCGGCAGTTCGACCTGGAACAGCAACCGCCCGGGCCCGTAGCCCATGCCCTTGGCCGCCTCCACCACATCCGGCGGCACCGCCTGCAGACCGGCGAGCATGTTCCGCACCAGGATGGTCAGCGAGTACAACACCAGGCCGATGATCACCGTGGTCTCGGTCAGACCCGTGAACGGCTGCAGAATCGCGAACATCGCCAGCGAGGGAATCGTGTACAGGATCGTGGTCGAGCCGAGCAGCACGCTGCCGGTCAGTCGCCAACGCCGGGCCGCGAGGGCCATCGGGAACGCGACGAGCAGACCGATCGCCACCGATACGACGGTCAGATAGATGTGTTCGCGCAACGCGGTGGTGATCTCCTCGGAGTACTCGTCGAAGTACTTCCCGCAGACCCACGAGTTGCGCTTCAGGCAGTCACCGGAGGCCACAATCACGGGCGGACAGTACCCCAGCGGTCGGACGGGCATTCTCGTGACGGCCGACACACCCGGTGTGTGAACGGGATCGTCCGGGTACGTTGCCACCCTTGGGGGCCGGGAATCACCCGGATCTCCGGACACCTGCCACAATTGCCCGCCATGCCCCCGGAGGGTCCCCATGATCCGGCTCGACCGCGTCACCAAGCGGTACCCCGACGGCACCGAGGCTGTCGCGGAACTGTCCCTGAAGGTCGCCGCGGGCGAACTGGTCACCCTGGTCGGCCCGTCCGGCTGCGGCAAGACCACCACGATGAAAATGGTCAACCGGCTGATCGAACCCACGTCAGGGCGGATCTTCCTGGACGACGAGGACATCACCCGGGCCGACCCGGTCAAACTGCGCCGGCGGATGGGCTATGTGATCCAGTCCGGCGGCCTGTTCCCGCACCGCACCGTGCTGGAGAACACCGTCACCGTGCCGAGTCTGCTGGGCTGGGACCGCAAGAAGGCCCGGGCGCGCGGCGTCGAACTCCTGGAGCTGGTCGGCCTGGACCCGGCCAGGCTCGGCGACCGCTACCCGCACCAGCTCTCCGGCGGCCAGCGCCAACGGGTCGGCGTGGCCCGCGCCCTCGCCGCCGACCCGCCGGTGTTGCTGATGGACGAGCCGTTCGGCGCGGTGGACCCGGTGGTGCGCGAGCGTCTGCAGAGCGAATTCCTGCGACTTCAGGCGGAGTTGAAGAAGACCGTCCTGTTCGTCACGCACGACATCGAGGAGGCGGTGCGACTCGGCGACCGGATGGCGGTCTTCTCGATGGGCGGCCACATCGAGCAGTTCGACACGCCCTCCAGCGTGCTCGGCGCGCCCGCCAACGACTACGTCGCCGACTTCGTCGGGGCGGATCGCGGCCTCAAGCGGCTGTCGGTGACCGAGATCACCCCCGAGGACCTCGAACTGCCGCCGGTCGTGCACCTGGACGACCCGATGTCGGAGGCGCTCGCGAAGCTGCGCGCGGCCGACTCGCGCTGGGCCGTGGTGCTGGACGACGCGGGCAACCTGCACGGGTGGGTGGACGACCGCGCGACCGCCGGTACGGTGCGCGATCGGGCCCGCCGGATGGAGGCCTGGGTGTCGGTGCGCGCCTCGCTCAAGCAGGCGTTCGGCGAGATGCTCCAGCACGACGCCGGGTGGATCGCGGTGCTGGACGGGGACCGGTTCGTGGGCGTGCTCACGCCGGCGCGGCTGCACGAGGCCCTGCGGCGCTCGATCGGTGCGGAGGAGCGGGACATCCCGTTGGCCGAGGTCGTGCTGGACACGATCGAGGGCTGACGGGAAATCCCGGGCCGGCCCGGGGCTACTTGTCCTCGGGGTCCTCGGGGACGCGCAGTATCCGCTCCAGGAACAGGCAGCCGCCGACCAGCAGCAGGCCCGCGCCCACGGCGAAGGCACAGCGCTGGGCCTGGGCCGAGCGCTCGGTGACCTCCAGGAAGCCGGTCAGGTAGAGCGCGTAGCCGCCGTACAGGCCCACCACCAGCGCGCCGACCAACGAACCGGCCTTGGCGAAGACCACCGCCCGCGCGGCGACCAGCGGATCCACCGGGCGGGCGTTCGGCCGCCGCTCGCGCTGCGCCTTGAGCCGCGAACGCAGCGACAGCGCGGTCGCCAACGCGATCGCGGCCAGGCACAGCAGCACGATCGGGGCCAGGATCGGGACCACGGGCGGCGTGCCGCGCGAGTCCCACAGGTCGATTCCGGCATACGCGAGGCCACCCGCCCCCAGCGCGAGGGCGAGCAGGACGAGCGGGCGCGTGGGCTTCATCGGTCTGCGGTCAGCTCCAGGTCGTCACGGCGACGCACCCCGTCGAGGCCCACCCGCGCGAGCAGGTCGGCGACCCGGCCGTGGCCCGGTACCTCCGCCTCGGGGTCGATGTCGTGCCACGGCGCGAGCACGAACGAACGCTCGTGCGCGCGCGGATGCGGCAGGGTCAGGCGCGGGTCGTCCCGCACCACGTGCTCGAACCAGATCACGTCCACGTCCAGCGTGCGCGGTCCCCAGCGCTCGACCCGGACCCGCTGGAACGCCTCCTCGATCGAGTTGCCGCGCTCCAGGATCAGATCCGGGGTGAGCAGCGTGCGCACCTCGACCACCGCGTTGAAGTAGGTGCCCTGCTCGGGCCCGCCCACGGGGTCGGTCTCGTAGACCGGGGACACCCGCAGCAGGCTCACTCCCGGGGTGTCGGCGATCTCGTCGATGGCACCCTGGATGGTTTCCAGGCGGTTGCCCAGGTTGCTGCCGAGCGCGAGCACGACCCGGCTCCAGGTCGACGGCATCCGCCGGCCGGCGGTCTCGGCGGGCTGCTCCGGGACCGGTTCGCGCGTGGGCTCCTCGACGGTGTCGGTCATCGGTCCCGCCCTCGCACGATGGTCACCGTCACGTCGTCGAACGGGACGGTGATCGGGGCGTCGGGCTTGTGCACGATCACTTCCACCTCCTGCACGAGCGGGCGGGCCAGGCACACGTCGGCGATCCGCTGCGCGAGCGTCTCGATCAGATCGACCGGGTCGCCCTGGACGACGCCGACCACGTCCTCGGCGACCTCGCCGTAGTGCACCGTGAGGGTGAGGTCGTCGGACTGCGCGGCCGGACGGGTGTCCACCCCGAGCACGACGTCGACAACGAAGGTCTGGCCCTCGTCGCGTTCCTTCGCGAACACTCCATGGTTGCCGCGGGCCTTCAGTCCCCGCAGCGAGACGCGGTCCAGCATCAGTCGCCTCCTCGGCGCTATCCCATCACTGCGCACCCCGACCGTTCGGTTGTCGACCCGTCGAGGGGCGGTCGCGCCGACGGCCGGACCACCTCTGTGCGGTACGAATGTACCCAGCGAACCCGACAGGTTCGCTCGGCCGGGTGCCCCGAAGACACCCGAACGACGCATCGAAGCGATCGGGATCGGTCAGATCTCCTCTTCGGCGTCGACCTCCGCCATCACCGGCGACGCGTGGTGCAGCCACAACCGCCAGCCCGCGGGAGTGCGCCGGAAGACGTTGGTGACCACCGCCCGGCCGCCCGCGAACCCGGCCTCGTCGCCGCCGTCCTCCTCGGCCATCCCGGTCAGCATGTTCGCCGTGCAGGACAACACCGCGACCTCGCCGGCCAGCTTGACCTCGACGTCGGTCAGGAAGAACTGCACATACGCGGTGTTCGCCATGATCAGCGCGTACGAGCGCAGAATCTCCGCGCGTCCGTGCAACGCGGGCCACCCCGGATGCACGCACGTCACGCTGGGCGCGTCGGGGCCGTCGGCCCAGATCGCGCCGAGGGCGTCGATGTCGCCCTCCTCGACGGCCGTCCACAGCGCGAGGTTGACCTCGCGTACCGCGTCCGCCTCGGGCGACGTCTGGTCGTCAATCGGGTTCATCGGGCCTCCTGCCAGGCAGCCGCCACCTTGACCGCGTCGAGCGAAGCGGGCACCTCGTGCACACGGACGGCCCACGCGCCCGCGGCGGCGGCCAGCGCGGAGACCGCGGCCGTCGCGTCGTCGCGGCCGCGAGGCGGACGCAGTGTGCCGTCCTCGGCGGCGAGCAGCCGCCCCAGGAAGGTCTTGCGGGACGCGGCCACGAGCAGCGGACGACCGAGCTCGTGCAGCGCGTCCAGGTGGGCGAGCAACGGCCAGTTGTGCGCGGCCGTCTTGGCGAAGCCCAGACCCGGGTCGAGCACGATCGCGTCGGGGTGCACGCCGGCCGCGATCACCTTCTCCATCCGCTCGGCCAACTCGGTGCGCACCTCGGCGACCACGTCGGCGTAGACCGCGTGCTCCTGCATGCCGCGCGAGTGCCCACGCCAGTGCATGACCACCACGGGCACCCCGCTGTCGGCCACGTAGGCGGCCATCGCCGGATCCGCGAGCCCGCCGCTGACGTCGTTGACCAGCCTGGCGCCGGCCTCGACGGCGGCGCTCGCGACCTCGACCCGGGTGGTGTCCACGCTGACCACCGCGCCGGCCGCGGCCAGTTCGCGCACCACCGGGACGACCCGGCGCAGTTCCTCGTCCACATCGACCCGACCGGCCCCCGGTCGGGTCGACTCGCCGCCCACGTCGATCAGGTCGGCCCCTTGGTCGAGCAGCGCGAGCCCACGCGTGATCGCGGCCTTCGAGTCGAACCACAGGCCGCCGTCGGAGAACGAATCGGGGGTCACATTGACCACCCCCATGACCGCGCACCGGCCGAACTCGGGCAGGCCGCGCACCCGTGGTGGGCGGTCGGGAGCCCGATGTCGCGGGCCGGTCGTCGCTGTCATGGGGAACAGAGTAGGGGTTGACCGGGCGCTGCCCGGTCAACCCCCGAGTACTGCGTCGCGACTTGTCGCCGGTGTCCCCACCGACCCGCGACCGTGCGCCGTGCGACCGCTACCGGCTCAGGATCAGGCTCATCGCCTCGGCTCGCGTGGCCGCGTTCAGCAACTGCCCGCGCACGGCGGAGGTGAGGGTGCGCGCACCCGGCTTCCGTATGCCGCGCATGGTCATGCACAGGTGCTCGCACTCGACCACCACGATCACCCCGCGCGGGCGCAGGATGTTCACCAGCGCGTCGGCGATCTGGGTGGTCAGCCGCTCCTGCACCTGCGGACGCTTGGCGTAGACGTCCACCAGGCGCGCGAGCTTGGAGAGGCCGGTGATCTGACCGTCCTCCGACGGGATGTACCCCACGTGCGCCACCCCGTGAAAAGTCACGAGGTGGTGCTCGCACGTGCTGTAGACCTCGATGTCCTTGACCAGGACCATCTCGTCGTGGCCGAGGTCGAAGGTCGTGGTGAGTACGTCCTCGGGCTCCTGCCGCAGTCCCGCGAAGATCTCCTGGTACGACCTGGCCACACGAGCCGGGGTGTCCTTGAGACCCTCGCGGTCGGGGTTCTCCCCGACCGCGAGCAACAGCTCCCGAACCGCGCGCTCGGCGCGATCCTGGTCGAACTCACCCACGGTACGACCGTCGAAGGTGACCGGGTCGATCGTCACGTTCAGTTCTCCGGAGAATCGGACGGCGGCTCGGGGTGCGCTACCGCCCCACCGGACCCCGTCGTGGTGCCCGTCGCAGAGGTCGAGCCACCGTTGAGAATTCCATTCTCGCTGCCGCCGCCGGAGAGTGTGAGCTCGCGGGGCGTCATCACGGGGGGACGGCTGGACGGCTGACGCCGGCTGGAACCCGTCCACGCGGGACGAGCCGGGCGCTTGGTGACCGGAGCGAAGATCTCGGCGACCTGGGCCTTGTCCAGGGTCTCCTTCTCCAGCAGCTCCAGCACCAGGTTGTCCAGCACGTCACGGTTCTCGACGAGAATCTCCCACGCTTCGTTGTGGGCGGTCTCGATGAACCTCTTGACCTCTTCGTCGACGATAGCCGCGACCTCTTCGGAGTAGTCGCGCTGGTGACCCATTTCACGACCCAGGAAGGGCTCGGCACCGTCGTTGCCGAACTTGATCGCACCCAGCCGCTCGGTCATCCCGTACTGGGTGACCATCGAGCGGGCCAGACCGGTGGCCTTCTCGATGTCGTTCGAGGCGCCCGTGGTCGGGTCGTGGAAGACCAGCTCCTCCGCCGCGCGCCCGCCCATCATGTAGGCGAGCTGGTCGAGCATCTCGTTGCGCGTGGTGGAGTACTTGTCCTCTTCGGGCAGGACCATCGTGTAGCCGAGCGCGCGACCGCGGGACAGGATCGTGATCTTGTGCACCGGGTCGGTGTTCGGCAGCGCGTGGGCCACCAGGGCGTGGCCGCCCTCGTGGTACGCGGTGATCTTCTTTTCCTTGTCGCTCATGATCCGGGTGCGCTTCTGCGGCCCGGCCACGACCCGATCGATCGCCTCGTCCATCGACTGCGCGTCGATCAGCTTGGCGTCCGCGCGGGCGGTCAGCAACGCGGCCTCGTTGAGCACGTTCGCCAGGTCGGCACCGGTGAACCCGGGGGTGCGCCGAGCGACCGCCTTGAGGTCGATGTCGTCGGTGACCGGCTTGCCCTTGGCGTGCACCTTGAGGATGTCCCAGCGGCCCTGCATGTCGGGACGGTCGACCGCGATCTGCCGGTCGAAGCGGCCCGGGCGCAGCAGCGCGGGGTCCAGGATGTCGGGCCGGTTGGTGGCGGCGATCAGGATCACGCCGCCCTTGACGTCGAAGCCGTCCATCTCGACCAGGAGCTGGTTGAGGGTCTGCTCGCGTTCGTCGTGACCGCCGCCCATGCCCGCGCCGCGGTGTCGGCCGACCGCGTCGATCTCGTCGACGAAGACGATCGCCGGCGCGTTGGCCTTGGCCTGCTCGAACAGGTCGCGCACTCGGGAGGCGCCGACACCGACGAACATCTCGACGAAGTCGGAACCGGAGATCGAGTAGAACGGCACGCCGGCCTCACCCGCGACCGCGCGGGCGAGCAGGGTCTTGCCGGTTCCGGGCGGGCCGTACAGCAGCACACCCTTGGGGATCTTCGCGCCGACCGCCTGGAACTTGGCGGGCTCCTGGAGGAACTCCTTGATCTCGTGGAGTTCCTCGACCGCCTCGTCCGCACCGGCCACGTCGGCGAAGGTCGTCTTCGGCGTGTCCTTGGAGATCAGCTTGGCCTTGGACTTCCCGAAGTTCATGACCCGGGAGCCGCCGCCCTGCATCTGATTCATCAGGAACAGGAAGACCACGACGATGAGCACGAACGGCAGCAGGGAGAACAGGATGCTGACGATCGTGCTCTGCTTGCTGAGCTTGACCGTGTAGGAGTCCTGGATCTTGCCCTGCTCGTACTTGGACTGGAGCAGGCGCTGGATCTCCACGCCCTGCTCGTCGATGTACGAAGTCTTGATCTTGTTGTGCTTGTCGACCTTCACCCCGTCGATCAGGGTGAGTTCGAGTGACTGGTCGTTACCGCCGATGAGCTTGGCTGACTTGACCTGGTCGTTTTGGATCGCCTGGATCGCCTTGCCGGTGTCGACACCCTTGAAGCCGCTCGAAGAGGAGACGAGCTGCATCAGGAGGATCACAGCAATGACGGCCAGCGCGATCCACATGACCGGCCCGCGGAAATAGCGCTTGACGTCCATCGATGCGGGGCAGCAGACGCCCCGTCCCTCCTGCCGACTTTTGACCCGGACGCCTTATGGCGCCCGGGTACGTTGCCTGTCCGGTATCGCCCGGCACGGTCGCCCGTGCTGATCGGATGTCACTGCGTTAGACGGTACACCGGGCATCCGCACGTCAACGCGCCGCGCGTTCACTCACCTTGCGCGCCTTCGTGAATCGACCCCCGACGCACCCTCCAACGAGGGGAAACGTTCCCCTTGTTCCCGGATGCTGTTACAGGATCTCGATCGCGCAAACCCGAAGCCGTGATCCATGCGTCCGAGCGGGTCAGGTCGGCTTCGAACCACCGTATACATGCTCGGCCAGAGTGCCCACGAACGGCAGGTTGCGGTAGCGCTCGGCGTAGTCGAGGCCGTAACCCACCACGAACTCGTTGGGGATGTCGAAGCCCACGTACTTGACCGGGATGTCGACCTTGGCGGCCTCCGGCTTGCGGAAGAACGCGCACACCTCCAGCGAGGCGGGACCTCGCGAGGTGAGGTTGGCGAGCATCCACGACAGGGTCAGGCCCGAGTCGATGATGTCCTCGACGACCAGCACGTGCCGACCGGCGATGTCCGCGTCGAGGTCCTTGAGGATGCGCACGACGCCCGAGGACTTGGTGCCGGAGCCGTAGGAGGACACCGCCATCCAGTCCATCTTGACCGGCGAGTGCACGGCTCGGGCGAGGTCGGCCATGACCATGACGGCGCCCTTGAGCACGCCGACCAGGAGCAGGTCCTGGCCCCGGTAGTCCTCGTCGATCCGTTCGGCGAGCTCGACGAGCTTCGCCTCGATCTCCTCCTGCGTGACGAGGACCCTTTCGAGGTCGGCGCCCATGTCCTTCTCGTCCACCACATGCCTTACTACGAAGTTTTCGACTGAGCCCCGCGGTCACCGGTCAGGATTGAGCCGGCCGGTGAAAGAGAAGCCTGCCACACCGTCTGCGTATCTCGACGCCCCCGGGCAGGTGGATGGGCCCCTGGCCGTGCCACGAGATGACCAGCTTCTCCACCGCCTCCACGTGTCGGGCGAACAGTGCCCCGGAGGGGCTGCCCGCGCCGACGGCCGTGCGGCGCAATACCCGACGGCGGACCGCGGCGGGCAACTCGGCCAGCCCGGCGACCTCCAGTTCGCCGTCGTCGTGCGTGACGTCCGCCTGGGCGCGGTCGGCCCACTGGTCGAGCGCCTCGGCGTCGTCGCGGAACAGGCGCGCGGTGCGGGCCAGCGCCTCGGACACTCCGGGGCCGAGCGCCTTCTCCAGCACCGGGAGCACCTCGTGCCGCACCCGTGCCCTGGTGTAGGCGGGGTCGGCGTTGTGCGGGTCCTCCCAGGGCAGCAGGTCCTGCGCGACGCACGCCTGCCGGGTGATGTCGCGGCCCAGCTCCAGGAACGGGCGCTGGTAGTGCCCGGTCAGCGGCGGCATGCCGGCCAGCGAGCGCGCGCCGGAGCCTCGGGCGAGCCCGAGCAGCACGGTCTCGGCCTGGTCCTCCAGGGTGTGCCCGAGCAGCACCAGCGCGGCGCCGTGCGTCCGCGCGGCGGTGTCCAGGGCGGTGTATCGGGCCAGCCGCGCGGCGCCTTCGGGGCCGCCGCGGGTGCCGACGGTGACGCCGAGCGCCTCGACCGGACGCAGGCCCAGGTCGCGCAGTCGGGCGACGAGATCCACGGCACGACGGGTGGAGCCCGCCTGGAGACCGTGGTCGACGGTGATGGCTCCGGCACGCAGACCCGCCCGCGGGGCCTCGAACGCGGTGGCCGCTGCGAGCGCCAACGAGTCCGCACCACCACTGCAGGCCACCAGGACCAGGTCACCCGGTTGCAGCTCGCGCAGGGTCTTGCGGACGGCCAGCCTGGTGGCGGCCACGGCGGGATGGGGTCCCACGGCTCGACGACACCTCCTTGCACGTCCGGTTCGGCCGGTTCGCGGAGGTCGCGGCCGCCGCGAGGAATGCCGAAGAGAGTTGGTTCGCCCACGCTACGTCACCCGAAGCGCCCCGGGCCGCAGACACCACCGGATGTCGCCCGGATGAGGACGGGGCGGGCCGGCGCGGGCCCGGCGCGGCGCGTACCGGCGCCGCGTCGGGTGTCGGGCGCCGACTCTCACCCGGGGTCGGCGGGGCCCTCGGTCGGCGCGCCGGCGGCGCCCGCCTTGCCGTGCACCCGGTCCACCCAGCGGCCCGGCTCGGCCACCTCGGCCTTGGTGGGCAGCGTGTTCGGCGAGGTCCACACCCGGTTGAAGCCCTCCATGCCGACCCGACCGACCACCTCGCGCACGAACCGCTCGCCGTCGCGGTACTGGCGCAGCTTCGCGTCCATGCCGAGCAGCTTGCGCAGCGCCTGGTCGAGCCGCCCGGTGCCCTGGGCGCGCCGCTCGGCGAACTTCTCCCGGATCTCCGTCACGGTCGGGATGACCTGCGGGCCGACTCCGTCCATCACGAAGTCGGCGTGTCCCTCCAGGAGCGACATCACCGCGGTGATCCGGCCCAGGATCTCGCGCTGCTCGGGCGTCTGGACGAGTTCGACCAGCGAGCCGCCGTCCGTGTCGCCCTCGGTGCCGGCGCGGCGCGCGCCCGCGAACGTGGAGACCGCCTCGCGCAGCCGGCCGAGCACCGCGGAGGGGTCGACCTCGGTCTCCCCGAGGAAGCCGTGGATCTCCTGTTCCAGGTGGTCGCGCAACCACGGCACGGCGGTGAACTGGGTCCGGTGGGTCTCCTCGTGCAGGCACACCCACAACCGGAAGTCGTGCGGGTCCACGCCCAGCTCGCGCTCGACCTGGACGATGTTGGGCGCGACCAGGAGCAGGCGCCCGGGGCCACGCCCGCTCGCGCCCGGGGCCTGCGGCGCGAAGGTCTCGTACTGGCCGAGCACGCGCGAGGACAGGAACGCGAGCAGGGTGCCCAGCTCCAGGCCGGTCACCTTGCCGCCCACGGTGCCCAGCGCGGCACCGCCCGGCACGCTCTCGCGGCGCTGTTCGACCTTGTCCAGGAGTGGTCGCAACACGTGCCGGAAGCCCTGCACGTTGGCCCGGGCCCAGCCCGGTCGGTCCACCACCAGGACCGGGGTGTCGTTGTCGCCCGAATCGAGTCCCGTGAACGCTCGTACGTGTCCCTCGGACGTCTTGGCGTGCGCGCGCAGCTCCGCCACGACCGCCCGCGCCTCGTCCCGTCCGACGTCGGGTCCCGGCCGCACGAGCCGGTTCGCCGTCGCCACGGCCAGGTCCCAATCGATCATGTCCGCACCGTTGCCGCTCGTCATACGGCCACGTTACGTGCTCGGCGCGGCCCCGAAAGAGGAACCGGGGGCTGTGACTTGGTCAGGAGCGGGTTTTGTGCCGGGTCGGCCGGGTCAGCCGGTGCCGCAGCCGCAGTCGGCCAGGGCGGCGGCCATCCGGTCGATCGCCGCGCGGGCCGGGTCGGGATCGCCGGTGAAGCGGTCGGCCAGGATCGCGAACGCGAGCAGTCGCCCGTCCCGGTCCCGGACCAGGCCGGCCAGCGTGCTGACGCCGGTCAACGAGCCGGTCTTGGCCCGGACCACGCCGGCCGCGTCGGCGGCGCTGCTGTTCGGGCCGTACCGCTCGGCCAGGGTGCCGGTGAAGCCCGCGATCGGCAGGCCGGTGAGGGCCCAGCGCAGTTCGGGGTGGGGTTCGGACGCGGCCACCGCGAGGGTCTGCACGAGCGTCTGCGGGGTGAGCCGGTCCTCCTTGTCCAGGCCGCTGCCGTCCTTGAGGTTGGACGCCCCGTAGGTGACGCCCAGACCCTCCAGGACCTTGCGCGCCGCGACGGTGCCGCCCTGGAAGCTCGCGGGTTGTCCGTTGGCGATCGCGACCTGCCGCAGCAGGGCTTCGGCCAGGTCGTTGTCGCTGACCGTCAACATCTGCTCGACCATCGCGGACAACGGCGGGGACTGGACCGAGGCGAGTGCGGGCGCGCCGCCGGCGGGCGCGGTGCCCGCGGCGGGCGTGCCGTCGACGGTGATGCCCGCCGTCTTGAGCATCGCGGCGAACTTCTTCGCGGCGTCGATGCCCGGCGACGACACCCGGTTGCTCTCCTTGCCGACCACCGTCGGGTCCACCCGACCCTCGTCGACCATCAGCGACACGACGGGGGCGATGTTCTCGTTGACGCCGATCGCGTGCAGGGCCGGGCCGGTGTACAGGGTGGTGTCGTACTGGAGCTTGACCTGGGTGGTGCCGGTCGCCTTGAGCGCGGTCGCGGTCGACTCGGCCAGGTCGGACAGTCGGGCGGGCCGGAAGGCGCTGTTGTACTGGTTGCCGTCGAGCGCGGTCAGCGTCGGGTCGCCGCCGCCGACCAGCACGATGGTGCCGGGCGTGCCGCCGGGCACCACCCGGGTGGCGATCCGGTGGTTCGGGCCGGGCGCGGTGAGCGCGGCCACCGCCGTGGTGATCTTCGTGGTGGACGCGGGAGTTGCCGCGCGGTCCTGGTTGGCGCCGTACAGCGCCTTGCCGGTCAGCGCGTCGACGACGGCCATCGCGGGCGGGGCGCCGAGCGCGGTCGCCTTGGCCAACGGATCCAGCGCGGCCCGGATGCCGGCCTCGGTCGGCACGACGCCGGTGGCATTGCCGGAGACCGGCGCGAGCACCGGCTGCGCGCTCGCGACCCGGCCGCCCGTCGGGTCGGCGCGGGCCGCCAGGGGCTCACCCTTCCACGACTCGTGCACCAGCGTGGTGAGCACGGCCAGCACGATCGCCGCCAGGACTGCGGCGATCGCTTTGCTCCTTGTGCCGGCCACGCGAGACCATCCCCTTCCGCCGGACCACCGGCCATGCGAGACACTGAGATCAGATCAGGTTCTGTCCGGGACCTGTGCCGGGTTCGGCCTCGCGGACAGAACGACCCTAACGGTCCCGGCAACGGTCCCGGCGCAGCACTATGGAGGAGCCTTGGAGTTCGACGTCACCATCGAGATCCCCCGGGGATCGCGCAACAAGTACGAGGTGGACCACGAGACGGGCCGCATCCGGCTCGACCGGATGTTGTTCACGTCGACGCGCTACCCGGCGGACTACGGCTTCATCGAGGACACCCTCGGTGAGGACGGTGACCCGCTGGACGCGCTGGTGCTGCTGGACGAGCCGACCTTCCCGGGCGTCCAGGTCCGATGCCGCGCGATCGGCATGTTCCGGATGACGGACGAGGCCGGCGGCGACGACAAGGTCCTGTGCGTGCCGGCCACGGACCCGCGCGTGGAGCACCTGCGTGACATCCACCACGTCTCGGAGTTCGACCGGCTGGAGATCCAGCACTTCTTCGAGGTCTACAAGGACCTGGAGCCGGGCAAGTCGGTCGAGGGTGCCAACTGGGTCGGCCGCGACGAGGCCGAGGCCGAGGTCGAGGCGTCCCGCAAGCGGCTCACCGAGCAGGGTCACCACTGACCCGGTAGCCCCTCGAACGAACGCCGTCGCCGGCGGCCACCCGCGAAGGTGGCCGCCGGCGACGGCGTTTCGTCGTCGTGACGGTCGAGCGGTCGAGCACTGCGGCGGTCGGGGACAGGGTCAGGACGGGCGGGCGTAGTAGTCCGGGGTGCCCATGTAGAACATGTTGCTGATCTTGATCACGTCGCCGGTGCGCGGCGCGTGGATCATCCGGCCGCCGCCCAGGTACATCGCGACGTGGTGGATGTCGGAGGCGCTCTTGGTCTCGGTCCAGAAGATCAGGTCGCCCGGGCGCAGGTTCCGGTACGACACCGGAGTGCTCTCGAAGTACTGCGTGGCGGCGAAGTGGGTCATCGTCACGCCCGCCTTGCGCCACGCCTGCATGACCAGGCCCGAGCAGTCGTAGCCGCGTGGGCCCTCGCCGCCCCAGACGTAGGGCTTGCCCAGTTGCGCCTTCGCGTAGGCGATCGCGGTGGCCGCGCCGGCGCCGTCGGCCGCGGGGGGCTCGGCGGGCGGGTCGGGTCGGGTCGCGGTCACCGGGTCGGGGCCATCGGCGGGCTTGGCCGGCGCGTTCGTCCTCGTGGGTTTGCCCGCCTCCCGCTCCCGGGCCTCGCGCACCACCCGCGCCTGCTCGGCCTGTCGGTCGGCCTCCTCGCGGGCCGCGTCGGCCTCGGCCCGGGCCCGGGCCTCCTCCTCGGCGCGACGCCGGGCCTCGGCCGCCAGGCCGTCCCGACGCTGCGTCTCCAGGTCGACCGAGGTCTGCTTCAGCGTGGCCAGTTCGCTCAGCAACTCGGTGCGCCGGGCGGCGACCTCGCCGACGCGGTGCTGCTGCTCGGCGAGTTCGGCCTCGACCCGCTCCTTGGCCGCGAGGACCGCCTCGGCGGCTCGGGTGGCCGTCTCCGCGGTGTGTTCGGCATCGGTCCTGGCACTCGCCGCGTCCCGGACGGCGATGGTGGCGCGGTGCAGGGTGTCCTCGCCGTCCTGCGAGATCCGCCGGATGCCCTCCATGCGGGAGAGCAGGTCGGCGGGCGAGTCGGCGCCCAACACCGCCTGGAAGGTGCCCAGTCGCGCGCCGCCGCCCATCCGGTAGGTCTGTGCGGCGAGCCGGCCGAGTTCGTCCCGGGAGCGGGTCAGCCGGGCGTCCGCCGTACGCAGGTATCCGTCGGCGACCACGGCCCGATCGCGGGCCTGCCCGCGCAGCACCACGGCCCCGTCGTACGCCTCGACGGCGGCCTCGGCGCGGACGTCCAGGCGCCCGAGTTCGGTTGTCTCGCGGTCGAGTTCGGCCTCGATCCGACCGATGTCGTCGACCTTGCCGGTGGCCGCGTCCCGGGCCTGGCGGACCTGGTCGGCACCGGGGTAGGCGGAGCCTGCGGGGTCGTCGGCGAGGGCGGCGGGGGTGATCGTGAAAACGAGAACGGCGGCGAGTCCGGCAGGGACTGCGGCGCGGAAGAACGGTCCAGGCATGCGGTCTCCCTCCAAGCGGCGGGCACCGAAGAGAACCGGGGATCCCGGTTCCGGGCAGATCTCCCAACCTAACGACCGGCGTTCACAATCGCACCATAAGCGACATATTTCCCGCTAATGGGCTTATCCCTCGGGAGTCACTCGAACATCAGTCCCGCACCCGGGTCTCGGCAGCGCGGCGACCCGGCCGGCCGAAAACGCGCCCCGATCACGCCCGGTCGTGCGTTCAGCCGACCGCCGCCGACTGCTCCAGCGACCACATGCACACCGCGCCCGACTCCGCGTCGGCGGTCAGCCAGACGCCGTCCGAGCGCACCACGAGCCATTCGCGCGGCGCGTCCTCGGGATACTCGACCTCGGCGATCGCCCGCAGGTCCGGCACCGAGAACAACACGTGCCGCTCGCCCGAGGAGGCCGCGAGCACCAGGTCGCGGCGCACGAAGCCAGCGTAGATGTCGAACACCTCGTCCGGGTCCGGGAAGACCTGCTCCCCCGGCCGGGCCGCTATCACCGCGCCGTCCGGGTAGCGCACCAGCGCGAGCGGGCCCGCCTCGATCGGCGTGGTGAGCATCATCCGACCGGAGCCGTGCACGTCGGTGAGCACCCGGCTCTCCCCCGGCGGCACCTCGGCCACCCGGTCCGGGGCGTCCGTGCCGAGCACGAAGACCCGGTACGCGTCGTCGGCGTGCGACGCGGCCAGGCCCACGTGCACACCGTCGGGATGCGGAATCAGTTCGGAGCCGACGGTGGCCGGATCCAGCGGCCAGGCCGCGAGCGCACTGCCGTCCGCGCCGTCCAGCAGCACACATCGGTCACCCTCGGCGGTGCGCACCACCGCCCAGATCCCGGCCGCGGTGACCGCGCAGGAGCCGGCCTCCTCGGGCTCCCACGGCGTGTGCGGATGGGCCCACACCTCGCGCCCCTGTCCGTCCAACACCACCACTCGATCGGGTGCCGAGGCGACGAAGTACCCGAGGTCGGGGGTGACCGAGTGGCCACCCCGCCAATCCTCGGGCAATCGCACCTCGCACACGGTGCTCAGCGAGTCGTCGAGCACGACGAGCGAACCGTCCACCCCGTGCGCGAGCCAGGCCGCCGCACCGGGGATGCGGTCGAGACTCCACAGGGACGGCAGGGTTGCCCGGGCCAGAAGTTGAGCGCGCATGGCGTGAACTCTATTGGCGGCCGGGACCGACCCGTACGGCTCAGCGCCGCGGACCCGATTCCGCGTCCGGCCGGTCGTCGCTCGCGCGGTGCCGACCGCGACCCGGGGCCGACTCCGGCCGGTCCGCCGCGGTCCGCTTGCGCGACGCCGAACGGGCGCGCAGGAGTTCGATCGCGACCGGGACCACCGAGATCAGCACGATCGCGATCAGGATGAACTCGATGTTGTCCCGGACGAAGCCCACCTGACCCAGCGAGTGGCCGAGCAGGGTGACCCCGACCGCCCACAGCAGGCCGCCGATCACGTTGTAGACCACGAACGTGCGGTACTTCATCGCGGCCACACCCGCGACGATCGGGGTGAAGGTGCGCACGATCGGCACGAACCGGGCCAGCACGATCGAGCGCGGCCCGTACTTCTCGAAGAACTCGTGCGCCTTCGCCACGTTCTCGCGCTTGAACAACCGCGAATCGGGCCGGTTGAACAGGGACGGCCCCACCTTGCGGCCGAACAGGAAGCCGACCTGGTCGCCCGCCACCGCCGCGGCCCACAGCAGCAGGCACACCAGCCACAGCGGCTGGGAGAACTTGCCGTCCGAGACCAGCAGTCCGGTGGTGAACAACAGCGAGTCGCCCGGCAGGAAGAAGCCGATCAACAGCCCCGACTCGGCGAAGACGATCACCAGGATGCCGATCAAACCGAACGTCGAGATCAGTTTGTCGGGGTCCAGAAACGATGGACCCAGGGCGATGGTGTTCACGGCGCGAGCCTCCTGGAACGGGTGATGGCGGACGTCGGAAGTCCCCCGACCAGGTCATGGTTAGGCAAAGAGAATTCCTTCCGAAGGTAACGTCCGCATCGTGGGACCGGTTCCCGACCGGCCGAGGCGACGCTCCTCGGGACGGGATCAGCCGCGCTCGGGCCGGGTCAGCGCGACGAGTGCGCCGTCCTCGTCCATGCTCAGGTCGATGCCCAGGGAGCGCAGCTCGCCGAGCCGACCCAGGTGCGAACCGCCGCACGCGATGTGCGCGTCGCCGTCCGGCAGGCCGCAGTGCCACTCCCGACGGGCGGTGAGCGCCGGGCCGGGCACCTCGATCCGCACCTCGGCATCGGTTTTCAGCCATTGCGCCAACAGCGCCTCGACCTCGTCGCGAATGCCGGGCAGTTCCGCGGCCAGGCCGTCCGCGGTGAAGCCCTTCTTGCGCAGCGACTTGCCGATCCGGTAGTCGTCGCGGCTGCCGCCCTCGTCCATCCGGGACGAGGTGATCGCCAGGTTGTCGAAGTCGGGGCGGCCGAGACTGTCGGTACGCACCTCCTTGCGCCAGCGCGGCGCGAGCACCGCGTTGAGCGCGAACGCCAGCAGATGGCACGAGGTGTGCGCGGCGCTCAGCGCGGCCCGACGGTCGGCGTCCACGGCCAACTCGGCACGCGCCCCGACCAGCTCGCCCGGATCGCCCGGGGCCCGGTCCAGGACGTGCAGCACGAGCCAGGACCAGTCCTCGTCGCCGCGCCGGACCGGAATCGCCTCGCCCACCGCGAACTCGCCGGCCGGGCCGAGGGCGCCGGTGACACAGTCCGACACGGTCAGCTCCGCGCCCGCCACCCGGATCACTCCGGTGTCGGCGGGCTGGTCCGGCCAGGTGTGGTCCAGCGGGTGGAACGGCGTCCTGGCGACCACCAGGGCGGTCCGCCCGTCCGGCAACACGGGCGCGGCCAGGATCGGCGCGTCGCCGGTGATCGCGCCCGCCGGGAAGGTCACCTCGGTGGAGGTCGTGGGGAGGGCCATGTGCGTCCTAACCTCGATTCGATCCGGTCGCCATCGTGCCGGTGCGGCAGTGGCGCCATTCGGTCCATTCGATCATGGACAATCCTCCTCACACGGGAATCGCGAGCAGGGACGGTTTGTGCACCACCAAGGCTGGATCTCGACCACGGCGCGACTGGCCGGCGACGCCGAGGCCGGGCCACACGGCGTCGGCTGGATGCTCGTCGCGTTCATCTTCACGTTCGCGGTGACCCGCCTGATCACCCGGTTGATCCGTGCGGGCAAGGGCCCGTTCCGAAACATGATGGTGGGCAAGGTGCACGTGCACCATCAGGTGTACGGGATCTTCCTGATGCTGATCGCGGGCGCGCTGGAGTTCGCCTACGAACCGGGCGGCGCGCTGCGACAGGTGCTCGCCGGGCTCTTCGGGATGGGCGCCGCGCTGACGCTGGACGAGTTCGCGCTGCTCGTGCACCTGGACGACGTGTACTGGGCGGCGGACGGCCGCAAGTCGGTGGACGCGGTGTTGATCACCGCCGCGATGGGCCTGTTGTTGTTCGTCGGCGCCAACCCGCTCGGCCTCGGCGACGGCGACAGCAAGCCGGTGGCCGCGACGGTGGTCGTGTTCAATCTGGCCTTCGCCCTGTGCGCGCTGGCCAAGGGCAAGGTCGCCACCGGGCTGATCGGGGTGTTCGTACCGTTCGTCGCGATGGTGTCGGCGCTGCGCATCGCCAAGCCGGAGTCGCCCTGGGCGCGTTGGCGGTACAAGGAGGGCCCGGGGCGGACCTCGCCGCACGCGGACACCAAGCTGGCTCGCTCGCTGCGCCGCTTCCCGCCCGACCGGCGCACGTGGTGGGACCACACCAAGGACTTCGTCGCGGGCGCACCGCACCACTGACGCGCGCACGATTCGGCCGCGACGCGCGCCCCGACCGCGGTGTCGGGGTGCGCGGCACGGCCGCGGTGCCTACAGGTTCGGGAGCACCTCGTTCTCGAACAGGCGCAGGCTCTCCCACGCGAGCTCCGGCGGGATGCCGCCCATCATCGGGTGCAGGATCGCGAACGCCGCGTCGCCCTGCGCCTTGAGCTCGGCCACCAGGGTCTCCGGGGTGATCACCCGGTACTGCCCACCCGCGCGCAGCGCGTCGGCGTCGGTGACGCTCGCATAGCCGCCCACGCCCGCGGTGCCCGCCGCGGCCATCGTCTCGCCGTAGGCGTTGACCTCGTGCAGCGCGTGCGGCGCGATCCTGTCCCAGTCCCGGTCCGGCTCGTTCGAGAGATGGAAGAAGCTGGTGTCGCCGCCGAAGTACGGACCCGGGTCCTCCTCGCCGAGCTTGACCTTCTCGTCCCGGTAGAACTCCCAGATCGCCGGGTTGGACGGCATGAACCCGTCGGCGATGCGCGCGGCGCGGCGGGCGGCGGCCTCGACGCTGCCGCCCAGGATGATCGGCGGGCCACCCTTTTGGAACGGCTCGGGGGTCACCCGCACGGTCCGGCCGCGGAATTCGAACTCCTCGCCCGTCCACGCCTTGCGCAGCGTCTCGACGGTCTCCACCGTGCGCTTGGCCCGCTCGCGCATCGGCACGTCGTACATCGCGAACTCGGTGTCGACGTAGCCGTTGGTGAGCACCACGTTGACCCGGCCCTGGCTGAGCAGGTCGAGCACCGCGAGTTCCTCGGCCAGGTGCAGCGGGTCGTGCAGCGGCGCGGGTATCGCCGCGATGGTCACGCCCATGTTCCGGCTGCGCGCGGTGATCGCGGCGGCGAACTGGAGCGGGGCGGGCAGGTAGCCGTCGGCGAAGCCGTGGTGCTCGGACAGCGTGACCATGAAGAACCCGCGCTGATCGGCCCATTCGACCATGTCGAGTGCCGCCGCGTAGCGCTCCCCCATGCTCGTCCCGGCGAAAGCCGGATTGCGGAAGTCGAAACGCAGCGCGAACACAGCCATGCCGTACTCCTGTCCCCGGCGTCGCCGGGATGAGCGGCGCCGCACTCTCTGATGGGGCGTCAGGTTAGTCGCGCCGGTCGCCGAGAACCAGGGCGGGCCTCGTCACGTGTGCAACGCCCGGTCGAGCAGCACCCGCAGGGCGCGCCGGTCGGCGTCCGGCAGGCCGGTCAGCGGCGGATCGCAGGCCAGCGCGGCGAACAGGCGCTCGCGCAGCTCGGCGCCGGTGGCGGTGAGCGCGATCAGCTTGGCCCGGCGGTCCCCCGGGTGCGGCCGGCGTTCGACCAGGCCGCGCTCCTCCAGGCGGTCCACCACGAACGTCACGTTGGGTGGCTCGCAGCACATCCGCCGACCCAGCTCGCGCATGCCCAGCGGCTCGGCGAGTTCGTGCACGGCGTTCGCCTGGGACGCGGTCAGGCCGACCGCGCCGGCGCACGCGGCGAAGTGCGCGTCCAGCCGTGCGGTGGCCGCGTAGAGCAGCGCGGTCAGTCCCGGCAGCTCGCCTTCCCCCGTGGTCATGGCCACACTCTAGCCGAACTTCGTTACAGCTCGAATGATTCGAGGTGTAACGTCGACGCGGAACTGACACGTCGTCAGTTCCCCTGCTCACCCCGGGAGGAACCCGCCCATGCCCGCAATCCTGGCCGGTCGGATGGCCCTGGTCACCGGTGGCAGTGGCGGCATCGGCTCCGCGTGCGCGGCCCGGCTGCTGCGCGACGGCTGCTCGGTCACGCTCACCGCGCGGCGCCCCGACGTGCTCGCCACGACGGCCGACCGACTGCGCGCCTCGGCTCCGGCCGACACCCAGGTGCGCGTCGTCGCGGCGGACGCCTGCACCACCGACGGGATCCGCGCCGCGGTCCGGGCGGCGGGCCCCGAACTCGCCGTCTGCGTGGCCACCGTGGGCGGCGGCGGCACCGCGCCGATCCTGGCCATGGACGACGACGCGTTCCTGGCCGACCTGCGGCGCAACACGCACAGCGCGTTCCTGGCGATCAAGTACGCCGCGCCCGTGATCGCCGCACGCGGCGGCGGCGCGATCGTGTGCGTGTCCTCGACCGCGGCCAAACTCACCATGCCGTTCCTGAGCGGCTACGCGGCCGGGAAGGCGGGCCTGGAGGCACTGGTCCGGGCCGCCGCGGACGAGTTGGGCGCGGCCGGCGTCCGGGTCAACGCGGTCCGTCCCGGCCTGGTGCGCTCGCACGAGGAGGCCCGGATCTTCGGCGACGCCGAGATGATCGCGCGCTTCGTGGCGAACAAGCCGCTGGGCCGCACCGGCCTGCCCGAGGACATCGCCGAAGCGGTCCGCCACCTGGCCGGCCCCGAATCCTCGTGGACCACCGGCCAGAGTCTGGCCGTGGACGGCGGCAACGAGCTGCGCCGGGCACCGTCCTTCGAGAAGTACGCCCGGGCCGCGTTCGGCGACGCGGTGATCGACGCGGCGGTGGCCGGCCGCGATCCGTACGCCGGATCGCGCTGAACCGCCACCCGGGCCCCGGAATCCCCGCCCCGCCTCGACCACGCCCCGGCCGCGCCTCGGCCGCACCCACCTCGACCTCGACCCGACGGAGCATCCGCATGACCACCGACGTGCAACTTTCCATCGGCCTGCCGAACTTCGGCACCTGGCCCGCCGACGACTGGCCCGGCTTCGTGGACGTCGGCCGAGCCGCCGACGACGCGGGAATCGACCGCATCGTCCTGGTCGACCACGTGGTGATGGGCCCCAACACGCACAACTACACGTGGGGCCGCTTCCCCACGCCGCCCGAGGCCGCCTGGCCCGAGCCGCTCACCCTGCTCGCCGCGATCGCCGCCGTCACCTCCCACGTGCGCCTGGCGACCGGCATCCTGGTCGCCCCGCTGCGCAGCGCCACCCTGCTCGCCAAGACCGCCGCGACGCTGGACCGGATCTCGCGCGGACGCCTGGAGTTGGGCGTGGCCACCGGGTGGCAGCGCGAGGAGTACGACGCGGCCGGCCTGGACTGGGACGCCCGGGGACGACTGCTGACCGACACGCTGGCCGCGTGCAAGGCGCTGTGGACCGACCTGCCCGCGTCCTTCGCCTCCGAGACGGTGAACTTCACCGACGTCTACTGCGCGCCGCAGCCGGTACAGGCGGGCGGCGTGCCGCTGTGGATCGGCGGCACCCTCAACAAGCGCAATCTGGACCGGATCGTGCACAGCGGCGACGGCTGGATTCCGATCATGGGCCTGTCCACCGCCGACATGGCCCGGGACGTGCTCCGCATCCGCGAGGCGCTCGCCGCGGCCGGTCGCGACCCGAAGGCGCTGCGTGTGCAGGGCCCGCTGCCGATGGTCAAGGACGACGCCGGGCGGTTCGACCTGGCCGCCACGATGGCCGGCGCGCCCGAGGTGATCGCCGCCGGTGCGACCGCCGTGCACCTGCCGATCCAGGTGTTCTGTACCGGCCCGGAGCAGGCGCCCGCGTTCTTCGCCGAAGCCAGGAAGTTGTTCGACCGGGTGGTGTCCGGGGGCTGAGTCGCCCCCCGAGGGACGCCGCCGGCTGGGGCTTTACCTCTGCTTGGGGAAAGTTCCCGGTTTGCGGAACGTCGTCGGCGGGAGGGTCGTTCCCCTGATCAGGGCGCGAAACGGCGCCTTTGTCCAACGCGGGAGGGCCCTCCATGTCCGACGTCACGCTGCCCACCGGCGCCAACGCGCCCCTGACCGGCGACCGCGCCGAGGTCTCCATCGGGTGGGGCTCGACCGACGTCGTGGACGTGTCCGCCGTGCTGCTGACCGACGCGCACAAGGTGCGCACCGACGAGGATCTGGTCTTCTTCAACAATCCCGTCGGCGGCGACGGCGCGGTGCGCACGGCGGCCGGCCCCTCGGGAACCACCCACGTCAGTGTCGAACTGGCCAAGCTGCCCGCCGACATCGCCCGCGTGGTGGTCGTGGTGAGCTCGGACGCGGATCGCCCGGAGATGACCCTGGGCCAGGTGCCGGGCCTGGGTGCGGTCACCGTGTCCGGCGACGCGCGGATCGGCTACACGCCGGACGCGTTCGCGGGCGGCGAGACGGTCGCGGTCCTGGTCGAGCTGTACCGCCGCGGCGACGCGTGGAAGGTGCGCGCGGTCGGTCAGGGTTATGCGAGCGGGCTGGCCGGGCTGGCCACCGACTTCGGCATCTCGGTCGAGGACGAGCCGGAACCGGAGCCGACCCCCGCGCCCGTCGCGCCCGCGCACGTGATGGTCAAGGAGCCCGCCGCGCCCCCCGCGCCGGCCGCGCCCGCGCCGATCTCGATGGCCAAGGAGCCGCTCGGCCGGGTCGACCTGGCCAAGGGCGGCCGAGCGACGATCAACATGGACAAGGGCGATCGCTCGATCACCGTCACCGCGTCCCTGGTCTGGGACGGCGGCGACGACGCGCGCCGCAAGACCGGCGCCGACCTGGACCTCTACGCGCTGTTCGTGCCCAGGTCCAAGGTGGGCGCGAAGAAGGGCGACAAGGACGGGGTGATCTACTACCGCGAACTCGGCAGCCTCACCGCCGCGCCCTACATCCAACTGGACGGCGACTCGCGGGTCCCCGGCCGGGAGACGGTCCGGATCACCCGGCCCGACGAGCAGGGCTACGTGCTGATCTGCGCCTACAGCGCGGTCGAGAACGGCTTCGGCAGCTTCAAGTCCTACGGCGCGCACGCCGAGGTCACCGACGGCCAGGGCTCCACCGTGAACGTGCCGCTGTTCAACAACAAGCGCGCGGTGTTCTGGGTGGCCATCGCCCTGGTCGACTTCACCGACCCCGACGGCGTCTCGATCCAGCACGTGGAGAAGTACTCGAAGCTGATGCAGGAGCGCCGCCCGATGCTGCACCCGGACGGCACGTTCGAGATGGGCGCCGGACCGGCGGAGTTCAAGACGGTGCGCTCGCCGCGCGAGCGCTGATCGGGTCGCCACCGCTCGGTCGTCGGAGCCGGGCGGTGGCCGATCGTCGAGTCGTCGCGGTTACTTCTTGACCGAGCGGTAGACGATCACCTTGTCGCCGACCCGGGTCTCGTTGAAGAGCCGCTGCACCAGGCCCTTGTCCCGGACGTTCACACATCCGTGCGAGGCACCGTTGTAGCCGTTGGCGGCGAAGTCGGCCGAGTAGTGCACGGCTTGGCCGCCGGAGAAGAACATCGCGAACGGCATCGGCGTGTGGTAGAGCGTCGACACGTGGTCGCGGCTCTTGAAGTTGATGCTGAACGCGCCCTCACGGGTGGGCGTCTCGGCCGAGCCGAAGCGCACGGCCGTGGAGTACTGGGTCTGGCCGTCGATCACCCAGGTGAGCCGGTCGGTGCGCTTGTCGATGCAGATCGCCCGGCCGGTCAGGCACCGCTCGTCCAGCCCGGCCTGTGCGGCCGGCGGCTTGGGCGAGGCGGGCTTGGTGGTCGGCGGCTTGCTCGTCGGCGGCTTGCTCGTCGCGGTGGTGGCCGGCTTGCTCGTGCCGGGCTTGGCGGAGCTGGGCGCGGCGCTGGTGGGCGCGCCGGTCGTGGGCGCGGCGGAGGTCGGCGGCGCGGTGCTCTCGGGCGCCGGCGTCACCGGTGCGGACGAGGAGGTGGCGGGCAGCGGCGACTGCGCTCCGGCTTTGGCGCTCGAGTCACTCGACGAACCGGAGTTGCAGGCCGACAAGGCCAGGATCGCGGTCACGGTGACCGCGAGGGATATACGCGTCTTCTTCATCGAGTGGTGCCTCTCCGACCCAAACCCAAATGTGGATGTTCCCCGAGTCGTGCACCCTTGTAGACGCCAATGGGACCCGAGAGGTTGCGTTCCTAGTTTGACCCATTCGTGTGAATGTTCAGCCGGACATGTCCCGCCGTGACCAGTTCGGGATCGACCGGACGCAGATCCGAAGCCCACGCGTCCAGCGCGGCGCCGATCTCGCCCTCGGCCAGGGCCGCGCCGATGCCCAGACAGCGCATGCCGGCCGCCTCCGCGGCCCGCACACCGCTCTCCGCGTCCTCCACGACCAGGCAACGATCCGGCCGCACGCCCAGCAGTTCGGCCGCGCGCAGGTAGCCCTCGGGTGCCGGTTTGCCCTCGCGGACGTCCTCCGCGGTGACCATGTACACCGGTTCGGGCAGTTCCGCCGCACGCAGTCGGCCGCGGGCCACCCGGCGGGTGCCGGACGTGACGATGGCCCAGCGCGCCGCGGGCAGCGCGGCGAGCAGACCGACCGCGCCGGGCATCGGGCGGATGCCGGTGAAGTCCCGCTCCTCGCGCTCGACGATCCAGGCCGCCTCGACCTCGGCGTCCAGCGTGGGGGCGACCACGCGGACCAGGTCGATGTCCCGCCGCCCGTAGGAGGCCGCGACGGCCACGTCCGGGTCGACGCCGCGGTCGCGCGCCCAGGCGCGCAGGATGCGTTCGATCAGGGGATGGGAGTCCACCAGCACGCCGTCGAGATCGAACAGGATCGCGTCGCAGTCGAGCGTGGTGCCGTCGTTCGCCATGCGGCCAGGCTGTCAGGAGCGGCGGGGCGGCGTCGAGGACTTCGGTCAGGTGATCACCGCGCCTGGAACGACACTTGGAACGACACCTGGAACGACACCCTGAAGGGCGCCTTGAGGCGTCACCCACACGGCTCAGCCGTTGATCAGAAGCGATCATCTCCGGACCTGGGACGACGGGCCCGTTGCCTAACCGTCACGTTTGCGCCAACCCCAACCGGCTAGGGGCTCACTACGGCCCGGACACGCTCACCCCCAGGCGGACGTCATGTACTTGGTTCTCGCCCTGCTTGCACTGATTGTGATGTTCCTGCTGATACCCGGGCTGGCCTGGCTGGAGGACCACATGTTGGGGCCCCAGGCCCTGCCGAATCCGACACCCGTACCGCCGACCACACGACCGGCGGTCGAACCCGCCACCGCGACCGCCGCGCCGGCCGCAGCCGCGCTGCCCGCCGTGCCTCGGCCGACCGGGCACACCGCGCGATCGGGACGGGCCCGGCACGCCCGCCGCCCCGATTCGCCGATCGCCTACCGGCACCACATCGGTCGCCGACGCCCGCCCCGAGCCCCGGTCCTTCGTTGACCACAGGCGCACCGTCCCGGAGGCGACCCTGAGCGAGCCCCCCGCGCCGCCGCCGGTGCGTATCGAATCCGTACCGCCCGAACTGGGCTCCCCGCTGGGCGCCGCGCCGCTGTCCGCGCACTCCGACGTCTGGCATGTGCGCGGCAGTGGCGCCGACGCGGTGCTCAAACTCGCGACGCCGGACGGTACGGCGTCCGCCAATCCGCGCTACTGGGCCCGTGAGGTCGAGGCGTACGAGAGCGGCTTCGCGCCCACCGTGTACGCCGCCTTCGGGCTGACCGCGCCCCGGGCGTTGCGGGCCGACCGGCGACCGGACGGGTCGGTGGCGCTGTGGCTCGACTACGTGCGAGGGCGGTCCGGGACCACGTGGGACCTGCCCCGATGGATCGATTTCGCCCGCCGACTCGGCGCCGCGCAGGCCGCGCCGCGCCCGGACGCGCCACTCTGGTTGTTCGAACCCCCGTCCCCGGTCGGACCGCTGGCGGAACGCGCCGCCGAACTGCCGTACGTACCGTGCCACCTGGATCTGCGTCCGGTGAATCTGATCGCGCGGGAGGAGGACTTCGTGCTGTTGGACTGGTCGCATGTGGGCTACGGGCTGCCGGGCGAGGACCTGACCGGGTTGATCCTGGCCCACGCGGCCGAGCCGGAGTCGGCCTCGGAGCTCAATGCCGCGTTGCCGGCCGAGTACGCGCGGGGCGCGGGGCGGTCGGAGGCGGACGTACGGGTCGCGATCGCCGCGACGGCGCCCGCGAGGTACGGGCCCGGCGCGGACGAGGCGACCCGACGGGTGTTGCGGATGTGGACGCGGGAGGCGTCGGCCGGCTGAGCGCCCGGGAGCCGGGTGCCGGCGGGTCGTCGCGCCCTCGTCCCTATCGGCGCGACCTGCGGAGCGCCCAGATCAGGACCAGGACGGTCGTCGCCGCAGCGATGGCGGCGGGGATCGGACGGCTGCGGACCTCCGCCGCGCCGGCCAGGCTCGCGTGCCGGAGCGGGTCGGGGGTGTGGTCGAAGAGCTGGTTGCCGGCCGCGTGGCCGACCTCGACGGTGCGGTCCTTGGCGTGGCCGACCCGGTTTCCCGCCACCTCGCGGGCCCGGGCGGCGCCGTGGCCGGCGGCTTCCTTGACCTGCTCGGCGCGGTGGCCGGCGGCCTCTTTGACCTGTTCGGCACGGTGGCCGGCGGCTTCCTTGGCCTGTTCGGCCCGGTGACCGGCGGCCTCCTTGACCTGCTCGGCCCGGCGCTCGACGGCCTCCTTGGCCTGTTCGGCGCGATGTCCGGCGGTCTCCTTGGCCTGTTCGGCGCGGTGCACGGCGGCCTCCTTGGCCTGCGCGGTCCTGTGTCGGGTGGTCTCCTTGGCCTGGTCGGCCCGGTCGCGGACCGCGTCCTCGGCCGACTCGGCCCGGTCGGCCACGGCGGCCGCGATCCGTTGCGCCCGGCGCCGGGTGCGCGGCGCGGCGCGGTCGATCCGCTCGGCCGCCTCGCCGACCTTGCGGTGGATCGCCTCGGGCGGCTCGGCCTGGGTCAACTCCTCCACGGCGTGGTCCACTTGCTCCTGTTTGTGGCCGGGTGTGCGCTCCTGCCGGGGAAGCTCGGACGGCACGCGGGGTTCGACGACGGAATCGGCGGGCGGTGGCACGGTCGGGTCGACGGCAATCTCGTCGGGCTCGCGCGACGCGGACCTGCCGCCGGGCTCTCGGCCTGGGGTACTCATCGGTGCGTACTCCTCTTCACGGTCTCGATGTCCTCGCGTCATCGCCGAGGACCGCGCGCCCTACGTCTGCCCGGCGAGCGGCCGGTCATTCGTCCTCGGCGGCCCTTCGACGGCCGGGGCCGTCTCCCCGATCCTGCCGGGGGCGCAGACCCGGCAGGACCGAGGACACGGTCCCGGCGTTCGGTGCGTCGATGCCGGAATCGGTGTCTCCGGGACGAGGCTAGGAAAGTCCGCGCCGCAGATCCGGGAATGTCACCCGGATGCGCGGCGGCGTGTCCGATGGATCACCCGCTCGGCCGGATCCGGAGCGCGTCCCGGGGGCCGAGCGGGCGATCGTACGCGGTCAGTGTGCGCCGTCACGCCCGCGCGCCGACGACCCGATCCGGACCCGGGTCGGTTGCGGCGGCTTGTCGTGGAAGACGCAGTCGCCGCACGTACCGCCGCCGGGAATCCGGTAGTACAGGCAGCACGTGGTGCGCCGGAACGCGCCCAGGGCGCCGTGCAGCCCACTCCCTCGCAGCAGGCCCGTGGCCAACAGACCGTCGGCGAACGACCGGGTCGTCGTCACGAGTTCCGGCTCGTCCGGCGCCGGGTGCCGGTGCAGCACCCGGGCCGCACCGACCAGCGCCGACGCGGCGTTGCCGGCCAGCAGGCGCTCCGCGATCGGCACCACCGCCCGAGTGGCCCGGGCCAGCGGCACCAGGTGCGCGGTCATCACCGCGGCGTACACCCGGTCGATCCCGGCCCGGTCCGCGAGCACCGGCGTCGGGATCGGATCCGGCGCCCACAGTTCGATCGCACCGCTCGCCGGGAAGCGCCAGTGCGTCCGGACCGGGTCCAGGTCCGGCACGACCCGACCGAGCACCGCCGCGCCGAGCGCCACCGACCACAACCGCGAGGCCACGCCCAGGTACAGGATCGACGCGGCGACCCGCGGCTCGTCGGTGCGCAACCGGCCCCGCACGTACTCCACCCGGGCCGCCCACGCGTCGGGCGCGGCGCGGTCGTACAACTCGACCAACGGCCGAAAGCCCGCGCCGTCGGCAATCGCTCCGGTCCGCAGCACGAAGTAGGGCCCCACCTCGGCGACTCGGGCCATCGCGTCGCCGACCTCGGGCCGTGCCGCCGAACCGCTCAGCGGTTGTCGCCCGGACGCCACAGCAGATCACCCGCGCCACCCGCGTCGGCCCGTCGGGCGAGCACGAACAGCAGGTCGGACAGCCGGTTGAGGTAGCGCGCGGTGAGCGGGTTCACCGTCGCGGACCCACCCGCCGCCGGTTCGTCCGCCTCGATCAGCGCCCAGGTCGAACGTTCGGCGCGCCGGGCCGCGGTGCGGGCCACGTGCAGCAGGGCCGCGGCGGGGCTGCCGCCGGGCAGGACGAACGAGCGCAGCGTGGGGAGTTCCGCGTTGAACGCGTCGCAGTGCTCCTCCAGCCGGGCCACGTCGGCCTCGGTGATCCGCAGCCGGGTGTCGCCTTCGGCGATCGGCGCGCACAGGTCCGCGCCGACGTCGAACAGGTCGTGTTGCAGTTGGGCCAACACCGCACGGGTCTGCGGCTCCGGGTCGCCGAGCGCGAGCACGACCCCGATCGCCGCGTTGGTCTCGTCCGTGTCGGCGTAGGCCGCCAACCTCGGATCGGTCTTGCGCGTCCGGGAGTTGTCGCCCAGCGCGGTGGTACCGGCATCGCCGGTACGGGTGTAGATCCGGCTCAGTACCAAGGACATGGCGCAGCACCGGCCTCTCTCGGGGAAATCCGCCCCGGTTGGTGAGGTGGCGACGACGTGAGTCTCCTGGCTCTCGGCTCTTCGCTCCTCCCGGCCTTCCCACCCCGTCGCGGGGTCGTGGCCGGTGTGGGAGTCGCTCCCCGATCACAGTGGCGGGACCGCGTCGGATTCACACCGACTTCCTCGTACCGCCGTCGCATAGCGCCTCCCACCATGACACGCGCGCCGGGCCGGGTCCACTGTCGGGCCCGGTCGGTCCACGCTTGTGGGTGAAGCTCGCCGCCGCTCCGCGTGCCGCGTCGCGAACCGGTGGGCACTGCGCACAGGATCGGGGTTCGAGAGCGGCTCCCTCGGCCGGCATCGGATCCGGCGGGCGCCGGCCGACCCATCCCAGATCCGGCCGTGTCCGGACCAGAGTGCCGGAGGATTGTGTGGCCACGGTTTCCGGAACACCCGAACCGGCCGTCCGGATGCGTCGAGTCGGTGTGGTGCTCGTGTGGTGCGCGGTGTTGTTCGGTGTGGGCGCCGGGTGCCCCGCCGTTGCCGTGGTGCCCATCCCGTCGCTGCCGCCCGTGGTCGCCGGCCCGGCCGGCGACTCCGCTCCGGGCTCGCGTGTCGACCGGGTACGGCCGAACGGCGGGTTCGGAGCGCCGATGCCGGCCGCGCCGCGGGCCGTCACGGATCGGGTCGGCACTCGCGCCGGGCAGTCGGTGGACGTCCCGGTGCTGGCCGGCGACACCGGTGAGGGGCTGGCCCTGGTGTCGCACACCAATCCCGAGCACGGTCTGGTCCTCGACGTCGAGGGCGCTCCGGACGAGGGCACGACGGAGGCCGTGTTGCGCTACACGCCGGGGCCGGGCTTCGCCGGGCGCGACGGCTTCCATTACACGATCGTCGACCGGCTCGGCCGCCAGGCCACCGCGACCGTGCGGATCGACGTGGCGGCCGATCCGGGAGCGGCGGAACGGGCGGTCGAGCCGAGGACGGGCCGGCTCGGCGTGCCTCGCGGCGTCGACGAACTGCGGGCGCCGGCGGCCGTGACGCGGCAGGGCGGGCACGATTCGGGCGGCGGGCTGTTGCTGTCGGCCTTCCTGGGCTCGGCGTTGCTCGGCGCGGGCATCCTGGGTTGGGTGGCGCACCGTCGGCCGGGGCGGCGGCAGGTGCGCTGAACGGGGTGATCGGCGGGCCGATCGCCGGGCCGGTCACCGAACCGATCACCGAAGCGATCGGGAAGCGACCGGAAAGCAGTCGGGACGCGATCACCGGGCCGTTCGCCGCGCTCGGCGCACCCGGTCAGGGCTTTCGGGCCTCCCGGGCCTCCCCGGCCTCGCGGGTCAACCGGTAGAGCCCGTACAGCACTTCGGCGATGCCGACGATCAGCAGCACGACGCCGATCTTCCCGAGCGCGATCACGGGTGTGTCGACGTCGTCCGCGAACAGCTTCAGGGCCGCGCCCACCAGCGCGCTCGCCAGGCTGGCCGTCAACGAACCGCGTGCCTTCGTCATGTTCTTCCCTCCTCCACTCGACCTGCGGACATGCCCACGAGGCTAGGTCCGGGGCCGGGGCCGGCACGCCCTCCGCGAGGACGACCCGGCGTACACACTTCGGCCCAGGCGGGGCCCGATTTCCGGCCCGCGAGCGGCTTCGGCGGACCCGGCCCGCCGGGGGCGCAGGTGGGGCCGGCCCCACCCTCGGACGGTGGCCGACCCCATGGGCAGGGGCGATTCGCGCTCCTAGCGTTGGACCCGGTGCCGTACACGGGGTGGCGGCCGGATCGGCGGGAGAATCGACGTGGGCGGGCAACCGACACACGAGTGGTACACGGCGCCGGCCGAGTGGGAGGGCGCCGGCCCGCCGGCCGTCCGGCTCGACGCGGTGCGCAAGGTCCACGGCCGGGGCTCCGCGTCGGTGGCCGCCCTCGACGGGGTCGACATCACGTTCGGGCAGGGCTCGTTCACCGCCGTGATGGGCCCGTCCGGCTCCGGCAAGAGCACCTTCCTGCACTGCGCGGCCGGTCTGGACCGACCCACGTCGGGCACGGTCACGGTGGCCGGCCAGGACCTCGCCGAGTTGAACGAGAACGCGCTGACCAAGCTCCGCCGGGAACGCATCGGCTTCGTCTTCCAGGCGTTCAACCTGCTGCCCACGCTCACTGTGGAACAGAACATCACGCTGCCGATGCGGTTCGCGGGCAAACGCGCCGACCGCCGGCGTGTCGCCGAGGTGATCGCGCACGTGGGCCTTACCGACCGGGCCCGACACCGACCGCACGAGTTGTCCGGCGGCCAGCAGCAGCGGGTCGCGATCGCTCGCGCGCTCGTCGTGAGGCCCGCCGTGCTGTTCGCGGACGAGCCGACCGGTGCGCTGGACACCCGGACCGCGGCCGAGGTGCTCGGCCTGCTCCGGGAATCCGTACGGATCGACGGCCAAACCGTCGTGATGGTCACGCACGACCCGGTCGCCGCCTCCTATGCCGACCACGTGGTCTTCCTGGCCGACGGCCGGATCGCGGACCGGGTGAGCGCGCCGACGGCGGACACCATCGCCGAGCGGATGACCCACCTGGGCGCGTTCGCGGACGCGCCGGGGCCGGGCCGACCCGGGCCGATCGGCAGGGTCCGCTGATGTGGGGGCTCGCCCTGCGCACGCTGCGCTTTCGGGCCGGTGGCTTCGTGGCCACCTTCATCGCGCTGTGCTTCGGCGCGACCGTGGTGATGGCCTGTGGCGGGCTGCTCGAAACCGGGGTCCGCAACAACGCGCCGCCGCAACGCCTGGCGCAGGCTTCGCTGTTGGTGATCGGCGATCCCACCTTCACCGGTCCGCGCGACGGTTCCGGCGACCGCGAGCGGGACTTCGCACTGGCCGAGCGCACCCCGTTGCCCGTGGGGCTCGTGGCTCGGGTGCGGGCGTTGGAGGGGGTGCGGGCGGCGGTCGGCGAACAGACCTTCGAGGCCGCGCTGATCGGCCCCGCCGGCAACCACGGGGCGCAGGGCCACGCGTGGGATTCCGCAGCCCTGACGCCGTACCTGCTCGCGCAGGGCGCCGCGCCGGTCGGGGCCGACGAGGTGGTGCTGGACAGTACGCTCGCGCGCCGCGCCGGGGTGGCCGTGGGCGATCGGGTCGAGATCGCCGCGCACGGCGGCGCGAGCGCGTACCGGGTCAGCGGCATCGCCCGGGCCGCGCGTACCGTCTCGCAGGCCGGCGTGTTCTTCGCGGCGGCGCAGGCGGACCGGCTCGCGACGCCCGCCGGCACCGTCGCCGACATCGCGATCGTGGCCGCCCCGGGTAGCGATCTCGGCGCGCTGCGCAAGCGGGTCGCCGGGGCACTGCACGACCATCACGTCCGGATCCTGGCCGGTGACGATCGCGGCGCGGTCGAGCACCCCGAGATCCTGGCGAACAAGTCGGACCTGATCTCCCTCGCCGGCGTCTTCGGCGGCCTGGCGGTCTCGGTCGCGGTGTTCGTGGTGGCCGGCACCATCGGGCTGTCCGTGCAGCAGCGCCGGCGCGAGTTCGCGCTGATGCGCGCGATCGGCGCCACGCCCCGCCAGTTGCGCCGGATGTTGCTCGGCGAGACGTTCCTGGTGACCGTCCTGGCGGCGGGCGTGGCCTGGTTCACCGGGCCGGCGGCCGGCCGGGTGCTCTTCGACCGGCTGGTCGCCTCGGACATGGTCGCCGAGACCGTGGAGTTCGAGCAGGGCTGGATCCCGGCGGTGGCCGCGGCGGGCGCGGTGCTGCTGACCGCGCTGGTCGGCGGCTTCGTCGGCGCGCGGCGCGCGGTGACCGCCAAGCCGACCGAGGCACTCGCCGAATCCGCCTTCCAGCCGCGCTGGTTCAACTGGTTCCGGCTCGCGTTCGCGCTGCTCGCGCTGGCCGGCGCCACCGCTCTGAGTCTGGTCACGGTGTACGTCCTGGAGGGTCCGGTGGCCGCGAGCACCGCGGGCCCGGCGGTGATCTGCGCCGCGATCGGCCTGGCCCTGCTCGCCCCCGGCCTGACCAAGCTGCTGACCCGGATGTTGTCCGGCCCGCTGGGCGCGCTGACCGGCGAGTCCGGCCGGATCGCGATGCTCGGCTCGCGGGTCACCTCGGTACGGACGGCCGCCGTGGTGACGCCGATCATGCTCGCGGTGGCGATCAGCACCGGCGAGTTGTACCTGCAGACCACCACGACCACGCACGCCGAACGCGTGTACACGGAAACCCTGCGGGCCGACGCGGTGTTGACCGGTGCGGGCGGCGGCCTCGACCCGGCCCTGGTCGACCGGGTGCGCACGATTCCCGGCGTCGCGAGCGCGAGTGCGTACACCGCGAGTGCCGGCTTCATCGAGCAGCCGCGGACCGCGCCGGACGGTCGACACGGCCTGCGACTCCAGGGCATCGACACCGAGTTCGGTCTCGCCACCACCGGGGTGAGCGCCACCTCCGGGTCGCTGACCGAGTTGCGCGGCAATACCGTGGCGCTGCCCGAGAGCCTGGCCCGCTCGATCCACCGCGGGCTCGGCGACACGATCCGGCTGCGGCTGGGCGACGGGAGTTCGGCCGACGTTCGGGTGGTCGCGCTGTTCGGGAGCCGGCCGGGCTACGACTCGTTGCTGCTGCCGGTGTCGCTGCTCGCGCCGCACACCACCGATGGGCTGCCCGCGCAGATCCTGATCCGCGCGGCACCGGGCACCGACGCCGACCGTCTGGTCGCCTCGCTGGGGGCATGGGCCAAGGAACATCCGGGAGTTCGTGCCGCCTCCCGGGACGCGCTGCTGGAGACGCACGCCGAGGAATCCAAGACCCAGGCGTGGGCCAACTACCTGATCATCGGCATGTTGACCCTGTACACCGCGCTGTCCCTGGTCAACTCGCTGATCCTGGCCACGCACAACCGGCGCCGCGAGTTCGCCCTGCAACGCCTCAACGGCGCGACCCGGGCCCAGATCATGCACATGTCCGCGGTCGAGGCGGCGCTCACCACGTTGATCGGCGTGATCCTGGGCACCGTCGCGGCGGCCGCGGCGGTGGTCCCGTTCAGCCTGTCGCTCACCGACTCGTGGTTGCCGACGGGGCCGATCGGCATCTACGCGGCGGTGGTCGGTACGGCGGCGGCGCTCACCTTCGCGGCGACGTTGCTGCCCACGTGGCGGGCGTTGCGGACCGGGCCGGTGGCGATGGCGCAGGGCTGAGGCGTGGCCGGGGCCGCTCGGCGGGCGGGCCGGCTCAGCGGTCGGGGACCGTCGGGCGGTCGGCGGCGGTGATCAGGTCCTCGAAGGACAGCGGGGTGCGGGGCGTCGGGGCGGCGTCCCCGGCCGCGCGCGTGGTCAGGCCGTCCAGGGCCAGATCGAGATGGTGGTGCAGCACCGCGCCGTCCGGGTCGAGCCGGTCCAGGCCGCCGGGGAGCGGGCGGGACAGCCGGATCGAGAGCAGGACCAGGTCGCCCATGCCGACGTCGGGGCGCAGCGTGCCCGCCGCGTGCGCGGCCTCGATCAGCGCCTCGACGGTACTCGCGGTCGCGGTCCGGATCCGAACCAACTCGGCGTCCACGACCAGTCCTTCGAGGAGTACCAGGATGACCGCCCCCATCCGCAGATCGGCCGCGGCATGCACGAAACGCCGAACCGCCGCGAACGCGTCGTCGTCCACCGTCGCCGCCTCCTCGGCGGCCAGCTCCAATCGGCCCAGCAGATCCCCGGTGAGGTCGCGGACCAGCGACTCCCGGTCGGGATAGCGCCGGTACAGCGTGGCGGGCCCGATGCCGGCCCGGCGCACGATCAGGTCCAAAGGCGCCTCCAGACCGCGTTCGAGGAAGACGTCCCGGGCCGCGTCGAGGATCCGCCGTCTGCTGCGTGCCGCGTCCGCGCGCATGGTGCACCGTCCTTCGCTGGTCGGGGTGTACGGGAAGGGTCGACCACACCCGAGAGTTAATCGGAGAGTTTCTCTCCGCCTATGCTACCGTTCTCAAACCGGAGAGAAGTTCTCCGCTTGATTTGGAAGGAGCAGATTATGGGCACCCCCGGCACCCGCACCGAACCCCTCACCATCCGCACCGTGATCGACGGCATCGAGCACCCGGAGCAGGACGTCCTCGACTGGGAACTGAACCGCGCCCGGACCGCGCTCGCCCTGCTCAAGGCGCGAATCGGCGACGAGCGCACGCGCGAACTGCTCGCCCCCGACCTGCTCGCCGCGGACGCGGCAATGGCCCCGTTGCCCGGTACCGCGCACGGCGAGTGGCGGTCCGCGGTCACCGAGATGGAGGTCGAGGGCATCGACGCGCACACCTTCCTGACCTGGTGGCAGGGCCGGCTCGGCAGCGCCGACCGGGTCGCGCTGCTCGCGGCCAACCCCGAGCACTACCTCGCGAACTCCGCCGACGGCCTGGTCGAGATCATCGAGACGATCGGCTCCGGGCCGCTGCGCTTCTTCCTCACCTTCCACGACGGCGTCGCGATCGCCGACCCGGGCCACGAGACCTACCCGGTACGCATCGGCGGCACCGGCCGACTGGCCGACGGCACCGAAATCGCCCGCGTCATGCACGAGTTCGGCGACGGCGCGAACGGCCTGCGGATCCGGCTGACCATCCAGTTCCCGACGAGCGCCCCCGAGCACGTCTTCGTCGGCCACCAGTGGCACTTCGCCTGCGAATTCCGCAACTGGCTGGAAGCCGCCCGCCGGGCGGCCTGACCCACCTCGCCGACTCGGCCCGGCGCTACTCTCCGGCCACACCACCAGCCTGTGGCCCTACCTCCTGGCCCCACCCCTCGGCGCCCTCCCGGTACCGACCTGTACCGCCTGCTCACCACCATCCGCCGACACCACGGGCCCACCCCGCCGGGCAGGTCGGCCGTTCCCGCTTCGCCGCCGACACCACGGTGAGCGCGTCGCCCGGTCGGCCGACGGGCCCGGGCGCCGGTCGACGCCTCGGGCCCGCCGGCTCGCGTCATGCGATCGCGGTGAGGTATCCGTCCGCCTCCTTCAGGCGACCGCGACGGTGCAATTCGTCGATGTCGGAGTCCAGGAAACCGCGGATGTCCCGACCCATCCGTCGCCAGCCGAAGAACTCGCAGGCGTGCCGGACCAGTTCCTCCCGAGACATGCCCGGGCACTCGGCGGCCAGTTCGTACAGCGCCAGTTGCCTTTCCGCCGGCGCGATGTGCGCGGCTTTGCGCGGCGCCTCGCCCTCCGCCGGTACCCGGGCGGCCGGCCGCTCCCGGTCGGTCACATCCAGGAACTCGCCGTCGACCCCGACCCGCCCGGTGCGGACGAGACCACGCACCACTTCCTGCACGTTTTCACGGATCCGGGCGCCCGCCCGGGCCACCCCCCAGGCCTCCCGCGCGCGCTGCACCAACAACTCCTCGTGGATGGGCCCCTCGACCCCGACGACCCGGGTCAGGATGTCGCGCAGCGCGGGGCGGGCCTCCGGGGTGTGCAGTTCGTACGGCGAGCCGGCGATCGACACGCACACCTCGTACCGGGAACTCCACGGCCGGTCGGGCTCGGTGTCGACCGGGACCCGGTCATGCTCCACGGGTGCCGGGACGGTCGGCGACATGCCGTTCCGCGGGCCGGGAACATCGGAGGAGGTCGAGGTGTCGGGGAGCCGGACCGGCGGCCCCACGTCCGGGACACGGTCCGGCTCGTCCCCGGCAGCGGACGTCGCCGGCCTGGCCGCGGTGGTCGTCGACATCGGTCCCCGTTCGATCGCCGCCTCGACCGCGGCGCGCAATCTCGCCTCGGCGGCGGCCCGCCCGCGATACCAGTCGGTGCCCCAGATGCGGTGGAGCCGCCAGCCCAACCCGGCAAGCACCTCCTCCCGCAGCCGATCGCGATCCCGAGCCGTCCTCGACGAGTGGTACATCGCACCGTCGCACTCGATGCCCAGGGCGTAGGAACCGGGGAACTCCGGATGCCGTACCCCCATGTCGATGCGGTATCCGGCGACCCCGACCTGCGGCTGCACGCGATGGCCCCAGTCGCGCAGCACCTGCAGCACCGACTCCTCGAAGGGGCTGTCCGGTTCGGCGTCGGCCTGGACCACATCCTGCGCGAGGACGGCCGGGCCGTTCTCCGCGTAGTCCAGATACCGCTTGAGGTGCTGAACACTCTCGTTCGTGCCATCGGCCAGGCTGCCGGCGCGGAAGGAGGCGACGACCTCCATGCGCAAGCGCGCCCGGGTGACGGCGACGTTGAGGCGGCGCCAACCACCACCCTTGTTGATCGGCCCGAAGTTCGTGCCGAACTTGGCGTTCTCGTCGGGGCCGTACCCGATCGACATGATCATCACGTCCCGCTCGTCGCCTTGGACCGATTCGAGGTTCTTGACGAAGAACCCGTCGAGCCGATCCTCGGTGAAGCAGTGGTCCAGGTCGGGACGCAGCAACCGGGCCTGCTGAACGGACTGATCGATGGCCGCGGCCTGAGCCTGGGACAGGGCGACGACGCCCAGCGTGCGGCCGGGTCGGGTGTCGAAGTGGTGGATGACCCGCCGGGCGACCATCTCCGCTTCCAGGCGGTTGTCCCGCCGTCCGCCGCGGTCGTAGACACCGTGCGCGTGGAAGTACTCGACACCGATGTCGTTGCCGTGGTCCAGCGCCCCGGGAAACGTCACCATGGAGTTGCCGTAGAACGACCTGTTGCTGAACGTGATCAGGTCCTCGTGCCGGCTTCGGTAGTGCCAGCGCAGCGACAACTCGCGCAGTGCACCCGCCTTGCAGGCGTGCAGCAGGGACTCGAAGCTGTGCGGAGCCTCCTCGTCGTATTGGTCGGAATCGTCCTCCACCGACGAGTCGAAGAAGGATGTCGGCGGCAACTGCTTCTCGTCGCCCGCCACGATCAGCGAGCCCGCCCGGTACACGCAATTGATCGCGTCGGCCGGGCGCACCTGTGACGCCTCGTCGAAGATCACCACGTCGAAGTGATAGTCCGGGGGCAGGAATTGGCTCACCGTCAACGGACTCATCATGAAGCACGGCTTGATCAGCCGAACGACTTCGCGGGTGCGACCGAGCAGTTCCCGCACCGGCATGTGACGACGCTTCAGCTCCGCCTGTTGCTTGATCACCAGGGCCGGCCCGCCACTGAAACGGCGTGGGCGGCGCGCGTTGCATGCCTCGATCACGGCTCCGCTCGCGGCGGCGACGAGCCGACGATCCGCCTCCCGGAAGTCGGCCACCCGGGCGTCCAGGTCCGCCGAACGAGTGGTGGTGAGGCGGGGATCCGTACCGAGCAGATCGTCCGCCCAGCACTTCAGCACCGCCTGTTCGACGACGTCGGGCAACTGCTCGGGAAGAACGCCTCGTTCGACGGCACGAGGAACGAGTTCCTCGACACCGTGCCGGGCCAGCACGTCCAGTCCGGCGCGGTGGGCCTGCCATTCCTCCGGGCCGCGCGGGTCGTCCCGGAGCTCGTCGACGGCCTGCCGGGCCTGATCGAAGGTGCCCAGCAGGGCGGCGGACAACCCGACCCGACGAGGTTCCTCGAAGAGGTCGAGCAGCGCTGTCGAGGACTGCGCCCAGCGCGCGATACGCAGCGTCGCGACGTCGCACCAGTGTCCCAACGCGCCACGGACGTCCCGAGCCACCAGTCCCGGCACCGGGTCGAACTCGACGCCGTCGGCCAGACGGGACACCAGAATGTCCCGCCGACCGATGCCTCGGGTGAGTTCGGCGATTCGGTCCGCGATGTCCAGCACCGCCCGCAGGGACGGCAGGTCGTCCGCGCCGCGCGGAAGGCAGGGGCCCAGCGCCTCCTGATGCAGAGTCATCAGCCGAGTGACCTCGGCCGCGGCGTCGTGCCAGGCCAGGGCGTCGGTCAGGCGTTGGGGCACGGTCTTGTGCCAACCGGCGCGGGTGAGCGCGACCGCCGCCGCGCGATCCTCGCGATACCGGGAGGACAGCCGCCCGAACACACCCCGGTGCTGCTCGGCGAACCTCCCGATCAGGGCAGGCAACTCCTCTGCTTGCAGGACCTGTTCACCGAAGACGTCCTCCGCTGCCGCACGCGCGACCGCGCAGGCGGCAAACGCGACCTGCAACTCCCCGGCCGCTCGATGTGCCGCGCGCAGCCCGTCCTCGTCGAACCATCGTGCGGGCGGCCGTCGGGCCGCGGAGGTCAGATCGACGAGTTGCAGCAGGCCGAAGGCGGCCTGCATGCTCTGCGGCTCGGGCAGTGCGAACAGCTCGGCCAACCGCGCAAACCCGGCGGAGGGATCGTCCGAGAGCCCGGCACCGGCGGTGCCGACCGCGGCCGGGTCTCGTCCGGGCAGGCCCGCCTCCAACGTGGTCACGACCCTGCGTAGGTCGGGCACGGCGCGCGGTTGGGGAATGGTGGCCCCGAACGGACGACGCTCGGCAGCCGTACCCAGGTCGGCGAGTGCCTCGGCGGCCTCGGCGAGCACAGCGGTGGGAGCGGAGTCCCTCTTCAACCCGCGCCAGACGAACGCCTCACGTTCCGCCGCCGGCCGCCAGGCCCGTCCGACGGCGCCCGCCGCCGCCACGATCGACCCCAGGTGTCCGGCTTCGAGTCGGCGGATCGTGTCGGTGCTCCGCGCGCCGAGGGTGAGTTGCGGCGTGTCCGCCTGCTCCAGCAGCACCAGGCGGCCCAGGACGTCGTGCAGGGAACGGCCGAGCGGTTCACGGGTGTGGTTCATCGCCGCCGCATAGGCGGACAGCTCCTCGCGCAGGCGACGGGCCCGATCGAGTTCGTGCTCGGCCGCCCCGGTGATCCGTACCTCGGTGGTCAGCACCCGCTCCAGCTCGGTCGCCACCGCCTTCTTGCCGGTGTCACCGCTGTGCAGGGCCATTACGAAGTCCCCGAGGCCGACACCTCGGAGCCGATTACGGACGACGTCGAGCGCCGCGGCCTTCTCGCTGACGAACAGAACGGACCGGCCGGCATGCATGAGTGCGGCGATCATGTTGGTGATCGTCTGGCTCTTGCCGGTACCGGGCGGACCGCTCATCACGAAGGAACGCCCGTCCAGCGCGGCCGCGATGCACTGCCGCTGCGAGGAGTCCGCGTTCAGCACGAGCGGGGTCCGCTCGGGCAGTTGGATCTCGTCGATGCGGTCGATCTCGGGCGGCTCGAAGTCGATCAGGTCGTCGGGCAGTCCCGCGTCGGGGCCGAGGCCGACGGCTCGCACCAGCGGATGGGCCAGGATGCGCTCCTCGTTCTGCTGGAGGTCCTGGTACATGGCCTCCTTGTGCGACGAGAAGAGGCCGAGCACCACGCGGTCCTCGACCGACCAACCCTGCTGCGTGCCCGCGACCTCCCGGGCTGCCGACAGGACCGCGTCGGAATCGAGCACGTCGCAGTCGGCCACCGTGCTCCAGTCGACACCCAACTGCTCCAACTTGACCGCGAGCGCGGGATTGTGGATCCGGTCCTGGTCCTCCGCCAGGTGCAGTCGCGTCTGCCTCCGCGCGTCCCGACGAAGCTCCACAGGTACGAGCAGCAGCGGAGCAAAGCACGTCTCCGCGGCGCCCGCCTCCCGCCACTCCAACATGCCGACGCCCAGCCAGAGCACCCACAAGCCGTAGTCGATGTACATCTGACCCGACTTCTGCCGCAGTTGGTAGAGCGACGCGTCCAGCCCTGCCTGCGTGTTCTTCCGGGTCACCAGGCCGTCGGCACGACCGGTGCGGCCCGCCTCCGAACCCAGGTCGTACGCGAGGAAGGTCTCGGTGCCCGGTTCGGCCTCCTCCGCCTCCGTGCCTGCCTCGACCCGTCCGTCGGACTCGACGGGAGCGAACGGCCAGCCGCGAGCGAATCCGGCCAACACGGCGGCGGCGTCCGGCGCGACGACCTCCAGAGTGGCGACGCGGGTGTGCCGGAAGTTCAACAGCCGGTTCCGCCCGCCCAGGTCGAGCAGCGAGTCCCGCCAACCGCCCAGGACGCCCCTCAATCGCGCGAGCGCCGCGTCGTCCCCACTGCCAGGCTGCGCAACTCCGGCCGTTCGCGAACTCTGCATGCAGACGTACCTCCGAAGCGGATACGCACAGGAGGCACCCCACCTCGGCCCCCCGGCCGCAGTAAGTATTCAGTGCCGGCAGTCCGACGCACCAGTCACCCGAACAGCCGTCCCCATAAGGCCCATCGGACGATCGACGACTCCGAAACAACCACACCGTGAACCGCGTTCGCGGCGCGTGGCTTCGGCTTTATCGCGCACCGCCGCGGCCCCGAAGCCGACGCGACAACCCCTGCGGCCCACAGCTCTGCGGACGACCAATTTCTCACGTTCGGTGACATCGATGGAGTTGGGCCGGCGGCTGATCCACGCCGCCAATCATTGGCAAATCGGTCCAAGATCGATTTTCGGGCATCCACGCGCTTTTCCCGTAATAAGCGGAGAATGAAACGGAAGTCTTGGTAAAGTTTTGGCAATGCAGAGGCTCCCGGTGCCGACCGTGACACCCCTGTGACTATCGTTCTGCGATAAGGCGATCGGTTCGACGTCGGCCATCCCGGTCGACACGATCGCCTCCGCCGAATTCGGGGACGAGTTTTGGTGACGGTGAGTGATCGCCGTCGTTGCGACGCGAAGCCGGAACCGGGGACCCTCGCAGTCCCTGGGGTGAATCGGTGCCTCGGCACCGTAGGGCGTCTTCTTCCGCCCGAACCCGTCAGCTAACCCGGTAGGCGGCCGAGGAAGGAGACCCGCCACCAGTGGCGACCCAACGTCGATCCGGGCAGCACCGCAAGCCCAAGCCGCGCACCGCCGTGCGTACCGCAGCGACCGTCGTCACGGCCGCGGCGACGATGACCGGCGTGATGACCTTCGCCGGCACCGCGAGCGCCGACCCCGCGCAGTCGTTCCAGCAGACCAAGGATCGCGTCAACCAACTGCACAGCGAAGTGATCAAGGCCACCGAAGCCGCCAACGGCGTCGACGAGCAGATCACCAAGCAGCAGGGCACGGCGAGCCGGACCCAGGCCCGGATCACCGAGGAACAGGCCGCGCTCAACACCCTGCGCGACCAGATCGGTGTCCTGGCGGCCAACCAGTACCGCACCGGCGGCCTGCCCCCGTCGCTCTCGCTCGCGCTCAGCGGCGACCCCGAG